>JBGOTQ010000026.1:0-35946 GCA_041476565.1 Terriglobia bacterium | reverse complement strand
GATTCCGGTCAGCGCCAGCGGGAAGCTCTTCAACGATGTTCAGATCATATTCGTAGTCGGCAGCATCGAAGAACCAGGCTTTATTCTTCTTCAGAGGCCCAGAAAAGGTCGCGCGCGGGGTCCACTCGTTGAGATTTAAGCCCTTACGCGTCTGAATCGAAGGGATGAAATTGGTCGCCGAGAACCGATAACGGTCGTCACCCATCCCAGTCACCATGTTGACTACACCCCCCGAGCCCCTTCCGTATTCAGCGGGGTAACGACTACTCTGGACCTCCATGGAACGAAGCGCATCCGCGCTGACCCGCAGGTCCAGCAGGCCACTGACAGGTTGGGTGATGTTGAATCCGTCGAGGTAATCCACAATCTGATAGGTGTCCGATCCGCCCACGTGAATTTGTCCGGTTACATCTGCCAGTACGCCCGGAATAAATGGCAAGGCGCCTCGAACATCGCGGGTTGTAGGATATGGAAGATTGATAATCTCCCGATAGCCCAAGTCCTGGCTCTTGACCGTCTGCTGCGGGTCAATGACTTCAGGTGAGTCGACCACATTCATCGTTTCAGCATACTCCTGCTGATGATTTAGTGTGACTTCCAGTTCCTGGCTCTCGCTCACCTTCAGGTCATTCAGGAGTGTGGAATAGAATCCTTCCTTCTCCGCCTGAAGTCGACAAACGCCTGGATCGAGAGCCTCCATCTCGCATCGACCCGTGTAATCAGTCTCGCAACCAGACTGAGAATGTGTTTCGGTCTGGGTAAGGGTGACTCTCGTCGAGATCACGGAGACTCCGTTTTCATCCACAACCTTCACGGTGACCCTTGGTTTTAGGCGCTGATCAGACAAGTCCGCCTTTCCCATTTGAGCGGTTGCTTGCTCCAAAAAGAATGGCACCGTTAACGTCGCTGAACTTATGGGATACGGAATGAGGAGGAGAAGCAAACGAGCTATCGAGTAGACACAGGGCGAATCCGAATTCATGGACCGTTCTGAGAAAACCCCTGCAAAATTAAGATACTTCTACCGCCACTTTAGTTAAACTCAATGAGGCTATTCTAACCCGTTCTCAATCCACTTCTCAAACTCGGGGGATCTTAAATCATCATCAGAATCCACGCCTGACCCCGAAATTCGCTTGCCCCTTCAACTAGGCGATGATAAAAACGCTCGTATGTTGGCAGGTGCAGGATCGGCCGATCGCGGCTTTCCAGTGAGCAGTCGGTTCAGTACTTAATTGGTATTCGGCTATGCGTTGTCCTCTTACCATAGTTGCCCTTTTTTGCGTTTTGGTTGCCCCATTGTGGGCGGAGAAGCCCCTTGGTAAGTACGTCTGCACCTTTCAGGATCCCACGGTTATCCAGTCTCTTAAGGTCAGCGGAGCCCGCGCTGAGTGGACCAAGACGATTGGGGATGGTGCTGCCATCGAACGGTCTGAGGACCGACTACCGACTGTCCCGTCAGGAGCGCTCCACCTGGTGCTGTTGTCGACCAAGGAGTACAGCACTCTCGAATTGACCCCCGCCTCGGGCCTGCCGTCCGATTGGACCGGCTACGACCGGTTGGTCTTCTCAGTCGAGAACGGCTCAGATTTCATGATTTCCATCGTGATGGCAGCGACGGACGAGGCGGGTGTCGTTTACACCTCAGGAGATATCTACCTCTCCCGGGCCAAGAACCGGCTGGAGATTCCATTCCAAGAGATTCGGGAGCCCAAAGGGAACTCCCTTGACTTGACTCGCATCCGGTCGTTGCGCATAGAGATCCATAGCGCTGAGAAATTCGAACGAGACCTCTGGTTCTATAAATTCTATCTAGCCCCAGCCGCGCCGCCGGTAATCGAGGCCAACGACCGAAGAGTGTTGCTCGACTTCGGCCCGATCGGCTCGCCATTGATGGCGGGAGCGAAGCTGGTTACCGAAAAGACCACTTATGCCCCATTCCGCGGCTACGGCTGGACGGTAATCCCGGGCGATGCCAGAGGCTGGCTGGCTCAAAGACCTGATCGTCTCACGGGCGATTGGTTATGGGCTGACCTGGGTGAGGGCAAGGCAAGCTTTCGCGTCGACCTCCCCGACGGGAACTATAAGGCCAGGATGTATGGAGGTAACTACAGCAGCAAGCTGCTAGCCGTCCGCTCCTTCCGCCTCGAAGTGGACGGCCGCCAGGTGGCGGCCAGGAATGTGGACCCCGACACGTACTATACAGAAGCCGAATATTTCCGCGGGATGAACGACTGGTACGAAGAGGGTGAAGATACCTACCGGAAATCGGTCGCAGGACTTTACCAGACCTACGACTTTCCGTTCCAGGTCAGAAATGGCCACACCGAGTTTGTGTGGAGCGGCGTTCTGGCCGTGTTTGGCCTGCTGATCACCCCGGAGGGGCAGGATTTTGATGAGGCGGCTCTCCGTGTTGAGAACGCCAGGAAGACCGGCTTTCTTGTCAATCTTGTCCCCCCTACCCACCGGAAACAACCGACCGCAGCCTCCGCAGAGGAGAAACGGAGAGGTTTCCTGGTATGGAGTCGAAGCTATGAAGAGGAGGTGCGGCCGTATGACCTCCCCGGGCCGGCGGAGCGAAATACAAGGACCATGCGACTCGCTGCAGCGCGAGGCGATCATGCGCACGTAACGGTCACGGCGACGCCCTTACATGTTCTTGGATCAGTGCAGGCGGTGCTTTCCGAGTTCAGGACTAACAATGGAGCTGTCTTGCCGTCTCGCGACCTGCAACTTCGAGCCCTGAAATACATGTGGGAGGGATGGCCCGCGACACTGGGAGAAGGGTGCCTGTTCCCCTCCGGCAGAGTGCCGTCGCATGACAGCGTGAATGTCACCTTTTGGATCAGCGTCCTCCCCGACAAGAGTGCGACCGCCGGTCTCTATCGAGGAACGGTACGCCTGGTAGCCGAGTCGGGCAGCTCAGCGGAGCTGCCCGTGGAGATCACTGTTTATCCATTCACGCTCACCGAGAACCATCCGATCTCTTATTCTTTCTTCCGGGGGAGCGACTACAACCTGAGTTACTCTTTGCGCTACTTCCTGCCGGGGAAGACGCAGGACTTCCGCCGGCTGCTGCGCGCGGAGGTTGCCACGATGAAGGCGCACGGCCTGACCTCATTTGCTTTCACGCCGCCATTCGTGCGAGGGGTCAAGGGGGACCACCTCATTCTGGACTTCAGCCTGCTCGAAGAGGAAGTCAGCGCCGTGAAGGAATACGGTCTCTGCGACCGGCAGCATGCCGGAATCATCTCGTTGCTTTTGGACCTGGCACGGCGGCAGATGAAAGAGACCCGATATGGCGATTTCCAGGAACCCGAGGAACTGTCGCCTCCGTTGGACGAAAGCGAATTGACCGAGGAGTTTTCTCCTCTCTTCAGGCAACGCTACGTCAATGCCGCGCGGCAGATCCACGAATTCTTCGAGAAGCACGGGGTCGCAGTGTTGCTGTACCTGGCAGACGAGCCTCGCGAGCGGAACATCAACCAGTGGAACCGCAACATCCAGGATGCCATTCGCTACGCCCAGCTGGTGCGGGAGGGCGTTCCCGGTGCCCAAAGCTTTATCGATCCCATGCGGGACGTCGAAGACGGCAAGGATTACCTGCCTTTGCTTGAATACTACGACGTGATCGCCACACACCCGTGGGACCAATCTTCGGGCATCATCGAGACTGTCCGCAAGCAGGGAAAGCCGTCGCTGTGGTACTTCAACGGAATTGTCATGGACCGTTACGATTTCGGATTCGAGGTAGCGGCTTCGCCTTCCACTGGTTTCTGGCAGTGGCATTTCCAATGGGACCTGCTGCCGTTCCAGCGATTCCATCCCTGCAACCGGTCCGGCGTGACGCTCCCTGGACCAGAGGGCCCTCTCGAAACACCCTCCTTTGAGAGGCTCACGGCGGGCATTGGCGATTACCGGTACGTCGCCACGCTGAAATCCAGAATTGAAACTGCCAGACAAGCGGGCAAGACCGGACCTGCAGTTGAGGCGGCCCAGGCGGAACTAAAGGTTCTGTTGGCTAATACGATGCCCTACCCTTCCCGAAAGGACTATCGAGAGCCGGTGCGTCCGCGCCGCAGCATCGCTGGCCGCAGTTTGGACGAATGGCGCGCAGTCCTGGCGAAACACATTTCAGCTTTGGAATAGCGGGGTAGGAACTACTCGCCCTGTTCCACTCAATCAAGACCCCGTTGGGAAACAAATTGAACTCCAATTGTCCGTGCAACGCGCCAGCCTCGCGGGCCTTCTTTCTACACTCCAGAGAGACGCTTTGCCGGGCTCTTCCCTTTTCCAGCCCGTCAGTTGGAGAGTCTCATTTCCGCAAATGGGGTTGTCCGTCTTCGCCGATGTAGTCTGAGAAATCAGGTTTACTGGATAGTGTAATCTGGAGCCTTTTGGCTACTACCATTTTGACAATTTGCATCGCTACCGGCGGGGCTGCTTGTTGCCCTGCTTCTCGATAGTACCAGACAACTCCACCCTCTTTTTTGAGTTGATTCAGGCTTTCTTCCACCTGGGCGACAGTGCTCTCTTTACCATCCAAAAGGATTTTGCCGGACTGGAAGACACTGATCTTCAATACGGGCTTTGTGTCCTTGGGTGCTGGCATACTGTCCTTATGGCGGGAGCAACCCACGAGACATAAGGTTGTGATCACAGAAATAAACAGTCTTGTTTTCATCCTCTATTCCAATCTCGCCGGGGTGACCGGCGAATCATTCCTATGATATCTCATCCAAATCCAGCGGCCAGAATGGACATTATATTCCAGCCCAGAGCTGTCCACACATGCGGACTCCCCTGGGGCTAGTGTATATTGCACCTTCAGCGCAATCTCAATTCGAAGGATGTACATCCACTGGGCCATCCAAGACCAATTTGATAACAGTGATCATGGATTGCCGGTCTTCCAGAGAAACTGACACCCTGATCGATCCGCCTGTTTGGGAAACCCGAGCTTCCTTTCCAGTCAGGTTTGTGCCAGAGACAATTCTCTGTGGAATTCCTGGCAGGACAAGCGTGTTTTCCGGCCAATCCAGAATGTGCAAATAGACCAGTTCCCGATTATAGGAGCTGCCGAAGTAGGCCGTGGGTTGGAAAGGCCCTCCTCTAGTTTTGTAAATGCATTCCCCGTATTTGCCCAACCACTGGCCGATCTCCTGGAGCCGCTCCACCTGTCCTACCTCAATCTCACCCTCCGGATCAGGACCCACATTCAGGAGAAGGTTGCCATCGCGGCAAACTACTTTGGAAAGCAATTGAATGGATTCCCGGAGAGACAAAGGCGGGTTCCCCGGCATCCAGCCCCAGGAGCCGGCTAGAGTGTAACAAGTCTCCCAGGGGCGTTCCCTATTCATCTCTCCCACCCGCATTTCCGGAGTGCTGAAATCACCCTGCCAGCCGCTGCGGTCATTGATGATGATCTTAGGTTGAAGTTGCCGGACCATAGCGTTCAGCTTTTCGGGCTCCCAGAGCGGCTTACCGGAATAGCGCTTCTCCTGTGGCCACTTGGTGTCGCGGGACTGCCACTTTCCGTCTCGGTATTCGATGCCCCCAAATCCCAGCCAATCGTCTTCGCCTCCGTCGTACCAGAGGACGTCGATTTTGCCATAACGAGTCATCAACTCGCGGATTTGATCATAAGTCTGCTGTTTCATCGCTTCGGCGCTCTCACGGTAGAGATCCGGGAAAAAAAAGCCAGGAAATCGCCAATCGAGAGGTGAATAGTAAAATCCTACCCCAAGACCTGCCTGCCTGCCGGCCTTCACATACTCCGCGATAAAATCGCGTCGTGCCGCGGTTTTGGCGCTTGTGAAATCGCTATACTGACTATCAAAGAGACAAAAGCCATCGTGATGCTTTGTCGTCACAACCATGTACTTCATGCCTGCTGACTTAGCGATGGCCGCCCAGCGGGAGGCGTCAAATTTCTTTGGATTGAACCTTTCCGCCAACTTTGAATATTCTCGAAACGGAATCCGTTCGTTCCACATCACCCACTCTCCTCGTCCCGGGATGGCATAAACCCCCCAATGGATAAACATGCCAAACCTGGCCTCTCGCCACCACTGGAGATCTTGCGGCGAGAGTGATAGCGAGTCCTTCGAAGCAGTGATTGAGTTTCCCTCTCCATTTACGACGCGGTTCAAAGAGATGAAGATGATTAGAACCAGCATTACCAGGGTTCTGATTCGCATGGTTGTGCTCCTCTCCTGTAACAGGCAATGGTGTTGCCCTTTATAAAAATGGCCTGAAGGGCCATAAGAAAATAGCCCAGGGCATAGCGGGCGAGAAGCAGGAGCCGAAGGCGAGGTGCCGGTGGGCACCGCCGTCCGCCATGCCCTGGGTCGACAATCCTTATTTGCCGAGGTTTTCTCCTCGTGTTGGCGTGGGGAGTCCGCCCACGCCAACACGACAAGAGTTGTTGCCGATTCGCTGACCCAGGGCGTCGCAGGGGTGAAGGCCCCTGCTCTGCTCTGGGCTACTCTCGTTCCCCCACTTCGTGGGCTGGAGGCCATTTTCATCCGCGGTGGTGAACTTGAAAAGATCATGGGGCACTTTCACGAAAATGCGAGTTTTGGTAGCCACGCCGACCGCTTTTTTCCGGGAGGCGTGGGCTTTTGGTTGTTAGGAAGAAGCCCACGGTTCGCGGCGACTGCCGTCCCCAATACGCTCACCGTGGCTACCCCTCCCATTTTCATCGACCGTGGTGACCTAAATAAGTCATGCGGCATTTCTTTATCTATCAGAGAGCGGCACTATCCTCACTGCTGGCGTCTGTCGTATCATTTGGTTATTCGTGTCTTAGCTGAGCCCAACGGCCAACAGGATATTTGGCCTTTAAAATAGGGAACAATCTGCACCTGTCCCAAAAGACCATTGAGCTTGAGATTGTCGAGTTGCCAGGCGTGGTTTTCCACAGCACGGGCATTCTCCATGGAATTGGCAACGATGATTTTGATCTGGTTGCGCCCAGGGCGTAGCAGCCTGGTGAGATCGAACTGGTACGGCATCCATACGTGCACTCCTGCCGGCTTCCCATTCACCCAGACCTCGACAGCATGGCCAACCTGGCCACAGTCCAGCATCAGCGTATGCTCCAGATATGAGGCAGGCAGCTCAAATTCCTGCTCGTAGGCAGCGCTGCCCGAATAATAGGGCAATCCCTTTAGAGTCCAAGAGCCGGCATTCAATTTTGTCGAACTCAGATGAAAACGAGGAACATCTTGCAAAGTGGAGTCTCCCTCCATCACCAGCGCTAACACATTCTCGTCTCCTCTGGCAGCGGCAGGAAAGGCGACCAGTTCTTTCTCATCGGCCTGCAGGCGCTTGCCGTCGTAATAGAGTGCCAGGCAATGTTTCAATGACAATAATTGGACACCACTGGCCCCCACCGGCACGGGAATTCGATACCAGGTTCGAAATGGAGAACTGCCGTCTTCTTTGTTTTCCACCAAGGCTTTATCTGTTTTTTCCAAGCTGAAAACGAGGTCATTTGGATTGTTCCCCTGCTCATCGGTGACTCGGAGCATAAAAGTGAAGCTACCACGGGGCCCTTTGGAGATTTTCAGTAGGATTTCATTCCAACCCGCCTCGAGGTCAGCTTCTCGGCGGAGGGCAAAGGCTTCACGCATTTCGTAATACCAGGGAACAATTAGCCGGTCCAGAATCTTCCGGCCATTGATCCAGACTTGTGCATTATTGTCTGCCGCCACTCTGAATTGCAGCCGCTGTGCCACCGGCGAGTAAACATAAGTGTGTGCGTAAGCTATCACCCAATTCCGCTTGGGTGAGACATTCAGCGCCTGCTTCAAGTCCACGTAATTCTGCTCGTTGGAACTCTGTTCGTTTCCGTAAGTAATCCAGCGCAGCCTTCTTGCGTCGGCCCCTTCATAAATGCCATGCGGGTCAAACACCCTCTCTGGCGGGAATTCCGCGTAGAATCCTGCATAATCTTCATTCGGAAATGGACCGACGAGCGACCATTGCTTGACGGTGAACCTCTCCCGCGACAACCACTGCCGGTTCCAGATCAGGTCCTTATAGTCGCGCTGCGGCCAGCCCAAACGTTCGCCTTCCTGCTGATAATCGCGCTTGACTGCCGCATAGGGTGCGTCCACACTGGGGTTCAAAGGAGTAAATTTCCACTCCCCGTTGAGATGTATCGCAGGCAGGGTCTCCGGAAACGATACCGTTCCGCGATGAAGCGTCCCTTTTTCATCCGCTAGCTTGACAAAAAATCGTCGCTGAGAATCCGCAGGCGCCTCCCCCTCAACGACGACCTTATCACCGCGGACGTCGGCGATATGGAAATCCTCAAGATTCGTATTGACAAGTTCGAAGCCCCCCTTATTGCTGTTGTCGGGTTGGAAAACCACATAGAAAGCGTCCCAGGAATTAAACCGTAGCCGTACCTCAGTCCCGTGGGGGGTGTGCCGGTAAAAGAGCGGCAACCGCTTTCCAGTGGCGGCATCCCACTTCTCCGGAATACCTTGAACAGAAAAGCAGATCTTATTGGTGAGACTGTTCTCACTGTCGTTGACCACCCAATAGAAGTCCGCCTTCTCCTGGCGGCGGTGCTGATAGAAGAGGTGACTGCCAGGACCCGCTGTTACCTTGATGTCAGGTGTAAGCTGATCTGCCAGGACCGACGGAAGCTCATTGATCCCCTCGCGGGGGAAATAGGCGCGTCCCCCCGCCGCATTGGAATTCATGAGAGTGGCGCGAGGATCAGACTGCCCAAAGACGTGACGCAGAATGGCAGCCACCTCAGGATCGTTTTCGCCCTCTTCCATCGAGTGGCTGGGCAGAAACCCTATAGCGACGATCTTCCCCCCGGCATCATAAAACTGACGGATCTTCTCCAACGCTGTCCGCCTCATGGTAGTGCAGGGAGGAAGAATCAGTACACTGAACTCCTCCTCGCTGATATGAAGCTGCTGGTCCTGGATTTGTGCCTGCAATACATAATACGAATCCGCCACATCGTAATCCCAGTGCTGCTTGGCCAGTTCCTTCATGAGCTCAAAATAAACAGAATTAATTTCATCGATGGGATTGTTCCATGGTTCATCGAGGACATCCCGAGTAAATGTTGGGACAAAGACTGGATTGGAGTGGGCCCAGACACTCTCGGTGGGATTAAAAAGCAGAACATTGGCTACATGCCTTCCTTGCGCGTTCATGCAACTCAAGCGTCGTGTGTAGTCGGCGTAATGCTTGAAATACTTCCAAAAGGGCTGATGATAGAACCAGTCGGGGGGGTACTCAATTCGCTGTGGGTCATAGTTGAACGCGTGAGGAATAAAGAGATTGGGCCCCCAAGTGGCGATCATGTTGGTGCCCAGCCTCATTTTCTCGAAATCGATGCTTGAGTCCCATCCATGCAATCCCTGGTTTTCGCAAGTGAAGCGAGTCTTGCGGAAATGAGCGACTGAGGCAACCGGTTTGAAATGGGTAGGCGAGCGGCCGTTATCAACCAGCGAGTCAACCCCGGGCCAGTGCCAGGAGCGCATGACCCCCTGCAGGTCTCCCTCCCCTGCAGCCTCCTCCATGAGCGAGTGCTCCCAGACATGTCCACTGTAGTGGATCTGGTGCGCCACGCACCAATCGCTCACTTGCTGAAAGAAGCTATGGGCATAAAGGCCGCTGACGACCTCCATGTAGTCGCACCGGATTTTGGGGGTCAGGCGCCCCCCTTCGTGCACTAGCAAGGGCAGGTGCCTTCTTAAGTCGTACCCCTTGCTTTTTTGAAAGGTGTCAAAGAATCCCGGCGTCCAGGCAATCCCGGCACCGTATGCCCCTTCATGGTCCGCATAGGTGCTATCCAAAACGTTGCCAAAATAGGAACCGAAACGACGGTAGTACTCTTCATAAACCAGATCCAGAAATTTTCTGATTGCCAGTGGATTCAACAGATCCACCAGGCCTCCATCCAGCCCTTGTGCGAGGCGCAGATAATATGCCGTCACCAGCCAACGCCCCTCGGGGGCAGTCCAGACCAGGCGTCCGTTGCTGTAGCTGGAAGAAATATCCAAAAGAGTGCCGGGGTCCAAGACATCTTTTTCATCCATTCGCATGACCAGGGCAAATTGAAAATCCTTGGGGATCTCCAGCTCAACTGCCCTGGGTCCCTGCAGCACTTCTTCCACGTAAGCCAGGCTTCGCATGCGGAATTCCGGATTGGCAGCTATGACACGGCTAGGAATCCCTTTGAGCCACACATCGCGCGCCTCGCCGCTTGGCCACTCGTATTCGTCCACGACGCTGAAATGAAATCCCAGCTCTTTGGATTTCTTTAAGGCAGCTTCAACGACGGCAAAGTATTCCTCTGAAAGGTACGGCGTATCCAGGCCAGTGCGGTTGTGCGCATAGGCGCCGTAAACACCTTGAGAGACCATCTCTTCGATTTGCCGTTCCACTTCCTTTTTGTCCAGTTTGCCGTTCCAGAACCAGAAAGGGCGGATCGAATACTCCCGCGGAGGATCGACAAAGCCCTGGTAAAGGCGGTCATAAGCAATCCGGGCTTCCCCTACCTGAGGCCCCGCCAGGCATGAAGACAGGATGAAAAACAATACAGCGAAACCACTCAGAGCTATCACATTCAGCCGGAACTGCATGGTATTGAGTACCTCCGCGCAAATTTCCATCTTTGCCGAGTCAGCTTAGAAGGCTTGTCAAACACCGTCAAGCCTGATTTGAAGAACCTGCCCAACATCTCAGAGACTTCAGTGGTAACACGAGGGGAACAGACGGGCTATGAAGATCAGCCCTTCAGGCGGGGCTTGCACTGCCTACTTCGCAATCACCTTGTCTGCTATGTTGTTGTAGGTTGTCTCTCGAATGATCCTCTTGGTCAAGAGGTCCGTTTTCAATCTATACGGACGCCCGGCGATGATTTTGTTGGAGGAGATTTCGCCGATGCCCGGCAAGGTCATCAACTGTTCTTTGGTGGCAGAGTTGAGATTAATGTAAACCCTCGCCCTCTCAGGCTTCCGTAATGGCACGACTTGCGCTGGGATCTCCGGCTTCGGGGAGGGAGCCGCCGGACCTGACTGCGGTGATCGACTCACCTGGAAATAAGCAACGAGGCTACAAAAGAACAAGGCTGCTATCGCACCGCTTCCCGCGAACCAAAGTTTTCTTTTGCCTTGCGGGGGGATCGGCCGAGAAACGCTTGGGCCCGAAAGGGGGATGGGAGGCGCAAAAGGGGGTTTGACGGTGTCAAGTTCTGCACCATGCACACCGTCTTGCGGCGCCGCTATTTCATCGGGCAAGGGTTGCACATCAGCTATCCTGACCTCCCCGGTATCATCCAGGGATTCTCCCGATGCAACTAAGGTCTGGGGCAAGTCTGTCCCAATATGTTCCGGCCTGAAAGGGATGACCACCTCTCCGCCGGTGGCCGATTTAGCCATAGCCTGAGCGGCAGGTGCAATTGGCTTCTTTATGGGTACGGAAGAGGCGTAACTAACCACGTAAAGAGGAATAGAGACCAGAGTTGAAGTTCTCGACAGGATCTCCCGCTCTGATGTTTCAGCGCGGGTTTTGAGAACACGAGAGGCCACGGCCAAGTCCTTGTTGTACACTTCCAGATTGACCACAAGCTGACCTTTGTATTTGGGAGTGAGTAAGAAGACATAAGGTTCGGAATCGCTTCGAGGAGGGACCAGAATCTTCTTCTGTTGTGATTTGGGCTCAAAATCCGGGGAATCTACTTTTAGAGATAGCTCGGCTGCGACCGGTTCGCCTTCCTCATTGAGGGGGAATTCCAAATGGAAGGGTTTGGACTTCACATCTTCCTCAGTGGCCATATAGCTGTCTTCGACGGCAAGGATTGCCCTCAAGCCCTTCGAATCAGTCCTCCTGACCATTACCACCAGCTCTGTCGGCTTTTCGACAGGCACTTGCCCGGGCAAAGCGGCGTCAAGGACGCGCTCTTCAGGGAGGGATTCCATTCCTCGCCTTCCTGGCGCGATTGCAGCCGCCGGCTTATTCATCAAAGCACGAACGGTCTCCACCAATTGCTGCAACCGGGTTTCGAGCGTGCCTGAAAAAGCATTAAGCCACTGGATGCTGCCGAGGAAGTATTCGATGTCGCCGGAGGGCGGCACGTCTTCAATGCGGAGCGGAACGATTCGCACTCCTTTGTGATCAGCGCGCTCCAGTTCTCGAACCACCTGCCTTGAGAGGTTGGTGCGGGACGAGAAGATGAGTACCATCACGCGACTCTCATTGATGGCTTCAATAATTGCGGCGCCCCAGGTCAGGCCTGGCGTGATATTGCGAGGTGCCATCCAGCATCGGATTGCTTGGGATTCCAACACTTCGCAAACCTTGTCGGCTGCGGCCCGATCTTCTTCCACGTAGCTGACAAAAACATCATGGGGCATCGGAGGACCTGTCTCTTCAAGCAGTCCGCGATCAAGCATTGTTGGTCGGATTCCCCACAACATTACCAATTGATTTCGGTGCCGGTCAAGTATTTCATCCAGAAGAGCATACTGAGTCAGTGATGAGTGGTGGCTCCGCCAGGAGCCAGATGACTGTAGAAAAGGGCCCCCAGCTAGGATCCCGCCGCCTGAGCCGGGCGGAACGCGGGGAACCTACAGAGCAGCACGGATACAATCCCTGCATTCCGCCCGGGAGTGGTGGAACGTCATAGGGCTGAAGCCATTCATACCGGCGAATTCAACGGGATGCCGGCGACTGGCAGAAAGGTACACTGGACCGAAAACCACATCTACCGTATGGTGAAAGGAAAAATTGCCGAAACCTGGTCAGAAGTTAGCTTTCATGACCTGATGACTCAGATCGCGCCACCGCGGAAGAAGTCAGCGGGTCGGGACGCCTGAGTTCCAGGCGTCGATGCCCATAACGCGTACCTGGGATGCGGCTGATCAAAGCTCTGGTTTAGGGGCATTGTTCACCAAGCCAGAGCTTGGGCTGATACCCGTGGATCCGCTCCTGCACTGAGCGAGCCGGTAACCGGATCGCTCATGATGGCGGCACTGCTGCCCATCGTCCAGGGGCCGTTCACAATAAGTCTGTGCCCTTTCCTTACCAGGTCGGCGCGTACCGATTGCGAGACTCGGTCCTCAACACTTAATTCACCAGGATACATCGTGTGCGGAAAGGGCGATGATGGGAAACTGCGGGTAGACCAACGAGGTGCTTCAATCGCCTGTTGGACGTCCATGCCAAATTCCACAATGTTGAGAAGTGTCTGCATCGTTCGCATGCACTGGTCGTCCCCTCCCGGGCTCCCTGTCACCAGGAAGAGCTTGTTATCCTTCATTACCAGGGTACTCTGGAGCGTGCTGCGGGGACGCTTGCCCGGTTCCAGCGCATTGGCATGGCCGGGAACGAGCGAGAAATAATCGCCGCGGCAGTTGAGGATGAATCCAAGGTTTCCCAACACCACCTTACTTCCGAAACCGCTGTGTAAGCTGGGGGTAAACGAGACAGCGTTTCTCTCCTGGTCCACGACGGCAATGTAGCTGGTATCACCCTGATGGTTTGCGCCTCCGGCCAGCGTGACATCCAGGGGGCGGTCCAGCACGTCGAACCCTGTCATGTACCGTTCCGCAACCCCTGGGCGAAATTCCAGTGAAGCCTTCTCGGACGAAATCAACTTGCGGCGATCCTCCGCATAACGCTTTGACAACAACCCTTCATAAGGAATGCGGATGAAATCCATATCTCCCAGGTATTTGTCTCGATCGGCCATTGCCAGCTTCATGGCTTCGACGGAGGTGTGAATATAGTCGATGCTATTGTGGCCCATCGCCTTGAGGTTGTAACCTTCCAGCAAATTCAGAGCAAAGAGCTCCGCCGGGCCCTGGCCGGCAGAAGGATTCTTATACACCTCGTACCCGCGGTAATTGAGGGAGATTGGTTCCTCGACTTTGGCCGTATAACTGGCAAAATCCTCGTAGCGAAAGAGTCCCCCATTCTGTTCGGAGAATTGTGCCATCTCGCGAGCAATGTCTCCCTTGTAGAAACGATCGCGTGCCGCGCGCAATCCAGCTTCGCGCTCGTTGACAGCCTCCTTCTTTTCCGCTTCCACGAGTCGGCGCAATGTGCGGGCAAGATCGGGATTCTTGAAGATTTCACCGGCCTTCCATTTTTTCCCGCCGGGAGCATACACTCGAGCGCTCGATGGGTACTTGAGCAACCGTTCACTCCCCATGAGTCGGGCGTAGTTCTCGGAGAGCGGATACCCGCGCTCGGCCAGGTCGATGGCCGGTGATAGGACCTCCGCAAAGGTTTTGGTTCCCCAGCGCGAGAGCATAATGGTCCAGGCATCTATCACACCCGGGACGGTCGCCGAAAGAAGAGTGTCGTCGACGGGGATCTTTCCGTTTTGGTTCTTCTTGTACCAGTCGATGGTAGCCAGTTTTGGGGCTGTCCCTTCTGCATTCAACGACCAGACCTTTTTCGCACGAGCGTCATAAATTAGCAGCACGGCGTCGCTTCCGATACTATTGTTCGCCCCGTCCACCAGACCGAGGACCGCCTGCCCTGCCACAATGGCATCAAATGCGTTACCGCCATTACGCAGGATTCGTTCCGCAGCCATGCTGGCCTGAGAAGCCATGGAAGCCACGGCATATTGCGTACCACGTATTACCGGATGCATCGTTTGCCGAGATTCGGCAGAGCCGACAATCACCCGTTCATAGCGCTGTTGCGCCTGCGAGTCATTCCGTCCTGCATACAAGAGAGCGAACGGAAGCAAAATTAGGAGTCGTTTACATCGCATGGTAGACACCCCCTGATAAGTACCGACGACAAAAAATGACTAGAAAACCCAACTACGTGCCTGGATCTCGAAGGCATCATTCGACCAGTGGCAGAGAGGCAAGTCGGACTTCAGCCTGGCCATTTCCAGTTGTTGATTTCTGGCATATCCTCACCATAACAATTTCTTCATGCCTTCAGCATCCTGTGAGATGTCAGGATAAACTTCACTGTAGGTTCCCTCCAGGTAGCAGTTAGCGACCATAGTCTTGAGGATTTCTTTGGAAAGCGTTGTGCCCATCCTCGACCTCCTTGGACTACTCTATACAAGAACGACTTCCATAATTCAAAGCTCAATTTCAATTGGACTAAGAGACTCGAATGGACTGAGGCAATATAGATTACACTGACACCTTCTGCATCACAAATGGTGCCTCTAGAGACTCCAATACGCCCGGAGGATCCATTCAATTCAGGCTCCACGGGATGTTAAGGCTGCATGAGGAACTTTGCAATTTTTCGAATTATGGGCCGTGGTGTGAAACGGACCGACGCGGCCGCCAGCTTGTTCGTTATCCCAGGTACTACCAGGACCTTCCCCTGTCGCATCCCTTTGTAACCCGCTTTGGCCACTTCAATGGCATTCATAACCCCGCTTCTGAAGAGACGCGTTTTTTCGATGCCCGACACAGTCCCGAATCCAGTCTGTGTTGGGCCAGGTGCAAGGCAGCATGCCCTAACGCCGGTTCCCGCAAGTTCTTCGGCCAAGGCCTCTGTGAAGGACAGCACAAAGGCTTTCGAAGCATAGTAAACCGCCATGCTTGGCCCGGGGAGGAAACCCGCAGTAGATGCGACGTTCAGAACACCGCCACGACGTCGTTCGATCATTCCCGGCAGGAAAAGACAGGTCAGGTGTGTTAATGCCGTTACGTTGACCTGCACAATATCTATCTGTCGCTGTGTATCGAGGTCCGCCACATGTCCGAGGGCCCCAAAACCTGCATTGTTGACCACTACGTCAACCTGGATCCCCTCGACTCGCAAACATTCATAGATACGTTGCGGCGCATTGTGATCGGTGAGGTCCTCCGGGAGCACGCGAACCTTGATTCTATAGCCGGCCCGGAGTTCGTCTGCGAACTGCATGAGCTGGTTTTCACGGCGAGCGACCAATACGAGGTCAGATTTGTCGGCAGCGAACAGTCTGCTCATTTCCATCCCGATGCCCGATGACGATCAGTGATTAACACAGTCTCTTCAGTCATGACCAAGTTCTCCTTTCAACGGTTTGTTTCCATCTAATCAAGATTCAACGTTCCGGCCCTCGTCCGCTTGACTCCGGCGATAACTACCACAGCCTGCCCTGTTCGTGGCGGTGCTGAGGGAAGGAATAGGACTCGAGCGCTCTAGGCGGGAAAGCACCTGGCAAAGGCGGGCAGCAGCCATAACGGCCTATGGTGGAAAGCGCGCATCTGCGCGCTCATTCATCAGTCGTGCGTGGGGGACAACGGTCGCACGCTCCCGCCCCACCTTCGTGCTTTCTCCCCCTAACCGCTTACTTTAGAGAAAAATTGCCGGGAAGGGGAGTTAGAGACTATGGTGAAGCGTTTTGGAATAAGATCCGAATCTCTGCCTTTGTGGTCGCCTCCTGTTCACGGGGCGCATACGAGAGCAATGGAGGTTCGGGAAAAACTATCCGGATTTCCCGCAACATGCTTCAGGGCTCTTCAGGGACGCGGCCTGTTTTCAGAAACTGCTCCATCCAGGTATTAAGAATGTCGACCTGTTCCTTAACCTGTCCATGTCCTGTTTCAAGGGCAAGCACGAGTTTCTTGGGTGCTGAAATCACATTGTAGGCAGAGTACATTGAAGTCGGCGGGCAGGTCTCATCATTATAGCCCCAGGAATAAATGCCAGGAACCTTGAGTCGGCGTGCAAAATTGACGACATCGTAGTACTTTGAGGTTTCTATCTTTTCCTTAGTACGATTGGAACCAGTGTCTTTGGCTCGGAACATGTGCGGCCAGCCTCCTGCCCGTCCATGCAAGTAGCCAGTCAGGTCACACAATGCCGGATAGTATGCGGCCAGCGCATTGACACGCGGGTCCAATGCCGTAGTTATAATGGTCAACGCCCCGCCCTGGCTGCCACCAGTAACTCCCAAGACTTTTCCATTCCAGCGGGGAAGAGACACCAGGTAATCGTTAGCCCGAACGCAACCCAGGTAGACCCGACGATAATAATAGCGATCACGGGAATCCAGATTATAGGTGGGATACCCATTGAGCGCCCCGTGGGCAAGTGCGTCGTAGACCTTAGAGTCCAGGTCGACTGGAAGGCCGTGAATCCCGATTTGAAATGTGATTATACCCTTCTCCGCCATTTCGACTAATCCGCGGTAAGCTCGGACACCGGCGCCCGGTACAGCAAGCAAAGCCGGAAACTTGCCTTCTGCTCTTGGCTCGCAGAGGATCCCGTAGATTCGACTGGGGGTCTCTTCATCTATAGAGACATTCTGCAAGCTGACCTGATAGACATCGACGCTGGGGGTGCAATATTCCGGTAGCAAGGTCCGTCGGGCTTCCAGAGGCAGCTTGGCCAACATCTCCTTGCCGGCCTTCCAGAACGTGTCAAAATCTGCCGGGTCTTCGGTGGTGGGTTGAATTGCGTTAGGGTTGAACCCCGCCGTACCTAACCCCCGGTAAGTCTTGCCGTCTAGTTCTATGCTGGCAATGCATCTCAGGAACCCGGGCTCGTTCATGGTTCCCGTCACCGTCAGGCCCTCAGAACGTAGAGGAACTGTCTCTGATACGGAAGGTTCCATCATTTCCGGTCCGACGTGGTAAGTCACTTTCACATCAGTTAGCGGATGACCGTCGCGCAAGGTGCTGATTCGGAATTTGGCTTGCTGCCCTGGTGAGTATGCCCAATCGGGATGATCCGGCACCACCAACACACGAACCTGGCCGGTGTGCTGCTGCGCTGACGCCAGTGAGACTGACAGGAATAGAGCGGCAACGAAAAACCGGAAAATTCGACTCGTGGAACCTCTGGTCATAGAAATTCTCCAACAGAGTTATTGAATAAGGTTGTGAAGTCTCTTTCGCCCACTTCGTGGGCTGGATAGCATTCTCTTCCGCGATGGTGAGCTTGAGAAGTCCACGGGGCACTCTCAGGCAAAAACATGCTGGGCGCGACTAAGGCGACGGGAAATCTGGACCCCATTGGGGCACTGGATATTACAGTCAAGACAGTCGCCACACCGGACGCTACGCGTCTCCTTGGGAAGGGCCAGGAATTTCTCCCGCCCCAGATCAAATTGACCATAGCCTTCGGCGTAAGTGAGGTAACGCAACAGGTCGGCCACGGGAAGTCCTCGCGGACACAGGCCGCGGCAACTGCCGCACATTCGGCAATAGACCGGGGCCAGTTCTTTCAGAAAAGCGTTTAGAAGTATTTGGTCGGCCTCCGTAAAGGAAGAGGCCATCACCCTGAAATTCTGTTCCAGTTGATCCATGTCAACCATGCTGGGGATTGTGGTGCGCACCTTGGGATTCTTGAGAACCCACTTGAGCGCCGCGGGGGCAACCCGGGGCTTCAAATCTTTCTTTCCGTGCGCCATTACCTTCATGGCCACCACTCCCACATTCGCCTCGTTGGCAGCATTGATGACCGCGTCAAGGCGGGAACCCATGGTGTAATTGTAAGTGATCAGCACAACGTCGAAAACTCCGGCTTTAAGAGCGGCAGGAACCATGGTCTCCGCACTGTGAGTGCTGATCCCGACGAACCGAGTCTTACCCTGCTTTTTGGCAAGTTGTACTGCATCCAGCAATTCTTCGTTGAGCGACGCGGGCTCATCCTTGCTGTGCAGATACCAGATGTCAAGATAGTCAGTACGCAGTTCTTGCAGGCTGGTTTCGAGGTGCCCCAGCGCAGACTTCCGGTCCTCGGCCTCACTCTTGCTGGAGAGCGTGACGTTTGTGCGTTTATTGCCTAGAGCAGCTCCGACCATGCGCTCGTTATTACCGTGCTGGTAACTGCGCGCCGTATCGAAGTAATTAATGCCCAGGTCGACCGCCTTTTCAATGACGCTGGGATCAGAGGTAATCATGCATCCGAATCCCACCGATGAAACCCTCAAGCCAGTCTTGCCCAGAATCCGGTATTGCAGGCCACCTTGGGCATTCTGACCGCCTACAGTATTTTCATCCTTTACGATATCGCCCTTGAAGGGGGCAAATTCAGCAAAAGCCGAGGCCGGCACTACCATCCCGGCTGCTAGAAATTTCCGACGAGATAAAATATCGTTCATGATTCCGCCTTTCCCGACAAGACTGCTGGATTGAATGATCATCCCGCGCCACAAGTATATACGGACAGAGGCGTTGCCGCCCTTAAATCTTTAACTCTGTCCGGCCTAAGCTTGTCTATATGGACGGGGAGGGAAGAATACGTTTAGAATGCCTATCGCGATGCGAACGACAAGGAGAATACACAGGAATGAATTCTGTGAGGGAGCCTGTTATGCCGACATACGACATTAAGCTGTTTCCGCTTTTCGGGTTGGAATTTCAAGGAGTTGAAGCAGATACTCCGGAGTCAGCCCTCCGCAAGACCCAAGAGAAGATCGCGTTTTGCCTCAATTACCTGATGGCCCTCTCTGAGGCGGATCCGCTATCGATTGTGCTAAAGGGAGGCGTGACCACCTATCGCGTCGAGGAACGCGGCACCGGGACGTGCCAGTGGATAGGAACGCAAGAGGAGGGAGTAAGTGCATGAAACGACGCCTTGATTTTAGTTGCTGCTTATAGGATTTACTTCTAAGAGAGAACCGGGACCCACTATGCCATCAATCCAGCAACGGCGCAGGCAACGCTTGGCAACCTTCGCGGCAAGAACGACAACCGGGGTTGTGCCTAGTGGTGGCGGACCCCTGGTAATTTCAGACCTCCACGCCTATCCCTTGCGTGAACCGGTTTCGAGACGGACTTATACGATCATCAAGGTCAAGACCTCATCGGGACTCGCTGGTTATGGGGAGACTCCGAGAGTTACTCAGGAAGAGCTAGCGAGCGTCGGCGAGGCGATTCGATCCAGGCAAGCGACAGAGATCGAGGTCATCCGGAAAGAGCTGGCCTCGATGCCGCGATTGAGGGCCGCTGTGAACATGGCACTGCTGGACATCATCGGGAAGTTCACAAACAGCCCGCTCTACCAGGTGCTGGGCGGGCCAACGCGGCACAAGGCTCGTGCTCTCGCTTGCTTAAAGGGAGTAACCGACGAAGAACTCGTGGCTAAATGCAAACAGGCTGGGGAGGCAGGTTTCCGGGCTTTCAGTGTCCCGATGCCGCCGGTCAAGCGGCCCAATCAGCGACGGGAACTAATTGCTGCCACGTGTCGGCGGCTGGAAGTCTTGCGCGCCACGATGGGAGAGGAGATGGATTTCGTTTTGGATGGAGCTGGTGCTTTCACTCTCCTCGACGCATCAAACCTAGGTATTGCGTTTGAACGGTTTCATCTCCTGTGGTTTGATGAGCCCTGTTCCTTGTCAAATCTCGAGGCGGTGCGAAAGCTTGCAGCCATCTCTGTGACCCCGCTCGGTTATGGAAGCAAAATTCAGGAGACGGGTATCTTCCAGGACTTGCTCCGCGAAGGGTTGATCGATATCCTGCGGCCAGATCTGACATTGAATGGAATCTCAGAAATCCGCCGTCTGGCGGCGATTGCCGAGACCTATTACGTCGCAGTGGCGCCACGTCACCAAGGGGGACCTGTTGCAACCGCCTCCGCGCTGCACTTGGCGGCCAGCATTCCTAACTTCTTCATCCAGCAAATCCCATGGCCGGAAGCGGAGGAGGATCGGCGGATGCGAATGGAGATTGCGGGTCCAGGAGTTGAGACTATCAAGGACGGGTTCGCGATGTTGCCGGCGGGCCCGGGCCTTGGCACCACAGTGAACGAAGAGGCAATGGAGAAATACAAAGAGTCATGAACCTCGGCGGAATTTTCTCAGACCTACTGAGGAGCTGTGAAAAAATTCAAGGATAGGAATGCGTTGCCCCGCGTCCGCAGTCGGAAAATCAAGCCGGACGCGGAGCACCGCGTCCCTACCGGATCAGGTGTCTACGCCCGATGGAATTTTTTCACACCTTTTGACGCTTTACAGGAGGTTATGGCGTGAAGCGGCGCGAATTCTTGGGTGGTGTGGCAGGAGCCTGGTTTGCGGGCTGGTCCCCGGCTCTTGCGGACTGTGATTGTGGGACGTATCGGAATCAACGCTCGATTCCGAGGGTTTCGGAAGCATTTCAGGGTCACGGATTGCGTGCCAAGATCACAAACATGAAGGTATTCGGGGTCACGCTGACATCAGAGTCCGACCGGCCTTACGTGTTCGTGAAACTGGAGACTGATGCCGGTGTCACTGGGTGGGGCGAAGGCACGCTGGAAGGCAAGGCCGGAGCCGTAATGGCTTGCATCAATGATTTCCGCGTGTTTCTCATCGGCTCCGATCCGATGCAAGTCGAGCACCACTGGCAGTCGATGTATGTGCACAGCTTCTATCGCGCCGGACCAGTAATGGGCTCTGCGATCTCTGGCATTGACCAGGCGTTGTGGGATCTCCGTGGCAAGCTGCTTGGATTGCCCGTATACAAGTTGTTGGGGGGGGCCCTGGATCCTGGTGGCGTGCGCGGCTATTATCATGCTGACGCGAGAAGCCGCGAAGAACTGGGGCGCCTGCGCGAGAGCGCCGTTGAACTGGGAGTTACATGCTTTAAGAGCGGCCCTGAAGAGCTGTTCGAATGGATCGAGACTCATTCGAAGATCAAGCAGGTCGTGCAGGAAATAGAGAGGTTGCGTGAGGGGCTCGGACCCGATATCGATATCGCCATTGATTTTCATGCTAAGACCAGCCCCAGCGTGGCTTCTATTTTAATAAGGGAACTCGAGCCGCTGAACCTGTTGTTCATTGAGGAGCCTTGCCCGCCGGAAAACGTCAATGCCATGGCCCGAATTGCCCGGCGGTCAGGCACGCCCATTGCCACCGGCGAGCGGCTCGTTGCTTCATACGGGTGCCGGGAGTTGATCGAGATGGGCGCAGTTGACGTTTTGCAGACCGACATCAACCACGTCGGCGGCATCACGGCTCTCTGGAAGGTGGGTGCAATGGCGGAGGCTTCCGGTATCTGGATGGCGCCTCATGCTTGTGAAGGTCCGATCGGGGGTATCGCAACGCTGCACGTAGACGCTGCCATGCCGAACTTTTTAGTGCAGGAGATTTGCAGCGGCGTTCAGCCGGGACCCAAGGAAAAGATCTGGGAAGAGTGGCTCGGGTTTCCAGCCATGCGCATGGTGAACGGCCGCTTCCCGCTAATGGATAAGCCGGGCCTGGGCTTCGAACTCAGCGAATCAGCACTCCAGAAGTACCCGTTCGGGGGAACCAAGCCAATGGCGCGGGTGTTCCATCCGGACGGTTCGGTGGCTGAATGGTAGCCTCTCGGCACAATAGACAACAACAAGCATTGCTCCAAACTACTGAACCGACGAAACAAGTGAGCAGGGCAGGAGACTATTTTGAACCCTCCTCCGGGCCACAGTACGATCAATACCTTGAGGCCCATAACTCCCTATCCTTCTCTCAATGCCTCTGTCAATGCAGCTCGGGCCAGCAAGCGTGTGGAATCGAGCGTGGGTAGGGGACAATCCTGCGGGACGACCAAAAGAGGAAGCTCCGTGCACCCCAGAACCACAGCATCGCAGCCCTGGTTCTTCAGTTTCTGAACCACTTCATTGAAACATCGTTGGGAACGATCTGAGACCACCCCATAGACCAATTCCTTGAGTATGATCTCGTTGATCTTTTCCCGGTCCTCTTCCTCCGGAATTTCATAAGAAAGCCCATATCTGGCTAGAACCTGAGGGTATACGGGGCCTGTCATCAAGTATTTGGTCCCGGTGATTGCCAGGCGGGAGTGCCCTTGAGATTTGGCATCTGCTGCAACTACTTCCGCTATGTGCAGCCACGGGATGGGGGACTCTGCCGTGACCAGCGCAAACGCCTGATGAATGGTGTTGTCCGGACAAACGGCGAAATCAGCCCCACCAGCGGCCAGCTTGCGGGCGGAGGATACCATCAGCCTGGCTACCCCGGCCCAATCCCCGTTGCGAATGGAAACCATGTATCTGGCGAGCGGGTGTGTATGCATCGAAACTTCGGGGTGCATGTACTCACTCATCCGCGCAGATGCTTCCAGGCATAAGGTCCGGTAGCACAAGGCCGCCCCTTCAGCACTGCACGCAACGATTCCAATGTGTTTCGGCATCTCGTCTCTCCATGAATGACGTTCCTAGACGTGTTCGCACCTCAGGTTTTTGCTGTTTGTTGCCTGGTAAGTTTCTGTCGCGAAACTCGGCAAGAAGGCCCCCCTCCTTGGATAAGGAGGGGCAGCCGCAGCCACAGGCCGCGGCGGGGTGGTTTGAACAATCCTGGAAAAGCCAAGCCAGTATCGGTATTGCGGGAACTCCCACCACCCCCGCGGCGCTGCACGCCACGTCCCCTCCTCAACCGAGGAGGGGACGTTTTCATGCAATCCCGCAGTTTCGCGACAGAAACTAATAAAGTCCGGCTATCCCAACCAAATTTCGTTTTCAATCATATCTTCTCTTTCCACATGCGAGAAGTGCTGGTTGAACACCGACTGCAATCAAAAGTGACGTACAGAGGGGGAGCATCTGGCCTTTCAGGCCAAGTGAAATTGAGGGGTCGCCAGGTCGTCGAGAAACCCTGCCCCAGCTTCTCCCTTGTACGTCACTTTTGATTTCATCCACGCAGAACAATGATTGGAACCGACGAGGAGAATTGATGTATACTGGCGGCTATTCAATCACAGCGTAAGTACCCAGACTGAGGGCAACCGCCTTCAGAGGAGGAATGATCATGAGAAGGGCTTCCTGCTCGCTATTGCTGATGGCGATGTTTCTCTTAGGCGCGTGCAATCGGGCCCGCAATGAGGCCATCAAAGCCGAAGCGGAGTCTCTCAAAGCTTGTGATGAGGTCATCATGCACGGATTTCGGCCGATTACCGAGACTCGTGAGAAACGATTCTCAGGCAAGGTCCAGGAGGCTACTGCTCTTTGTCGTGGTGGGCAGACGGCTGTGCAGTATAGAAATACCCCTTGGGTGGATTGGGCCAATTACTGGGGGACAGGCGACGTCAACTCGAAGGCTCCCGAATTCGTCAAACAGGTCGGACATTTGGGTCCCAATGGGCGAGGCATTGATGGAGCGCTTTTGGATCTGGAATACCAGCGAATTGAGCTGATTCGGTTCAATCTCTTTGATAACAACAACACCTACGAGGAATATGTCAAAGGCAGGGAGGGCGTAGGAGGCCCTGCTCTGAAGGTGTGGAGGGACATGCGATTGCCCAAAGGCCATCCCAATTATCGGGAGGTGGGCGGAGATCGAAACCAGCTCTGTAAGGGCGAGTTGATCCGCTACCGAACCTTGACGGGGATTTGCAACGATATTCGAAACCCGTTGATCGGATCCACCAATCAATTGTTTGCGAGAAACATGGAGTTTGACACGACTTTTCCAGATTTGGGAAGGATCCCGCTCACGCGGAATCGCCATGGAGACCGATTGGGTCTCTTAAAGCCTGATCCGCAGGTGATTAGCAGAAAGCTGTTCACGCGGAAGCAGTCACACCCTGATCTTTGCCGGGACGGCTACGGCTTGCCCGGATATTCCAAAGACGCTGATTGTGACTACAAGAAAGCGCCATTTTTCAATGTTCTCGCGGCGTTCTGGATTCAGTTCATGACCCACGACTGGTTCTCCCACCTCGAAGAGGGTCACAATCAATCCGAGTATATGAAGGTTGGCTGCGCGACGCAGCTGGTCAACAACGTCGAGAAACCCCTCACGGAACAAGACATCAAACAGTTGGGATGCCGCCCCGACGACCGGGTGGATAAGGCCTATATAGCCGAAGGCACCGAACCAGGGAAATTCACGCATGAAGGCAAGGAGTATCTCAAGAGAGCTCCAAAGACCACCCGGAATACGGTCACCGCCTGGTGGGATGCTTCCCAACTCTATGGTTACGACGAGCGGTCGAGAAAGAGAGTGAAACGTGATCCAGACGACCGCGCCAAGCTGTTGTTAAGGCCAATTGAAGGCAGGGCGGGCGAGGGAGAAAAGCTTGGGTACCTTCCAACATTTGAAGCAGCGGACCCCATCAACCCGGAATGGGCTGGCCAGGAAGCAGCTGCGTTCCCGGATAACTGGAGCATCGGTGTGAGTTTTTATCACAATGTATTTGCCAGAGAGCACAACGTATTTGTCGATGAGTTCAGAAAACAAGCCACTAAGACGCCGGAGGAAGACTGCGGCCTGAGGAACCCCGCCAGGCCCGATCAGGTCATCCGCTACAGAGATGTGTCTGCTGACGAATTGTTCGAAATTGCCAGGCTGATCCTGTCTGCCGAGATCGCCAAGATCCACACCACCGAATGGACCACGCAGCTGCTTTACGACGAGCCATTGTACAGGGGAATGAATGCAAACTGGAGCGGCCTGCTGGGTGAAGGCAAAGCTGCTACTGAACCGGTGGCCGCGGCGCTCGATCAGATTGTGGTCAACAACTTCGGCAAGTCCCAAGACGTCAAAAAAGCAACCCAGTGGTATTCTGTATTTGCTTCCGGCCCGGGGATATTTGGCCTGGGCAGCAAGATCTATCCGGATGATCGGTGGTTTGCCAAGCCGGATCCAAATAAGAAAGACCTGTGGGACCTCAAGAACCCCGACCATGTAAACGGCGGGGTCAACCATTTTGGCTCACCCTTCAATTTTCCCGAAGAGTTCATCACCGTCTACCGGCTGCACCCGTTGGTTCCGGACCTGATCGAATACCGCGAGTGGGACAAGGAGCCGAACAAAATCAAGAACAAGATCCCCGTGGTCGAGACCTTCCGCGGCAAGGCAACCGATACTATGAGGTCCCGGGGATTAGCCAATTGGGCGCTGAGCATGGGTCGGCAGCGTCTGGGACTGCTGGCCCTCGGAAATCATCCGCAATTTCTTCAGAATCTGAAGATGACACGCCTCGAGAGTAAAACGCAGCAGATCGATGTTGCGGCGCTGGATTTGATCCGGGACAGGGAGCGCGGTGTTCCCCGCTTCAACGAATTCCGCCGGCAGTATGGCCTCAAACAATTGACCAGTTTCGATGACTTTATCGA
Organism: Terriglobia bacterium; assembly: GCA_041476565.1. Lineage (GTDB taxonomy): Bacteria > Acidobacteriota > Terriglobia > Versatilivoradales > Versatilivoraceae > DATKMG01. Next base: position 9,954 of record JBGOTQ010000026.1, on the reverse strand, counting down.
CAAACATCTCACCCCGAACTCGCCGGCCAGAGGCGAGCAGGAGGAGCTGGTGGCTACTTTGAGAGAAGTTTACGGCCAGCACACCTGTGATGCCTCCAAAGCAATTACTGACGCCCAATTGAACGAAGACGGCTCGGCCATTAATGATTGCCTGGGTCATCCGAATGGGAGTACGGTCGATAATATCGAGGATGTCGATACTGTGGTGGGGTGGCTGGCGGAATCGACGCGTCCTCATGGTTTCGCCATTTCCGAAACTCAATTTGTCGTTTTCATCCTCAATGCCTCTCGCCGGTTGTTCAGCGACCGCTTTTTTACCTCCAGTTTTCGGCCGGAATTTTACACACACCTTGGCGTCGATTGGGTCAATAATAACGGGCCGGGCCCAAAGATGATGGAAAAGGGATCGCCCAATGGTCACCCGCAGCCGATGTCTCCTCTGAAGAGAGTCTTGCTAAGGACCATGCCGGAACTGGCGGGCGAACTCCAGGATGTCGTAAATGTGTTCGACCCTTGGGCCAGAGATCGGGGGGAGTACTACAGCCTGGAATGGAAACCCCGTCACGGCGCCGAATCAGACGAAGCTTTTACCCGACAATGATTTATACTCATTGGAGATGACAACATGAAAATTGCAAGAGGAATATATAGCTTGGGTCAGCGGAAAGGTGGGAACGTGCATGCTTTCCTGCTGGATGCCGACACGGGATTGACCCTCATCGACACGCTCTTCGACACCGACGCCGGTTTGATCCTCGATCAGATTCGCCAGATTGGAAAACAGCCCTCTGATCTCAAGCACATTATTCTCACGCACGCCCATCGATCTCACCTGGGGGGCCTGGCGGAACTCAAAAGGTTAAGTGGGGCCAGAGTGTTCAGCCATGATTGGGAAGCTCCCATCATTGCCGGTGAGCGCGCGGCGACACGAGTAAGCCTATGGCCCCAATCCCCTCTGGAGGTCTACTGGCTTCAATTCTGTTTGGGACTCGGACTCGGAAAGTACCCTCCCTGCCAAGTGGATCAGAACCTGAAAAAAGGGGACCATATCGGTCCGCTCGAGGTGATTCCCGTTCCGGGCCATACGCCTGGAAGCCTTGCGTTCTATTGGCCTGAACGCCGGGCCCTGTTTGCCGGCGATGTGATCGCAACTTGGCCTGAGATTTCCGCGGGGTGGCCCGGGCTGACGCTCGACAACAAACAGAACCTGGATTCGATTGGTCTGCTTTCGGAATTCCGGAATGTTGAGATTTTAGGTGTCGGCCACGGTGAAACCATCGCTTCCGGCGGGGCCGAGGTTGTGCGTGCACTGCTGGCGGGGAAGGGAAGAGCCCCCATTCGGTCGGCAACGGCGAAGGCCGGTTCACGCTAGACGAAGGCAAGGAATGTTAATCTCGCTCGTACAGGTCAGTCTTCAGTAGTGGTCCAGAATCTGAGCTCGGTCTGGGCTGCCCCGATTCGATTTTTTCACTCCTTCTGACCCATTAAGGTCGCCCCGTATGGATTGGCCTTCAAACCTTCGGGAGCGTATAGGGCTCACGATAATCCTTCGTGAGCCGTGCGTTAGCTTCTTTGTCGTCACCAAACGTCTCGGTCTTCGGGTCAAAGTTGATGTCTCGCCCGAGATGGTACGAGATATTGCCCAGGTGGCAAATCATCGTGCTGAGCCGGCCGATTTCCACATCGGAGTTAGGCTCCTTACGACTCTTGATGCAGTCCAGGAAGTTCTTGGTATGAGACCCTCCCGTCGATTTGACGACAGGGTCTACGACACCACCTTTTCGATGCACGCGCCATCCTTCATCATCGACAATCAGCGTTCCTTCGGTTCCGTAGAAACCTGTGCCGCCATCCATCCCTTCAAAGGGACGATAGTTTTGGAAGCTTTGTAGTTCCCAGACCAACATGAAATCGCCGAAATCGTAGGTCACGACTTGTGTATCGGGCACCTCCTTGGCGTCGTTGAGCCAGTAGATCCCGGACATGTTGGAGATTCGTTTGGGCAGGCAGTTCTCAATTCCGCGCATGGACTCGATCGCCCACATGGCTACGTCCAGCATATGGACTCCCTGGTTCCCGAGTTCGCTGTTTCCATAATCCCAGAAGAAGCGCCAGTTGTAATGAAACCGGTTTGGGTTGAAGGCCCTTTTCGGCGCGGGTCCAAGCCACATATCGTAATCCACCTGTGCCGGAGCCGGACTGTCCGGAGGAGTCCCGATGCTTTCGCGGACCTGGCACATCCAGGCTTTGATGGAACAGAGCTTTCCCAGTTTTCCTGAAGCGGCATACTGAGCGGCGGTCTTGAAATGTTCGACACTTCGACGATGCGTGCCAACCTGCACGACGCGCTTGTACTTTCGCGCGGCGTCGCGCATCAACTGGCCCTCCCGGATGGTTTGAGACAATGGTTTCTCGACATATATATCTTTGCCAGCCTGGCAGGCAGGAATCATGATGAGGACGTGCCAGTGGTCAGGCGTGGCAATGATGACACCGTCAATCTCCTTGTCGTCCAGCACACGGCGGAAATCTCTGACTGTGCCAGGCTCCCGGTTTTGAGCTTCCTTGATCTTGGCGCCAACCTTTTCGAGGACGTCGCCGTCGATGTCGCAGATGGTTTTGATCTCAGCTCCATCCTTGATCGCGTTCGTTGCGACATAATTGCCTTGATGGTGGGCTCCAATGAGTGCCAGTTGAACCTTCTCATTCGCTCCCATAGCGCGCGGGTTCAAGTTCACAAAGCCTCCCGCAACAACCGAGGTAATGCCAGCTTTCTTCAAAAAAGATCTGCGGGTCTCTTTTTGCATGATGGGTCTCTCTCCTTCGGGCTACCAAAAGTTGAATGCGGAAAGTATACTTCTACAATCTAAAGTAAGCATGTTGAATCGTCAGGCCGGATGCAATTCAAATCGCAATTTGAATTGCTCCCCTTCAAACCCTTTGCGCCGGGAGGATGCCATGCGACCCCACCAATTCGTTGCATCCATATGCGCGGTCATTTTGCTTCTTGTGGCGCCAGCTTTTTCTGCGCCAGCCACGGGTCCGCTCAAAGTGCTATCCACCATTTCAGTATTATCGGAAAAGGTCATGACGATCCGTGGAGAGGCCATCCCTTTAACGCACATAACAACATCAACAACATCAACGGCGACCCCAATGGCGACGGGAAAGGAATCGAGTCGCATTCCCTGGCCGTTCCTGCTGTCCTAGCCCTGCAGGAAGCTTACGTGCACAAGGTCATTGACACGGTCAACGATCTGGATAATGTCCTTTATGAAATCACCAACGAAGACAATGGTAGCCCGGGGAATACCGCCTGGCAATATCACATGATTAATTTCATCAAGGAATATGAGAGTGGCAAACCCAAGCAGCATCCGGCAGGCATGACGCATCAATGGCCCGACGGCAAGGATACCGCGGAGTTCAACAGCCCTGGTGAGTGGTTCTCGCCCGGCGAGGAGGGCGGCTTTCAGACCGATCCTCCAACCGCTGACGGCAGCAGGGTCATCCTAAACGACACCAATCATTCCTTCTTCTTTACTGGGCTTCAAAAGGCAAGCCTGGAAGGCCAGCGCGCCTGGGTCTGGAAGAATTTCACACGGGGGAACCCATTGTCGGCGCGAAAAAGGCATCGTCAGCGGCTCCCCGCAACGGGGACTCCATACTCTATCTTCTTCAGACCACAATAGGGGCCAAGACCGTTACGAGCACAACAACACCCTAGTGCGGACGCGCTCCCGTGGTGGACCAACCCCGTGACCCATACCGGAAGATGTTCCCTCAAAGGGAACGCTAAGAGGATGCCATTATGCCTCCACGATTATTGCGGAGGATCCGGGGTTGGCTCCACGAACGATCGAATTTACTTCTTGTTAACTGCTTTTTTCAGGTCGGCTCCAGCAGAGAACTTCGGTACTTTCTTGGCTGGGATCTTAATTGCCGCACCGGTTTGAGGATTTCGTCCGGTCCGGGCCTTTCGACTACCCACAGAAAACGATCCAAATCCAACCAGGGTAACGCTACCCCCCTTCTTCAGGGTGGATGTCACCCCGTCCAGGAGGCTGTTGATAACTCCGTCGGCTTGAGCTTTGCTGACCCCTGCATCCTTCGCCACCTTCTCGATCAGATCCGCCTTGTTCATGACCTCTCCTTTGATCAAGTGAAATAACCGACCTCCAACCGAGGTCGTATTCTGCGGATTGTAGCCCGTACGATCGCCTTTGCAAATGATTTCTTTTGGTCTTGCGCCCGACCCCGTTCCCAACCATACTTCGGGATTAATTGTGGAAGGGGGGAGCAATGTATAGAAGTGACCCCATTGATCAATTCAGGTCAACACGACGTATGAAAATGGCAGGGGTAGCCACGGCGAGCGCTTCATGTGAGCCGTGGGTTTTTCGTGGATTCAAGAAGCCCACGCCTCCCGCACACATCGCGGTCAGCGTGGCTACCAAAGCCCGCATTTTCATAAGAGGCAAACACAACTGTTTGGACTTTTTGGCACAGGCCGGTTTCCTATTCAGTTCCTTCCTGCTGCCAATATACGCTTCAGAGCCTGGGAATTCCGTCTATAGCAAGCTTGAAGGAAACCTGTGGATAGGCGGAAACGCTTCGATTGAAATCGGGGTTGACAAGGCTAGGGGAACTGTCGAGCGACTGTTGGACAGGATCAGCGGGGAGAATTACTGTGACCAGAGGATCGGACCCCAGGCCAGAGACGATGCCACTCTGGCCCACCCCTTCAAAGTGGGTCAGCAAATAGCGGGCCTCACCCTGTATGACGAGCTAAAGGAAAAGGAGTACTCTGACTTGTCGGGGGACGCCTCCGTGGATAACCTCCACTTTGAGTCGTCTGGAGAAGCGGTGTCCATTGCATTTCAGAAGCGATACCCGGGAGCAGAATTTGTGGTGACGGAGTCGTTTCGAGTCTCAGCCGACCACATTCGTTGGGATGTGAAGATCAAAAAGAGTGCAGGCCGCAATCGGACGGTCCGGGTCATTCAGTTTGCTCCGCTTCCCCTGGGCAATTATACGGGCTGGGCACCGATCTCAGACGCCCCTTTTGAGGTAAAGCCGTACGTTCCTTTTGCAATTGAGTACGGGCAATCGGTGTCCGGCCCAGTGGGCGAGGGGAGATGGCGAACCAACATTCCCATGGTTGTGTTCTATTCCCTCGAGAAAGGGCGAGCCCTTGCTTTCACGTCCCCGTTCGAGGTTCCAGCGGTTCGAACCCGGTTTCTTAACAACACCGGGGCCACGGTCGATTTCCACTGGAACTCGCGCCGATACCCGTTGCGGGAGCGGCCCTACTTCCAGGTGAGCCAGGAATACCTTGGCATTCGGGACAATAAGGACATTGAGACCGGATTATTGATCTCGGCCCATCCTGCCGACTGGCGACCAGCTCTGGGATGGGTTTACTCCAAGTACCGCGAGTATTTTGACCCCGATCCACGGTTTGATCCCTGGGATGGAGTCTATGTCACCGGTTACGAACTGACGAAGAACACTTACCGGGAAGAGAACCTACGTGAAGTTCTGCAAGGCCGGCGTGATCGAGGGGCAAGATGGGAAGAGTTTCATGGGCATTTCCCCTGGTACGGACTGATGATTCCGGGACCAGATGTCAAGAGCTGGGTCTGTGAGTCCCATCCTCTTCCTGGGGCGACTCTAACGCGCCAGAAAATCGCTGACCATGCCAGCAGGAATAGAGAATTCGGCATTGGCACGTTTCTCTACTACAATATTACCGAAGCAGAACACGGGTATGCGGAAAAGGAGTTTCCCGACAGCATTGCCCGGGACGAGGAAGGGCAACCAATCGGGGCCTTCAGGGCGGAGCAGTACCCGGACAAGCGCGCCTGCTGGTTGATGAACGCCGATCCCGCTTCAACCTTCGGCCGGCACATGATCCAGCAAGCCCGGGACCTGGTCGATGCGTATCCGGCGCTGGCCGGCTTCTTCTGGGATGTCTATGGACGCAGTTACATGTTCGACTTCGCCCACGATGACGGGATCACCATGGTCAACAACAAGCCGGCGTACTACCCGGAATTCATGTACCAGCGCATGATGCAGGATTACATTCGCCCCTTGCTCGCCAGTCGAGGGATGTGTGTGACTGCCAACAAACCGGTTACCATCAGGAGCTGCAAAGGTTTGGATGGCATTATGTCCAAGGAAGACACGCCTGAGGAGGAGACTCCCCCCTGGATCGTTGCCCAGAGCTATCTCGGCCTGAGCCGACACGTGATGATTTACGACGGCATGTCAGGTACACATGCCGAACTCCTCCTGCTCAACTGTTTGCGCTATGGAATGTTTTATTCGGATATTGGTAGGGAAGATACGAAGGGAAACCCCCTTGGTGCAGACCAAATCACCCGGAACGAAAGGCTCGTAGAGATGTATCGGCCTTTTATCGACCGATTCCGGGGCAAACGCTGGATCTTCCATCCGCAGGCTCTGGAATTGCCCAAGAACACAGACGGGAATATTTTCAGGTTGAGAGATGGCAGTGTCATGATCACTATCGTGTCGTACTGGCGCGGCGCGCGGCATGTTACAGGGTTTGACACGAACCTGCCTGTTGTTTGTCGTCTCCCGGATGCTGCCAGCTTGCAACACGTGTATGTTTGTTCCATTGATCTTGACGAAAAACTGGAACTAAAGCCACAAGTGCGAGAGGACACGCTTAGAATTGTAGTGCCGCGTCACGGAAAGGCCACCGTGATCCTGCTTGCGTCTCAAGCCGACCCAGCGCTGGAATCGTCGACGCGGAATTAAGAGCACACGCTACATAGTTCGTGGTGCGACAATCTGTTTGTAGCAATTGGTCAAATTCTCGATGGTGATTAAGCTCCGTCAGAAGCGACCTGAACCCAGTTTTCTACAATTGACCGTGCCAGGCTCATTTAATGTGTACGGGAACGAACCGACGGGAGATCTCCATGGCCAACACCTACAGTCAGATCTACATCCAGGTGGTCTTTGCCGTCGAAGGGCGGCAGAATCTCATCAAGGCGGCACACAAAGAGGAGATTCAAAGATACATGACCGGGATCCTGGCACGGCGGAATCAGAAGGCCTTGGCAATTCACTGCATGCCGGAGCACACCCATATCCTGATCGGGATGACCCCGGATGTCATGCTTTCAGATCTGGTGCGTGACATCAAAACGGCCACCTCCAACTTCATCAATGACAGAAAATGGATTCGAGGTCGATTCCACTGGCAGGAGGGGTTTGGAGCGTTTTCCTACGCGAGGTCACAAGTGAATCAGGTAATTCATTACATTCAAGACCAGAAAGATCATCATGCCAGGACCAGTTTCTGGGATGAATACCTGGCATTCTTGAAGAAATTCGGAGTGGAATACGACGAACGCTATGTGTTCCGGCTTGAATCGGGCGAACTCGGAGAAGAGCAATCAGGACGCTCCTACGGAGCTTAAGAATCGGGAAACAATGGCAATTTCTACAAATAGACCGCTCCTATGGAGCTAAACGAATTCCAGAGAGAACCTTTCTACTGCAAAACGATCCCTCTTCCGGAGGTACGGAATGAGAAGAGTCCAATTTACAGTTGGCTTATTTCAGTGGGTTTGTTTCGTCATCCGGTGACGAATTCTTGAGAAACAATCCAAGCTCGATGATGATTGATGAACTAATGGTTCCATTCGACTTCGCCGAATTCCGCCAGTCGCGAATTGCTCGTGGAAGAAAGGGAAAATAGAAAGGGTTTCAGCTCCGGAGGAGCGAGCCGTTTGTAGCAGATGATCGTCTTCTTGAGATTGGTTCAGAAGGAAGTGGAGAGTTAGGAATTTCAGCTCCGTAGGAGTGTCCTGTTTATAGCAGATGAGGTCTTCTTGGGATTGGTCTAGCTCCGCTAGGAGCGCCCTGTTTGTAGTAGGAGGTAAAGAGAGCCTAATTCCAGCTCCGTCAGGAGCGACCTGAACCCGGCTTTCTATAATTGACCGTGCTCGGCTCATTTAATTTGTACGGGAACGACGTGGAGGGAGTTCTCCATGGCCAACACCTGAACGCAAATTTACATCTAGGTGGTCTTTGCCGTCGAAGGGCGGCAAAATCTCATTAAGACAGCGCACAAATTTAAGTTCGAATGGCTAGATTGGGAGACGTCTTCAGGCCGCTCCTAGTAGAGCTGAAAAATAGGAGAAGATTGGCGTTTTCTACAAACAGATTGCTCCTAACGGAGCAAAGAAAATCGATTGAATCGTTCAGGAACGTTTTTCGAAAAGGACAGGATTTGGGCCTTAAATACCCAATTTCAGCCAGAGAATGCGGCGTCTCATTTGCAGGGACAGAATAACTACACTTAATACCCAGGACTAGAGAGTGTTAACATTGCTACCGTGAAACGGCGAACGTTCATGAAATTGGCCGGAACAGGACCGATTCCGTTGATGGCCATCGGCACTGCTGACTCCTCCAGCGAAACAAAGACATCTGCAAGCTCGACGCTGGCCGGCCTGAGCCTGGTGGATTTGCGTAACCGATATCGGAGGGAACTTTTTGAGGACTTTCTCCCATTTTGGGACAAGTTCGGCATCGATCACGAGCGCGGCGGCTTTATGTGTAGCCTCGATTATGACGGCACGCTCGTGGATTCGGACAAGCTGCTGTGGTTCCAGGGCCGTGGGATCTGGATCTACAGTTTCCTTTATAACCACTTCGGGAAAGAGGCAAAGTACTTGGACGTAGCTCGAAATACGAAGGCCTTTATCCTGAAGAACGCGGCACAACCCGACGGTTGGTGGGCGGAAGAGTTTGCACGAGATGGCTCTGTCCGTAAACATTTCACCGGCGATATTTACGGCATGTACTTTGTCGCCGAAGGGCTGCAAGAGTATGCCTGGGCTACGCAAGATGACAAGGTTCGTGAGTCCGCCGTCGCACTTGTCAAGAAGCTGTTTCGCTATATGAACCGCTCTGACTTTCGTTTCATGGGAACCGGCGACCCGGGTGTCCGCCCCCAGGGACTCTGGATGGTCAATCTTCGGATCGCCACCCAGATCCTGCGCCGCTGGAAAGATCCCGAGATTGCCGCCATCGCGGACCAGTGCGTGGATGCGGTGATGAACCGTCACTACAACCCCGATATCGGCCTCAACAACGAAATGCTCAACTTCGATTTCAGCCGCCCGAAGGGTGAGGAAAACAAGTCACTTCTCGGCCATTCGATTGAGACGCTATGGATGGTGATGGACGAGGCGGACCGGCGCAACGACAGAAAGCTTTGGGACGTCTGTGCCGAGCGGATTCACCGTCATATTGAGATAGGCTGGGACCACGTTTTTGGCGGCCTTACGCAGATGGTCAATGTCGATCAGGGTGGTTACGTATGGCCGCCAGAGCATCCAGTCGGGACCGATCTTGAATTCCGCTACGTTGGTGAATTCCAGTACCTCAAACCGCTCTGGGCGCTCAACGAGATTCTGATCGCAACGCTCAAGGTGTTTGAGCTCACCCGCGCGGATTGGGCTTCCCGCTTTTTCGGAATGGCGCAGGACGTGATTGATCGGAAGTACTCGATGAAGAAATACGGTTTGCCAGGCTTCATGCTATTCGGAGACCGCCGCATGTCCCACCAACCCCACGTCGGCCGCCAAGACAACTACCATCCCCCGCGCCAGCTCATGCTCACCATCCTCACTTTGGATCGAATGATCCAACGAGGCGTGCATGGATGATTCTGGGACGCCTCCGCACTGAATCCGCCGGGTGGCGCAAACACGCGCCGTGAGCATGTCTGCAATGAATGACGAAATAACAACTAATTAAGATGTGACCCTAATCTCCCTTGACCAATTTTAGTGTTGCTGTTCTGGTCGTGAAGGTGGAGAATCTCGTTTGAAACGGCCTGCCACGATGAATCTGTGAGTGTTCCGATGTTGTTAGTCATTTTAGGAGCGGGGGCTTCATACGACT
>JBGOTQ010000025.1:0-36021 GCA_041476565.1 Terriglobia bacterium | reverse complement strand
GAGGCCCAATGACCAGATCTCCCAAGCCGTCCTCGCCACTTGGGCGGGCGGGAGGCTTGGGGAATCCTTTCTTGTCGTAAGACGCCAGATAGATGATACGGATGTGGTCGCGGCCCAATTCACACTTAGCCGGGCGATCGTGGTTATGACTACCGCGGATTTCCACGTAGAAGGAAACCGGCAGATTCTGGCTGGCGATGGCATCGTACGATCGGATGGCCGCACGCCCATCGAGCGCTTGCAAATAGACCAGAGCCATCAACTCGTTGGCCTCCGCTCCGAGCGGGAAAATCGAAAGAGCTGCCGCGAGGTGCTGGCTGGCCAGGGCGAACTGTTGGTGCGCATAAGGCAGCGGGACCGTAAAGCCGCCGAGTTTTTTCGCCCTGTTCTTGTCGATATCGTGGCCCTTGCGCCTGCCGCGGTGGGCCCGAACAGCGGAACGATCCTCAAGACCGTTGAATGTCAGATTCATGGCCCGGTTAAGGAGATCGGAGATCACGTCCTCGGCATCCGAGATCTCCGCGTCATAGGTTTCCTTCTTGGCATCGAGAATACCGAGGTGGAAATCGGCGCGTTTCTGCGCCGCAGGGTCGGTGTCCAGCTCGCGGCAGCGCGTGTACTGCTTGCGAGCCTCGGCGACGTTGCCAAACGCCTCCTGCAGGAGGCCGAGCTTCCAGCGAGTCAGCGCGAAGTCTGGGGCTAAATCTGCTGCCACGGTGAAATCGGCCAGGGCGCGATCGTATTGGCGTTCTTCGATGGACCGATTAGCGGAAGCGTACAGCGAGCGAATCTGAGATCCCGTTTGATTCGACAAGGCTCGAAGTGCCTCGAGCTCGGAGATTCGTTGTGTGACCCTGGCGGCGTCGAGCGCGTTTGGCGATAGTTTTAGATACTGGCGCAGAAAGCGCATCGCTTCATCCGGACGATTATTGTTTTCGGCGCAGTTCGCAAGGTTAAAGATGGCTCCTGCACTCGCCGCCGCAGCATCCTTCACGCTCTGCAACGCGGCACAGGCGCTCGAGAAGCGGCCTCCCTTGCCACCCTGAGGCTTGTCGGTGTGGGAAAAATTGGCCGCTGCGCCGCCCCGAGTCGGAACCAGAGCAGGAGCCCGAACCTGACCCGCAGCCGGAACAGAGGATTGGGTCGGAGGCCGGTCACCGTCGACGGGGACCTCCTCGTCGCCTAACTCGTCCTCGACGGACGAGCCATTTCCCACGGTCTCTGCCAAGTGGTCGAAGACCCCGATCTGCTTCTTGGCGTTGTCGTTCAGAGTGGCGGGAGTCTCGGCGGTGGTGAAAACGGTGCGCATCTGGTTGAGTCTCGAGCGCAGTTTCGGGGTGCTTGCTCCAGCGATGGCCTGGTCCAGATAGTCGGCCGCCTTTTTATGGTCGCCGAGCTGCTTGTAGCACAGAGCCAGATTGTAGGAAAGAAGGGGTTGGGAGGTCTCCAGGTGTTGGGCGTCTTCCAGCGCCTTTACCGCGTCACGGAACTTCCCTGCGTCATAGTGCTTCTTCGCCGCCTGGATCGCGCTCTTGGCTTGATTGAGCAGCTCTTTGTTGAGGCGATCGACTGCTTGCGTGGCGTCGTTCAATTCGATGTCGCCCAAAGACTCGGCATATTTGAGGCGCGCCTCGACGAGCTTGCCCGAGCTTTCAAGGGACTTAGCCTCTCCGATCAAAGCCTTAGCTGCGGATTCTAGTTCTTTTTTCTGTGTCTTTTGCAGGTCGTCCGCGACAACCCATGGAGGACGGGCAAGAACTGCTAATAGAATCAGCCCAGCCCATTGCCTCGCCCTTCGCTTACCGGTTTTCATAAAGTTAAAATTCTCCAAAGTCAATCTTAGTACTCCATTTCATAACTACACTAACGCCGGTCTTTCATCTTTGAACCACGCCGGGTTTAAGGGCTTGAATTATTAGGAAAATCGGGGACAGACTACGAATTGAATAGACTTGCAGAGCTCGAACCGAAGCGGACCCCCAGCTGACGCCGAATATCCAGTTCCACTGTATCCCGTTTCCCGACAAATAGATAGAGAAATCGAACCGGATTCTCTTCACCAAGGTTATCGTCAATGGTTTCCGGGTACAAATACCTCTCTTCCCGGCCCTCCCCACGAATGTAGTCCATCTCGACGCCTCCGCTCACACTGGCTCTTGGGGCTGATTCTAATTTCCCTATCTTTTAGTACAAGGAGTTTACTCACAGTCTGATGCATCGCCCGGCGGCGACATATTCCGTCCCGTTCAGTATTCAAGCGAGTCACGCAGGAATTGTGGACTAGAGAAACAAGAGGACCGCACTTGAAAGAGTGAATCATTCTCCTAACTTACAGTTTCACCTGGATTTGTTTTAGTGGATTTAAGGCCCGGCTTCGTTCCTTAATTCCGACGATCTGTAAGCGAATCAGCTGCTTTGCTTGGTCCGACCCCATTCTGCATGCCCTTGTTGGGCGGCACGCGTCTGAGAAAGCGGCCTTGCGCCTTGATCACCGCCGGTGGGCCACATATTTCTGTGCCTCTTTCAGGGCGGGCTGTCGCGTCCCGCCATCAGCAACTTCGAGAAGCTCTTGATAGAAGGTGCGTGCTAAGGATTCGTCACCGAGCGCGCGTGCCGCCCGACCGGCGCCCAGCAGGCCGTTGAAACGCCTCGGATACAGTTCCATTGAACGCTTGTACGCCGCGAGTGCTTCCGCCGGCTGCTTCTGCTCCATGAGAAGGTCTGCCAAGAGCTCGTGGGCGGGGAGAGTGGGTCCCGGCGTCACAGCGCGCTGCGCCCAGACCGCGCGCGAACCGCATGATCGCTTCCGGCCAGGCGAAACGGTCCCAGTCAAGGGTCGCGGGCTCGCGGGAAACGAGCAGCGCAGCCTCGCTCCAGGCGCGCCGCTCCAGTGCGTTGCGGGCCTGTGTAGACGCCAGGTGAAAAGCCGTCTTGAAGGTGGGTTCCAACCGGGCCGTTGCGCGCAGCCGCTTCAACTGCGCGGCAGCTTCATCGTCCGCGCCTTTCTGGAGATAGGCATAGATGAGGTACTCGATCGCGTGGGGGAACTCGTCCCAAATGAATTCTCCGTGGTCCCCCGCGGGATACTCCAAGGCCGCCTCCGCCGCAGCCACGAAGAGCCGTTCCCGCTCCGTCGGCGGCTGAAGGGCCTTGGCCTTCTGCACGACCTCCCACCCCCGCTGGAGCGCTTCCGATCCTGGCCGCGTGGGCCAGAGCGGCTGAAACAGCGTCATCGCGATGCCCCAATACGCCATCGCGCACCGGGGATCGGTCGTTGCGACTCGCTGAAATGCCTCACGTGCTTGTGGATAGGTCATGTGATGCAGGAGGGCGACCGCTCGATTGAACTCCTCTTGGGCTTGTTCGGAGCAGGTGATGGGAAAGTCAACCGTGCCCAAGGGATGGCCGGCGTGTTGCTCAACCTGGCCTCTCGTTTCGCCCGCGAAGCCCCCAAGCAAGACGACCATCAGACCGGCACCGAGGTACAGGAAGACAGGACGACATGCGCGCCCCACTGACTTACCTGGTTCCCGCCTCGGGAGTCTGCCGCTTGTCATACGCGCTTCTCCTATTCGCTGCTCCGCGACTCATTCTGAATCCGCGAGGGTCTCCGTGCCGCCCAACGCCCAGCTTCAGCCGCCGAGCGAAGCGAGGTCGGCTGCATTCGCGGATAGGCGGTGCTCGCGCCAGCACCCGATCAGTTTAGAAAGGGAGCCGGGTTTCGTAAAGCTGGAATTTGAGTTTGGAAAAGCGCCGCCCTATCCAAGGATGGGATCCGCCGCGCCTCATTTGCATGCACGCAATTGCTACTCTGTCTGAGTCTGCATTCATTCTCAGTCATTCTCTTGGCACGAGATTTATAAGGTGCTTCCTGCTGGGTAGATCAAAGAAATAGGGTATTAGAGGACCCCACGGATGGAACGATATTCCTCAAACAACTGAATGTCAATCGGCTGACCTACCGGACAGGACAACTGGGATGGAGTCGTGCGAGGTGTTCCTGTTGGAAAGGAACGGTTTGACCACAGGACATCCCCCGACGGCTGAAACCGCTGCACCCCTTTTATGAAAATCCGGTTTTGGTAGCCACGCCGACCGCTTTTTTCCCGGGAGGCGTGGGCTTTGGGTTGTCAAGAAGAATGCCCACGGTTCGCGGCGACTGCTGTCACCAATACGCTCGCCGTGGCTACCTCTGCGATTTTCAACCGTGGCGGTGAACTTGAATAGCTCATGGGGCACTCTCATCATCTCCGGGAATATTTGGCCAACAGGTGCGCCACAGCTCTGCTTGAAGATAGTTGTTGGATTCTCAGATCGAGTCCCCTGGCCACCTTTTCGTTTAAACCCGCTGCACTCCGATAGGCCCCGTCCCGCCCGGACAAGGTTCGGAACACGGCATCGCTCAAATCAGCTTCTGAATACTGCAGGCGTTGCACACGGTAGATGACCGATTGAATGTTCCATGTCATGTCGGAGATGCTGCTGGGGCTGTCTGAGGATAAGACTCCTGGCAACGCAGGCTCCGCTTGAGTCTTGTGAACCTGCAACAAGGCCTGCTCGATCGTCTCCTTTGTGACGCCGGCTGCCGAAGGCTGTCCCTTGTATCGCATCATCAAAACGACGCTGAAAGTCAAAAGTAGCGTAGTCGCGCCGCCCGCCCAGAGCCAGAGTTGTGCCGGCCGGAACGCAGAAGACCGTGCGGAAGCCCTGCCGGCCTGATTCCGTGCAAGAGCGATGGGGGAAAGGTGGAACTGCCGCAATGCTTCCCTCTTTTCGGCTTCAATGGCTTTATCCATAATCTGGTCGAATTTGTCGTTCATCTCGTCCCCCCTTTCTCCATCGCATTCTTAACCATAGCCCGAGCCCGGGACAAGCGTGACATGACGGTTCCTAAATGGATGCCCAGGGTCTGAGCGACTTCTTCGTAGGACAATTCGCCATAGGCTCTCAAAATGAAAACCTCGCGCAGCTTCTTAGGCAACTGCCCAACAGCCTTCTTAACCTGCCGGATCTGTTCCTGCGCTTCCAATAAAACTTCTGGATTTATGTTATGGCTTTGTTCCTCTGTCGCCTCCAACCACAGAAGCCGCCGCCATTTTTGGGCGCGCAGGTGATCCAGGCAGATATTCCGGGTCAAACGGCATAACCAGGCCTTGGCAGCTTCCGGCTGCCGCAACTGGTGCAAGTGCTGCTGAGCCTGCAGGTAGGCTTCCTGGGCCAGCTCCTGCGCATCCCACGGATGGCGGGTAAAGCCCAGACATATCAGGAAAACCGTTTCCTGATATGCAGCCAGTTTCTCCATCATGATTGGATGAGCCTCTGGCTCCGCCCCTGGAATGGCAACGACTTGAGTCCGGTCCGACATCGGCTTGCTCACAGCCTCCGCTGCGGAATCGTCAGCCACTTTCACCTATGTCTTATCCAGGTACTTTTTAAGGTTGTCCAGCTCTTTGGTGATGGCCTGGGCCAGCGCGGAAAGGTTGGTAGCTCCCTCCACCTTTTGGCCTGTGACATCCTTGACAAAAGCAGCGCATTCAGGACCGGAAATCGGGAGCAAGATTTCGGCATTGTCCTCGATGATAGCCAGCTTGATGATTCGGAGTATCCGCGCATACCGGTCGAAGAACTGCTGATCGATCCGTTTTTCAGCCCTGGCTTGCCTGGCCAAAACCATCATTTCACTGATGGGTGTGTTGACCTGCTCATATGAAGCGTTTTGAGAACTTGCCATTTGATTGAAGAGAACCACGAGTTTGTCGATCAGCAAATAACCGGCCTGATCCGCCGCTAATGCGGACTGCCCTGAAAAACCACAGGCCAAAATTACGACGCAAATCACTGCCTTCCATGAGCTCAGCATAACAGCCTCCGTTCAGAAAGATTGATCACCGGATTATGGCGGCTTTTCAACTGATAGAAGATTCCTCTTGCCTTCAAGCAAAGAGCCATCTATGCCCAGAGTGCAGGCCTCCCCTTGAATTCCTCTTAGGCGAATCAGAGCAGCTCCTTCAATCCGTTGACATCCCTTCAGACGAAAAAGCCCGAGCTCTATTCCATGGCTTGAAAAAAATAAATCAGCCGGGGTAAGGGTGGCTCTCCGGCAGGATCTGCCACTGATCCCAGGACGCTGGGATTCACAAAGATGATGTAGGCCATCACCATGAAGGTGGCCACACCGGCTCTTAGTTCAGTAGCGAGAGTCGTCTGGCACACCCGGAGGTGAAAGACGCGCTCCAGCCAGCCAGCGGCTTTGGGGCTCACCCACAACTGCTCTTTTCGATCGGTGCACTGGTTCGTTTGCAGTCTCAAGGTAGGGAACAATTTACGGTCGGGTTGGCCACCCTCTGTGGCGGCCCAGCAAAGACTAAACCAAACGATGGGGGATTGCAATCCGCGGAATTCCCATCGAGTGTTTGACAAGTTCGTCGGTTACTTCGGGGGGCGCAATCAAAAGTGGCAGGCAATATGAACATTGACGGTTCCACGTCTCTTTCGTCCTTTCAGGACGTCTTCCATCCTTCTTGTCCGCCACTTTTGATTGCACCCCCGCTTCAGTACTCGCAAACTGCAAAAAGCTGACTTCTCACGGTACAATATTACCTATGGGGGAGCTTCCAAGATCCCGGTAATTCAACCAACACTAGATCTCTGGAGGAGGATTGAGATGGAGAATGCAGCGAGAGTTGGACATGTCCTTGCCTTTGAAGGCGAAAGACTAGCTAGAGAGGTTTCCGAAAGGATAGCCAATGCTGCCGATTCGGCAGGACGAAATCTGGATGAAGCATTGGATTCCGTGTGGGTAAGTGCAAAGAACAGAGTGCTGGAATACACGCGGGAAGAACCTCTTAATGCCCTTCTTATTGCCCTCGGAACTGGAATCCTACTTGGTTGGGCGTTCAAAAAGAACGACGATAGGTAAGACGACCTCTAGAAACCGAGCCATCGCTCCTCTGAGTTGTGCTTGTCTTAGGGACTAGCGGACCTTCTATGAAAATCCCCCTTGAAAGGGGGATGAAGCTTTGATAAAGCTTCATGCTTTAGCTGCCGGGGGATGTCCTTAGTAGATTCTGCCGAGCAGATCATCACAGGGACATCCCCCGCAGGCCTAAAGGCCTTTGCCCCCTTCAAAGGGGGAATCAGACTCATTTTCATCCGCGGTGGTGCCGCTCGGCGGCATCGATGGCTTTTATGAAAATGCGTGTCTTGATGGAGGGTCGCGCTCTGTCGCAACCGCGGCCCCGACAAAGCGGGGCCCTCCAGCCTTTTTCATCGACCGTGTTGACCTGAATAGGTCATGGGGCACTCTCTTGCCAAGCGACGCTTACCGTTGCTCCTTAACTGGCATTTTTCCCTGCAATCGGCTCAGCACTTCTCCCAGTTCAGCGATTTCCACCGGGACTCCATCCTGATAAGCGATGGTCAGATTGGCAAAAGGGGAGATCTTCGAGCCTGGTGTGATGATCCCGACCAGATTAAGCGGGTCTGCTGATGACACGAGGGTTACCACGCTCGTTCGGATTGACTCCCTGCGAAGGGATCGCACAGCATCAATCGCCAAGGGCAAGGCAAACTGCTCACCTGGAAATCCCTCCACAAATCGTCCGCCCCGGATTTCACCTCGGGCTTCCATTCTCCAGTAGATCTTCAGGAGGTTCCGCCATCCGGGATAGAGTGTCTCTCGCGATAACACCTCCCGGATGATGATGCCATATCTGCGGAGGTATTGTCGGGCTATGGCTTCGGCAGCGGGTGAGACTTCGCTTGGTCCTCCCGTTCCTCGGGCTGCTTCAGTAAGACCGCCTGGAGTTGACGAGGGCAGAAGCCCTTCCGGTCGAGCCGAAGATCCGGTTTGTCGGTTGAAGTGAGCTGCCTCCAGGGGTCGCCGAAGTAAGGACCAACGCCCGACTGGCATCATCCGACCCGGCGAGGCCCCCCCCTTGACGACTCGTAAGCGTTGTGCCGGCAGGCGTCTCTGTTGAGGGGGCAGCAATAAAGTTCGTAATCCCGCCACTCCATCGCCTGTCACCAAGCCCCGACTGACCAGTTCCCACAATGCATCCTCCACTTCCGCAGCCAGCCTGCCGGTTCCGCGTGTCATCTCTTGCAGAAAACATGCGCCAAAACGTTCCAAAAACCTCAAGATATCCTGAGCGACCGCTGAAAGGCCAGGTAGGTCAGTGAACGAACTGGGAGACGAATCCAGAAACTGGAGCAAATTCTCACGAAGAAAGAAGCCAAGGGGAGCAGAGCGAGAGGGCTTTTGACGCCGGCGGACAGATCGTCTCTGATCTTCCTCGACCTGGCTCTCATCGTCCTGAGTGAGCTCCTCTCCTTGAACCTTCAATCTCCCCCAGCCGATCAAACCAGAGAGACACAGACTTTCCAGATCGGCCAGGTCGTATTGTGCGATTCGTCGGGGCAGAATTTCCTGCTCCCACGCAGGAGCGGGAAATTCGATCCCTTGCAGTTGTTGAATGATTTCAAGGATTCCCTGTTTGCCGTGAAGCTGAGTGCCCGGCTCCAAGTGTTGCCAGTTCAATAAAAAGCGGATGTAATCGGCTGAACTGACAGGTTCAATCTCCCGCCGTAATTTCCCTACTGTCTGGCGATGAATTCGAGCCAGAATTCGGCGTTCGCACCACTCTTCTTCACTCGTCGAGGCGTACTGGCCGCGCAGAATTTGCCCTTGGGCCTCTAATCTTACGAGGGCTGCCTGAATCCGGCTTCCGCTGATTCCAAAGCGGCCCGCCAGTGCTGAAGCGGTCGTCGGGCCAAGGACGTCCATCCAGCCCTGGACCAGCAGGGCGATTAGCTCCTCTGGATCTCTTGCGTCACCCTCACTACAGCACCATTCGGGCACCTGTAGCTCCGGCGCCCAGTGGATGCCCTTGAAAAGGCATGTGACCCACGGCACACGTTCGACTGAGACGTAGGCCTGTTGGGTTGTTTCTTCTGAAGATTTCCATGAGGCACAAGTCACTCTTCCCTGTTGGATAAGATCCCGCGCAAATTCATCCCAGGAAGTGGATTCAGAAACGGGCAACAGGACAAGGCTCAAGAGAACATCGTGTAACTCGTCCGGATTTCGGACATCCGGCCAGAGTTGAGACCTTATTCCCTCGATGGCGAGAGGGTCCAGCTGGCCACCGAGCCCAGAGAGTTCCGTGTCGATCCTTCTCAGCGATACGGCCCGTGCCCGGCGCTCTTCCAGGGGGGCATCGTCCAGGAAGGCATATGGGTTTGCATTGAGGATTTCATGGGACATCGGCGAGGGGGCTGGAGTGTCGCGAGGGATGATCTTGATCTCGCCGCGCTCAATCTCCTGAAGAAGAGCCGTGAATCCATCCACATCCATGGGTTCGTGGAGACAATCTTTAATCGTCTCATTGACCAATGGATGATCCGGCAGCTCGATGGGGCCCGCGTGATTGTCCTGGCAGGCCGCCTGGGCAGGGAACACGGCTGCGAGCAAGTCTTCGGCACGCATCCGTTGAATCGGCATGGGAACCCTTCTTCCTCCGCCGAACCGGAGAAGTGCCAGGGCCCGTGTGGCATTCCATCGCCAACGATTGCCAAACATAGGAGACGCCAGCAGGGCTTGGATCAGGTCGGCCATTACGGAATGGGACCGCACCATAGAGGCTACGCTCGAAAGAGGAAAGCTATGTTGTTCCCCCAGTGAGAGCACCAGACCGTCGTCCGTCGCAGCCGCCTGCAGCTCAAAATCGAAAGTCAGGCAGAATCGCTTCCTTAATGCCAATCCCCAGGCACGGTTGATTCGCCCGCCAAATGGGGCGTGCAGTACCAATTGCATACCCCCGGACTCGTCAAAGAAGCGTTCGGCAACAATTGCCCGGTCGGTTGGGACAACACCAAGGACAGCTATCGTCTCACGAACGTAGGTGGTGAGCTGTTCAGCCCCTGAGCGGTCCAGGCCGCAGTGTTCACAAAGCCAGGTTATACCATTGTCGGCATGGCTCTCCATGGCATTGCTAGAGGGAACGATAGGACCTTCGATCATTTCTGCAATTCTCTCGCGGAGTGTTGAGACCGCTTTCGAAAGTTCGGGCGTTCGCGCAGGTGATTCCCCTAGCCAGAAAGGGATGTTCGGGGCAGCTCCATGCGCGTCTTCAACACGTATCTTGCCCGAGCCAATCCGCCGGATTCGCCAGGACTGATTTCCCAGAAGAAAGACATCGCCGGCCATGCTCTCCACCGCGAAGTCTTCGTTGACTTTGCCTACGAAAGTCTCGGAAGGCTCCTGGATCACATCGTAGTCAGCCACATCCGGAATGGCGCCGCCACCCGTAATGGCAGCCAGGCGAGCACCGCGGCGGGCTCTTAGCCGGCCACCGACTCGATCCCGGTGGATCAGTGCAGTGCTGCGTCCGCGCCGAGTTGAAATTCCTTCCGAGAGCATGTGAAGGACGTCGTCAAATTCCTTCCGAGAGAGATGCCGATAGGGATAGGCCCGTCGACAGAGCTGCCACATCTGATCCTCCGGCAGTTCCCCGCTTGCCAGAGTGGCCACAATCTGTTGGGCCAGAATATCCAGGGGTTTTTGCGGAATGTTGACCCGATCGAGTTCGCCGGCGCGAACGGCCCGAACGGCCGCCGCGCTCTGCATTAGTTCGTCGCGAGTCTGGGGGAAAAGGACCCCTTTAGAAATACCTCCCAGCCAGTGTCCTGAACGGCCAATACGTTGGAGCATACTGGCCAGCGAGCGCGGGGCACCCACGTGACAAACCAGGTCAACGTGGCCGATGTCAATGCCCAGTTCCAGCGAAGCCGTGGCGATGACGACAGGGATAGTGCCGGTCTTTAGACCTTCTTCTGCCTTAAGACGGGTGGGGCGCGACAAACTTCCGTGATGGGCGGCGACTTTGCCGGAACCGAGCCTTTCTTCGAGCTGATAGGAAACGCGCTCAACCAGTCGCCTGGTATTGACGAAGACCAGCGTCGAACGATGACCTTGGGCCAAGGCGGCAATTCGATCATAAGTTTCTGCCCAGATCTCATTGAGCGCGATTGGTCCTAATTCCCGGTCGGGAACGGCAATGGATAAATCCAGATTCCTGCGATGTCCCTCATCCACGATGGCACAACGGACCGACCCGTTGGGAAGGGCGTTTTCGCTTCCGACGAGAAGACGGGCAATCTCTTCGATGGGCTTCTGGGTGGCGCTTAAGCCTACACGCTGCAGCTGGCGGGATGCCAATGCATCGAGTCTCTCCAGGGATAAAGCCAGATGGGAACCGCGCTTATCTCCCGCGACGGCGTGGATTTCGTCGACGATCACCGTACGCGAGGAATGCAGGAACTGACGACTCCCTTCAGCCGTGAGCAGGATATACAGGGATTCGGGAGTTGTGATCAAGATATGAGGAGGACGGCGGAGCATCCTTTGACGCTCTTTTGCCGGTGTATCCCCGCTGCGCACGGCAATCCTGATTTCAGGCAATGCCCTGCCGGAAGCAGAAGCCATCGCCATGATTTCAGAAAGTGGGGTTTGCAGATTCTTCTGAACGTCGTTCCCAAGAGCCTTCAAGGGCGAAACGTAAACGATTTGAGTCTTTTCTTCTAAGGTCCCGCTGGTTGCCTCTTCAATCAGCCCGTTGATGGCCCAGAGAAAGGCGGCCAGGGTCTTTCCCGAACCGGTTGGGGCGGCTATCAAGGTGTGTTCACCAGCGATAATGTGCGGCCAGCCCCCTTTTTGGGGAGGCGTCGGTGCGGCAAACCGCTTTCTGAACCAATCGCTGACCAGAGGATGAAAACCAAAGGAGTCCATAACCTAAACCTATTCGCCCACCTGTTCCAAAATGGCAAAATCACCCGGATTCCACGCCTGTGCGATGATATAGAGCTTGCTGCCAACTTGGCGGAGAACTGCGTTGTGAATGTGTTGGAAATTGACAAGCCCGAGTTCCTCTTTGGGCATTATCGTAGAAATCAACTGGTCATCTTCAAGGATGTAGATTGGAGCACCCTTGCGGCGATCTGGCCCGTCCAAGGCCGGAACTACTGCCAAATGGCCCAGATAGTTGATGTCGCAAGGCAAGGAGCCGAGAGGTAGCTTCAGAGTGGAGAGATACTGTCCGTAGCGGGTAAAACGATCGATCTTGGAATTGGGCCGATCCGCAATATCCAGCCGCTTCTTTCCAGGGGGTACGGTGATGCCATGTCCGGTTTCGAATTGACCTGGCCCATTCCCTCTGCCGCCGAAGGCCAGATCGTGCCAGACGGCTTGGAACGGATTCAGGCTGAGTATTCGGGCTGTCAATACAAAATCCAGATTAGAATAACCCGTGGTGATGTAATAAAGACCGTCCAGGTACTCAACGTCGGTCGGAGCGAAATTGCCTCCCCCGAGGAAATAATCATTGACGGCAGGCTGGCCGAGATCGTCATTAGAGGTTGGTGTTTCCAGCGTGTGCAGCAGCTTTCCCTCCAGCGTGGTTGTGAAGACTTTTCCCGCGTCGTTGGCTGGAAAAACCAGGTAGGGATTCCCGTCTCCGCTGTACCAGACAGTGGTATTGTGCAGATTGACACTTTTCATGTTAGCCGGAGTCTCTAACAAACGAATCTTCTTCATGTCAGGACTAATCTGGAGAATTCCAGCTCCGGGCAGCGCAAAATAAGTTTCCTCTTTCCCCACCCGATGATCCACCGCAAAACCCCCATGCGCAGAAACCAGGACCTTCCTGGCCTCTTCCGGTAGTTGTTCGGAAGTGGAAAACACCCTGAACCGCATCTTTCCCTGGCCGCTGATTCCTTTGGCCGATGCGGCCGTGACGGAGGGGGCAGTGCTGGCTTGCGCTGTAGCAGAAATTACCAAGTGCTGAGCCTCATGCCCCAAGAGGGGCACCTCAATAGAACTCATACCCAATAGGATCGCGGCAATCCAGACCCAGTAGGTTGGTATTCGCTGCATCGAAGGGCCTCCTTCTTCTTGAATCGGACCGCTGATCCAAAAGCGCAGCCAGTGCCTAAACGAGCTACTTGGCTGCCAAGTTCCGCTGCTACTTCTCCTCTATTTGCCGGGCGAAAGTTCGTCAATCTTCTCTATCGCAATTGCCCGAGACCCACCCCGAGAAAAGAGCTTGCCACTGACAGTCACACGTTTGCCGGCAAATGGAAGCAAGCGCTCATTCTGCCCGACGGCCGGCATGGATTCGGAAATCGGCCAGTAGATGACTCCACTATCCTCCAATATTACCAGGGGCGACCCCTTCTTAGCGCATGCAATCGCACACTCGCTGCTGATGGGTTTCTTTAGATCTTTGGTGAACGCACAGGCAGAATCCAAGACCCAGCCCGTCACAGACTTCGGCGTTCCCTTCCCGGCTGCTCCGAGAAGAAGTGTCACGGCCAACAAGCAAGGCATACCACTTAGCCAGATCAATCGTCGCATAAAACCCTCCTCAATTATTTCTGATTGTCGACTGCTTATACTTCAAACAGTCCATCGCTGGATGTCATGTCAAATATCGTCGGAGCCTCTCAGAGCAGCAGGGTCCCGTACTTCTCGATGGCCTTCTGGTTGAACTCAATCCCCAGGCCTGGTGTGTCATCCAGGTAGAGAATGCTTTTCTCGATTCTAGGTTTGCGGTCGTAAATCTCGAACCAGAATGGGTCACGCTCCGGATTCGCAAAAGATTCCAGGATGTAGCCGTTAGGCACCGAGGCCAACAGGTGGCCATGCACATGAGGCTCATGATGGGGCGCCAGCCAGATGTGCATCATCGAAGCCATGCCGGCGAGCTTCCGCCACTCGGTAATTCCTGAGTGTGCGTGACAGTCGAACTGCAGAAAGTCAATGGCCTCGGTTTCCATTAAGCGACGCGCACCCCAGCGGGTGATCTCACTTTCACCGGAGGCCAGCGGAATCCGCGTGTTGAGCTTGACCCTCTTGAGGGCTTCCACATCGTCGTACCAGTGAAGCGGCTCTTCGAGCCAGGTGATATCCAGATCATAAAGTTTGTTGGAAGCCTTGATTGTAGTGGCCACATCCCAGCCTTGATTGACATCGAGCATGATCTTCACACCGGGACCCACGGCTTCTCGAACGGCTTTGACCCGGTTGTAGTCATCATCAATGCTGAAGCCGTCACTGATGCCACCCACTTTCAGCTTAATGGCGTTGAACCCCTGGTTGGTATAGCCAAGTATCTCCTCGACCAGTTCCTTGATTCCTTTCCCTTCCCGGTAGTAACCCCCTGTGACATAGACTGGAACGCTGTCCCGGTAACCGCCCAAGAACTTGTAGAGGGGCAAACCGGCTGACTTAGCCATAATGTCGTACAGAGCTGCATCGATGGCGGCCATCGCCGAAATCACCCCTTCTCGGGACCAGTCTCGCTTAGCTAGTTCCCGGTCATAGGTGATGGCAAACATCTTCTCCCACACCTTCCCAACCATGAACGGATCTTCACCCAATACCAGATCGGCAAAGCCTTGCCGGAAAAGCTCTGCGCCTCCTCCACCCTCGCCATAGCCGATGATGCCGGCATCCGTGTAGACCTTTAGAATTAAGCGCGAGGCCAGGGGTTTCATTCCCCCAATGGGGAAGACCGACATCCAGAAGCGCTCACTTAAAGGCTTTTGCAGATGAAAAGCTTCGACGCGTGTAATTCGCCTGGGCATTCCTGCCGGCTTGGTCCGATCACTCTGAGGCAGGTTAGCCAGCAACCCGGCAGGTGCTGCAACGGTTAAAGCGCTCATGAACTTTCTGCGGTCCAAATCGTACAATCCATTTCCTTGAGAAGTGCCAAATTGGAGTCGTTTCATCTTGCTATTCCGAAGCAGTCGGTCACAAATTTTTAGGCCTCCACCTTGATAACTTCGCCCGGCCGAGCTTCCGGTAGCGCTTCAAGAACCTTTGGCATCAGTGGCCGCAGATCCTCGAGCCGGTTCGTTCGAGCAACCAGGGTAATGATGATTATGCGAATCAGCGAGAGATTTTGTTGAAAATCGAGACTGCGATCAATTGTAAGGAAAACGTCAAACTGCTGGGCTGCTAGGTGCAGGAGTTCTCCATTCGTCTTGCCTGCCCAACCCATCTCGGGCACAGTACGAGTGTCATGAACCTGCAGGTCGGTCTTCAGTTTTCGCGGGAGACACTCATCGAGTAAGACGCACATCGGCTAGGAGAGCCTTTTTCGCCTGTTCCAGCGCAGCAATAGCTTGTTGACGGGTCACTGTTGGAAAATCTTCGAGAAATTCGACCAGTGGCTGACCTGCTTCGAGATAGTCGAGAAGAGTTTGGAAGGGGACTCGCGTTCCTGCAAAGACTGGAGTGCCTCCCAGAACTTCAGGGTTGCTTTGGATAACAGGGGAATGAGTTGTCTCCATAACAAACCTCCGGAAAACCTGCAGAAAGTATACCCGATAAAGGCTCAACAATAAGCAATTTTGGCGCAGGAACCTCAATGGAAAATCGGGACAGTTACCAGGCCTTAAGCTGCAACATACCTGGTGGCCTCTGCCGCTTCATGAATTGATCCGCTGTGCTTGATTGGTTTCTTCTTCTGGGAGTGGCTGACATGGCCTTCTGTGGTGCGCATTCCTTCTCCCAATTTCTTCTCCAGACAATTTGAAAAAACACTTGACATCTTGTTAATGTATTATACATTAGTTGTCGATAGCATCTAATGGAGGAGCCATGAAAGTCGAACAAGTCAAATTATTCAGAAAGCGCTTGAGGGAGATCGAGCGGGCGGTCGCCCGCCACCTCAAGGACCAGACAACCTGCTGCGGCATCACCTTGGCCCAATGCCACGCCATCCTTGAACTGGAAGAGATGGGAAGCTCCAGCATTGCCGAACTGGCCAGCCGAATGCAGCTTGACGCCAGCACCCTCAGCCGGACGATCGATGGTATGGTCAAATCCGGCTTGGTCAACCGCCTGGAGAACCCTCAAAACCGGCGTTCCAGCCTTGTGTCTCTGAGTGAAGCAGGAATCAGGACCTGCCATCGCATCAATCAGGTTTGTGACGAGTTCTATTTGAAGTTATTCGAAAAAATACCCGGTGGTCAACATATAAAGCTCATGGAGGCCATCGAATTTTTCTCCCGGATATTTTGTGAGTTTCAGTCCGAGTGGTGTTGTACACATCCCTTAAAGAGCTTGTTGGAGAAAGAAGGGGACCATCATGAAAAAGCTCGAAAATAGCCCTTGTTCCTGTAGCTGCAGCCAGCCCCGGGCCACTACTGAGAGCCCCTGGATTATCGATTCCCTTGAGACTCCGGCAGGCCTGATTCCCAGGGTGTCCACCAAGTTGACTTGGGTCGACCGCTTTGGCGGATGGAAGGCCCGGTGGGGGTACCGCATGCATTATCGAGTCCCGCCCGGATTATATGCGGTTGGAAATCCTTCTGAAAAGGACGTGATTCTGGTAACCGCCAATTACAAGCTCACCTTTGACAAGCTGCGGAAAGAACTTCAGGGACTCGATGCCTGGCTCCTGGTTTTAGATACCCACGGAATCAACGTGTGGTGCGCTGCCGGGAAAGGGCTGTTTTCAACTCAAGAGGTCATTCGCCAACTCCAGTTGACCCCGATAAAAGACGTGGCCACTAACAAGACCCTAATACTTCCGCAGCTTGCTTCACCCGGCGTCTCTGGCCATCAAGTCAAAAAGGAAACCGGATACACTGTAGTCTATGGGCCAGTCCATGCAAGCGACATTGCCGCATTTTTGAAAAATGGCAGGAAGGCTCCACCGGCAATGCGGACCATCCAGTTCCCATTCCTGGACCGGCTTGTCCTGATTCCTGTCGAATTGGTGTCGGTTCTGAAGTACTTCTTCATCTATTTTATTTTGGCAGGATTGGTCAGCTTCGCTCTCGGAAAAGGTACAGCAGCAAAGCTTGCAACCCTGAGTTTGCCGGTGTTGGGTGCTTTGGTCGTTGGGACAGTCTTAGTTCCTGCTTTGCTCCCTTACCTTCCTTTCCGCTCTTTTACATTGAAGGGATGGATCCCTGGAATCCTTTGGGCGTCAGCCGTGAGCCTGTGGGCAGGGGCCGGAATTCTTCAGTTTTCTGGGAATCTTCTCCTCCTGCCTATCCTGTCTGCCGGTTTTGCTTTGACCTTTACAGGAAGTACGCCGTTTACGTCCCAAACTGGAGTCAACAAGGAGATTCGGCTATTTGCCCGTCCGATGGCCATCTCGGGTGTTCTTGGTGTGGTCGTGATGGTGGCGAATTGGTTCGTCTAATCTCATGGCAACGATAGGGAGCATCTGAAGCGAACAGAATAAATGAACAGTGTATAGCTGCTTTAATAACTTAAGAGGATGTTACACCAATGCGATATCTAAGAAATGTAGCCACCGTAAGAATCGATGGAAAGAACTGCACAGGCTGTGGATTGTGCATGACAGTTTGTCCCCACCAGGTGTTTAAACTACAGAACCGGGAAGCCGTCGTTCACGATCTGGACGCCTGCATGGAGTGCGGGGCCTGCAAAACCAACTGCCCCACTGGAGCCATTGAAGTCAATGCTGGAGTCGGTTGTGCTTATGCAATCCTACGGGGGATGTTATACGGAACGCCTCCCAGTTGCGGTTGCAGTAGCACGCCCCAGCAAAGCTGCAGCAATTGAAGTCTCGGGCAAACGGGAGTTGAAACTCCTCCTTCAATTAGGATTGAAGCCAGGAGATTTCGGTGATCCTTATAAAGGTTGTGACACTTCGGAAACTGCGCCAATAAGCCTTCCCTTGGGAGGAAAGATGACCTACTGTCACATTCACGCTGTCTGGGTGTTCGCGATAAATCCGCGGCGTACGGATCCCAATAGCGAATAGGAGGTCACCATGAAGCGGGCTTGGAAGCGATGGTTATTCTGGACTCCCAGGCTGTTGTGTTTCTTGTTTGCCGCCTTCTTGAGCATATTTGCCCTCGATGTGTTTGACGAAGGTCATGGGTTTTGGATGACAGCTTTGGCTCTGGTGATGCATCTCATCCCGACGGGGATCATCCTTGTCATTTTGGCCATTTCCTGGCGCTGGGAATGGGTCGGGGGGATTCTCTTGATCGGGCTTGGAGCCTGGTACATTGCCACGAATTTGAACCATCTCAATTGGTGCTTGACCATTGGCGGTCCTCCCATCTTCACGGGTGTATTGTTCCTGATCAGCTGGAGGTACAGGGCGGACTTCCCTGTCAAGCCTTAGGTAACCCGGAGGCCTGTGAGCTATGATGCAGTATCTCCTTCTCGGTGGGGGTTTCGCGTTGGCGGCGGCCATCCACCCGGGGCCTCTGCAGGCGTTCCTCCTCTCTCGGGTTGCGACGGTGGGATGGAAGCGGACGCTTCCGGCGTGCCTGGCTCCGCTCCTGAGTGACGGTCCAATTGTTGTGGTCGTCCTGCTCGTGCTCGGGCAGCTATCCTCGGCGGTGCTACAACTGCTCAGGGCAGCAGGAGGCGTTCTCCTCCTCTACCTCGCTTGGGCCGCTTTTCAGGAGTGGCGTCGCCCAATTGATCAACGCTCGCACAGTACGGCGCCGCGCACGCTGCTCCAGGCAGCGTTGGTCAATGTCCTCAACCCCAATCCGTATCTGGGCTGGGCGCTCGTGCTCGGCCCATCCACCCTTAATGCTTGGCACCAGCATCCAGCGAATGCCGTAGCGCTCATCGTTTCCTTCTACGGCACCATGGTGGCGATGCTGGCCCTTTTCATTATGCTTGTTGGCACGGCTCGTTTTCTGGGGCCTCGGGGCCAGCACGCCCTAATTGCGGTTTCCGCACTTATACTTGCGCTCCTGGGTGGCTATCTGCTTATCACGGGGGTGCGAAACGTCGGTGCGGCCTCGCAGAGCTCAGCCCTCCACCTCCACCTGCAACTTCCGCACTACCAGTCAATAGAATTTCTTGTGGTCAACGCAGGC
The DNA here is from genome assembly GCA_041476565.1 of Terriglobia bacterium. GTDB lineage: Bacteria > Acidobacteriota > Terriglobia > Versatilivoradales > Versatilivoraceae > DATKMG01. The sequence continues at coordinate 17,136 of JBGOTQ010000025.1, read as the reverse complement.
CGGTGCAAGTAACATCAAGTGTCAAAAAACTGATATTGACCCATGACCAAAATTCGCCCAGTACTTTGCAGAAAAAGGAGAAGCCAATGACTCGGAAAATATCAATTGCAGCCCTGCTGGTCTTGGGGACTGTTTTAGTAGTTTATGCTGGAGATCTGAACGGGCGTTGGGAGGGGAAAATGGCTAATCCCAACGGCGCTGACTTCGCGCTGACTTTTAACTTCAAAGTTGATGGCGATAAATTGACTGGGAGCGTCGAAGGGCCCGCAGGGGAGTTGCCTATCACGGAGGGTAAAGTCGATGGAGACGAGTTTTCCTTCAAGGTGAAATTCGAGGATAACGTTATTGATCACCAGGGGAAGGTTTCGGGGGACACCATTAGCATGAAAGTCCAGGGGCCTTGGGGCGAATCGGAAATGACGCTCAAACGAGCTTCAGCTAAATAGCATGCCGTCGAACCGGTGTCGCTTGGAAGACGGAGAGGCGTTCCTGTCGAGTCGTCAACCTGAACAAGATGAAGTGACGGTCATTACTGGGCTACCGGGACCCGTTTTGGACGCGCGGCTCCACTCTGATCACGTAGTAGGGCGTGGCGTGTTGTGGATCGGGATGGAACCAACCGCTTGCACCTTGATTCAGGATTTCGAAATAGTACATCAAGTCCCAGTGGGCCGATAGGTCCTCACCCGGAATCGTGAATGATTGCTCATCGGCCGCATTCTCAATCGTTTTGAATTGCGCCTTCTGGTTCAAAGAGCGGTAATGCAGCCGGATTCGGGTTACGTTTGACGCGGAGGCGATCCGGATATTCAGAGTGACGGGCCGCCCTTCTATTGCGGACACTGGGGGATGATGAGTGATTGTGGGGCGAGGGAAGAACTTCGGGAACACCTGAGGATCGAGCGGCAACCTCGATCTGGAGCCCTGTATGACCAACCCGCTGACAGACCAGTCGCCCTCCGGAAAGCCGATGTTGAGGAATTCGCCGTCCGTCTTCCAGTCCGTGACCGTATCGCTTCGGTCCGGATGCAGGAAGTGGACCTTGTATTCACCTGGGGCCGCCTTGACTCGGAAGATCTGGGCGCCCTTGCCCCTTATGAAGTCGCGATACAGCACGTCATGGGGCAGGTTGACCGGACCCGTCTTGACCGCACGCACTTCGAGATAAGGAGTCAGGGGAATGGCTTCGGAAGTGCGTTCTCCAGCCGAAGCCCATCCGTAACCCAGGGCATCGCTGTACCGGATCTCGGCGTCGACGGGCCGAAACCGCGGAGCGACAGAGTTTCTCAGGACGGACTCGTTCTCACCATACGAGCCGGGGCTCTCCGGCGTTTTCACGGGGCCGCCGAAATCGAACCCGAAGTCAAAACGGCCGAACTTATCTAATATTTCGGTGCGCTCGCGCACCAGATCCAGGTCGTGGCGCACATAGGGCAGTTTGTCCTTCCAGTGGCCGATGTCATCTGGCCCAAAAGCCATTCGCTCGGGGTACAGTCCATCGGTCACGGCGACGAGCCGCTCCCATACCTGAAGCGCATTTTTGAGGTCTCTGGCGGCCGACTCCAGAGCCGTCCGGTCGCCGGTCGCATCAAAGTACGTGATCTGATCGACCGCGGTCTGTTTGAGCGCGTGATAGCGGGCGAGCAGCGACAGGACCTCGAAGTCGGGCTTGCTCGAGCGCCACTCGGCATTGCCGGATGGAATGCTTTTGTCTGCGCGGGTGATGGCCTCCTCGGTATGCTGCGCCAGGGTGTTGAGCAGCGTCGCGGTTTCACGAGCTGTCTGCTTGGCCGAAGCGACATGCCGAATCCGGTTCTGCACGGCCTCCGGTATCGATGCGATGGTGCGCCAGTCGCTCGGCAGGGTGTCACGGTAGCTGTCCACCAGTCCTCCAGGGTTGATTTCCGGCCATATGTACATGTTCGGATCGGCGAGGTGCGCCGCTACGATCTCGTTAATGACGCCGCTCGCGCTTTGATACGCATCAAACACGTCCGGCGCGCCTGGACCGAAACGACGCCGTAACTCGGCCAGCCAGACGGAGTCAGGCGTCGCAGGATTGTAGCTCAGGCGTCCCCAAAGCTCATAGAACAGCCAGTAGCGCTCGAATTCCCATTTCCAAAACATCCGGTCTTTGTTGGCAGGAGTAAGCAGATCCCATTCGCCAGGCCTGTTTCCGAAACCCTTCTGTGCCAGCGGAGGATCGATTTCAAACCCCACCCCATCACCCAGGTGGAAGGTGGATACGGCCCGCCTGACGAAGCTCGGATTTCCCCACAGCAGGAGCCGATGAGATCCCAGCCCCCACAATTCCCAATAGAACTGATAGGAGTGCGGCTTGCGCAGGAAATCCAGGTAGCTGTAGCCGGGATATGTCTCCGCTGGCTGATACGGCCGTCCCACATGCTCGGCCCAGTACTTTGTCGAAACGCGCAGCGGCACCCCCACCTGCTGTGCGGCTTCGATCATGTCCCATGATACCGCCCATGCGCGCAGGTCCAGGTAGACCGGGCGGCCTGCATCACGGATCGCCGTATAGATGTAATTCCGATAGAACTCCACGCGGAAATCGTCCGGAATGCCGGATTCCTCGTTGGTCCGCATCTGCACACTTCGAATTGCCGGGCATAACTGAAGGACCTTCTTGAGAGCTGCGTGACTGTACGGTCCGATGTTTTCGCGAGTAATGCCCTCTACCGTGGGCACCATTTTATGAGGCCAGGACTGGACGTTGTGTTCCCAGATGCCCAGCGTGAAATCGATGCCATGGTCCGCCGCGGCCTGGGAGATGTACCGCAACATCTCGAGGTTCTGGTTGCGTTGCGCAGAGCTTAGCCCGGGAACACGGATCTGCGGGAACTCCGGCAACTCGATCCAGAAAGGATAGGGTGGTGCGAGGTAGTTCGTCTGGTGCGCAAATACCAGATTGAATCGGTTGAACCGGCTGCGTGCCAGCAAACCGAAATACTGGTCCCAGTATTCCCGCGAATAATACCAGTTCTTCTCCAGATCCTGGTTATGGAGGAAATAGCGGATGCCTCGCATCGCGACCGCAGGGCAGCCCATAACCTCTGTCACGTGCCCCCAGGCGCGGATTTGGTCTGCGGCTTCCAGCAGTCCGTACATCAGGCCGCGTTCATCGCTGCCACTTACCAGGTTACGCTTGATGGAATAACATTCCGGCTTACCACCCACCATCTTCGTTTGGAGTTGTACGGCGCTGTCTGGAAGGCCGCGATCTGCGAGCGCCCGCTGCACGTTTCTCATGCCGAACTCGACCGGGCCGGCAAGCAACGGTGCCGTGAATAACAGGAGAGCCGCGTTCCATATCAAAACCCGTCGAAGCCTTAGATCCACAAATCGTATCCTCTCGGTGTGTGGCGCAGACGTGCGTAGTCGGCAGGTGTGCGTCTTCTGAAAACATGGAAGGCGATCCAAAAATGGTTGCCCTCAAGGTGACAGTGTCGGTGCAGTAAATAGGTTCCTCTAACCCTTGGATCTGTTCCGCGGTGGCAGCGGAACTGGACACCACAATACTGATGACCAAGGGAATGGATAATTGTCGCCTCTTTCCCCCGCAGACATGCCCACAACGCATGTCTGCGCCACCCCGAGTTCGAGGAGGGGAGTTTTGAGCAGGGAATTCCTTAACGAATCCTCACTCATCGAGCCGGCTGGATTCGGGCAACCCAGCCGCCACCCTCTGCCAGCTTGATCCTTTGCTGTCCCGTTCGGTTCACTTGCATCTTCACTTTCTTGTAATCATCACCGTAGCGATCGGCATTAATACCGTCCTGATAGGCGTCCATCTGATATGGGCCTTCTGGCAGAAAGGAAAAATCAAACTCGAGATTGCGCGCGGTCCAGTCGGTCATGGCGCCAACGTACCACTCCCGGCCTTTGCGCCGGGCCAGTACTACATAGTCTCCCATTTTGGCATCCAGTACTTTCGTTTCATCCCAGACTGTAGGGACAGGACCCAGGAACTCCATGGCTTCCGGTTCCCGCAGGTAATGAGAGGGGCTGTCGGCCAGCATCTGCAACGGGCTCTCGTAGACGACATACATGGCCAGCTGATGGCAACGGGTCCCCAGGCTCATCGGCCTCTGAAAGATGGGGGCAAAGCTATCCTTGGCAGCGTTTACCATGGCGCCCGGCGTATAGTCCATCGGCCCCAGAACCATGCGGGCGAATGGCAGGGTGACATCGTGCTCTGGATTGGCAACAGTGCTCCACTTGCTCTGCTCCATTCCCCGCACGCCTTCGGTTGAGATCAAGTTCGGCCAGGTCCGCGTCATGGCCGCCGGCCGGATGGCGCCGTGAAAATCCACCAGCATCTTGCGTTTGGCTGCTTCCCGGCAGAGTTTGTAATAGAAGTCGATTACCCGCTGGTCGTCGCGCTGCATGAAGTCCACCTTGACTCCTTTGATACCCCATTTCTCGAACTGATTGAGTGCCGGCTCCAATTCATCGTTGAGCGTCTTCCACACACACCAAAGGATGATGCCGACCTTCTTCTGCCGGGCGTAGGCTGTAAGCTCTTCCATGTTTAACTCCGGCACCACCTCCAACTGGTGGCCCAGCTTGTACCAGCCTTCGTCCAGGATGATGTATTCAAGACCGTACTTCGACGCAAAATCGATGTAGTACTTGTAAGTTGGCATGTTGATGCCGGATTTGAAACCCACACCGAAAAGGTTGTTGGCGTTCCACCAGTCCCAGGCTACTTTCCCCGGCTTGATCCAGGAGGTGTCCTGCAGCAGGGAAGGCTTCTCAAGCAGGTAGACCAGCATGTTAGTGATCAAATCTCCGTCTTTCTCAGCAATGGCCAGCACTCGCCAGGGAAAAACGCGCTTCCCTTGGGTCACGGCAAGATAGCCGGCGCCTTGAGTGACTTTGAAATCGCGATCCCCTTTCAATTCTTCCTTCATTGGATAGGGCGGAAACACGCCCGACAAGCCGTTGCTGCTGCTGCCGCGCAGCCAAAGCCCAGGGTAGCTCTCAACATCCGAGTCACAGATGGCAACCTTGATTCCATCAGTGGCATCCACGACGGCAGGCACACTGGCAAGGTCCGTGGGCGCGATTTCTTTGAGCTTGAGGTTCACGAACTCCCGCTCGTTGTGTGAAAAGAAGCTTTCTTCCTTCGGATAATACACGCGGTAGTCACCGGCAAAGTTGAAGCCCGCTTCTTCGTCGTAAACCTTCACTTCTTGCTGTGGCAGGGAGGTCTCCAGGCGGTAGGCTATGCCCTCGTTATAGGCACGGAATGCAACGGCATAATCGCCTTCCATCTCAAGTCGGAGCTCGTTAAAGTTCTCGCGAATCTTGGCGAATTTCTGCCGCACCACCGGTTCAACCTCCTGGTTCACGCTCCGCTGTTTCGAAGCTTTGACTTTGGGCTCCACGCCCAAGGTGGTGTGATCGACTTTGAGAGAAAGGGAACAGTCTCGGAGCAAGAGCTTGTTCTTGACCAACACACTATAGTGGATGCGGTCGCCCGGAGTGATCTTGACCTCAATTCTTCGATCAGGCGAAAGCAAGCTATAGCTCGACTCCGCGTTCAGGTCTCCGACAAACCAAAGTGCCTGCAGTAACACTAAAACTGTAATGCCTCTCTTTACAGGGTAGATGGAAAATTCCTTTTGCATTCCAGGGGTACCTCCTTATGGATTTCCCTCATGATGCAACTCGATGAAGCTAGTCTTATCTCGATTTTTGTAGACGTACGCAAGGAATTCTTGAGCCTTGCATATGAGCAGTCCTCAATTCTAAGAGGGATGTATTACCTTTGCAAATCCCTCCAGCAGATCGACCAACTCGGGGCGAGGAGGTTTCTCACCAGGCCAATTTTCCGAGCCCCAATGGCTGGCACCCCGCCCGGGGTGCACTGGCTTTGGACCATACGCACCGGTGGTATCGTCCGCCTTTGACGGACTCAACCACCAGCTAATGGCTTCGAACCCTCCGGGTTCGACATTTTCATCCGCGGTGGTGAACTTGAAAGGGTCATGGGGCCCTCCCTTGGATTAACCCCTGGTGGGAGAGGAGTTCGTGAAGCGTGAGTTCTTGGGAGCCCATTCGGGAGAAACCACACCCGATTGCCAGGAAGCCACAGTAGTTCGAACACTAACCCAGATGGTCCGAATTGCCGAAAACGATAGTAATTGTGACGAATGGCAGAGATTGCCAAGCATCCTTATGAGTTGCAGTGCTTACCTTACTATTGGTTCTGAAGAGGAACAACCACGAATGTTCTGGCTTGGCGTATCTATTCATTTGAGGATTGCAGTTGCCCATGTCGAGGCAGGCTTCAGTCTGAATTTCAATGGTGCTTAAACTTAACGATGACTAAGGAGCCATTATGGTAATTCGCAAGTTTATCTTGACCATTTTAACTATAACCACTGGCATTTTGCCGTTGCACGCGAGCGTGATGGAGCGACGTGCGAGCATCAGCGGAAAGGGAGGCGATCAGGGCAAGTGCACAATAGAGGTGGATGTGGACGGGTCTGCCCAAGTGGAAATTGCAGGCGAGCGGGGCCGCTTGACAACACTGAGTGGTCAGCCATCAGAGTGGCGTCGATTTGACTGCACAGGCCCTTTGCCACAAAATCCCTTGGACTTTCGCTTCCATGGGATTGACGGTCGAGGAAAAGTGCAATTGCTGCAAGAGCCGCGCTACAACCGCGGAGTCGTCGTGATTCGAATAGATGATCCCAAAGGCGGCCGGGAGGGGTACACCTTCGATTTGGAATGGCGTGTAGGATCTGGAGGGGGAAACAATTTCTACCCTGAGCGCGGCAGTGAGGTGGGAGGGAACGACAATAACCCCTCCAGTTTGGTAATCGTGCGGGCTATTTACGGTGTGGAAAATCGTCACCGGGATGTAGCGTCTTCTCTGCAGGGAATGGTTAGGGATGGCCGCCTCGAATTCAAGGTAGACAATGAAACGCTGGGCATGGATCCCGCTCCGGGCAGAGAAAAGGAGTTACGCCTGACCTATGAATTCCGCGGACGCCGAAGAGACGTGGTTGTACGGGAAGGAGAATGGCTCCGCTTGCCTGAATGGCACAACGGTAGAGAACAGTGGAATAGCCGGGGCAATCTGCGCATCGTCCATGCTGTTTATGGAGTGCCAGGACAACTTAGAGATGTGACATCGTCTTTGCAGGGCATGGTCTGGGACGACCGGGTCGATTTTCAGGTAGACAATGACGCTTTTCATATGGATCCTGCTCCAAACCGAAGAAAGGAATTGCGGATTACCTATGAGCATAATGGCCGAACACAGACCATGAGTATCCAGGAGGGAGATCGCTGCAACATTCCCTGAATCTTGACTAACAACCCATGAGGTCTGCTCTGCTGAGGTAATGTTCCCGCAAAAAAGCAACACTATTGTCTTCGATCATTCTCCGGGCAGGATGCCCAATATTTCTTGAATTTCCTGAAAAGCAGGCAAACTCTTCCATCATCACCTTTGCGCCGCGGGGGCGCGGCGTCTCCAAGGCGTTGGAGGCGGGACGCCCTCGTCCCGTCTCCTGTTTTCTTGTGCTTTCTATGGAACATATGGACCTGATCCGGTAGAAACGCGCCCCAGCGCGTCCCTACTGGCCTGAGAAGGTGTGAAAAAATTCCGCCGGGTCGGGGACCCGGCCTACAACCCCGAGGTAATGCCTTTGGATTCATTGTAGGCCGTGTGCCCTCACACGGCGTTTTTCCGGAATTGTGAAATTTTTCATACCTTCCGACCTATTACACCGGTTCCTTGATAAATCTTGACGCCCTATTCTTTGGGGCCTAAACTATAGTTTCAATTTCAATCAATTTCGGTCGGCCTTGCAGAAGTTTCGTCGGCGTTCTCCTCCGGTTCAATATCGAGATCGGGAATGAGAACGATGGCGAAGGCGCCCATCGGGGGAGTTCGCAGTGAAACGCAGAGTCCTTTCCAGTGTTCTGGTCTCAAGCATTGCCGTCGCCATCTTCCTTACCAGCCACGCCGGCATAAGGATTCTGGCTGAACAAACCCAACCTCGAGTTGATTTTGACCGGGACATTCGCCCGATCCTTTCTGACAATTGCTTCGCCTGCCACGGACCGGACGAGAAACAGCGGATGGTCGACCTTCGATTGGATACTAAAGATGGGGCCTTTGCCGACCGGGGTGGCTATCAGGTGATTGTTTCGGGGAAAGCCTCTGCTAGCCGTCTCTACCAGAAGATCAGTGCCAAGTCAGAGGAGGAACGCATGCCTCCATCTGATTCCGGCAGAAAGTTAACGGCCAAACAAATCGAACTCATTGGGAGCTGGATCGATCAAGGCGCCCGATGGCAGACCCATTGGGCCTTCGATCCCCCCCGGCGTCCGCCCTTGCCTACCCTTAAGGATGGAGGTTGGTCCCGTAACCCGATTGACCAGTTTGTTCTCGCGCGGTTGGAGCACGAAGGGTTAAAGCCCTCTCCGGAGGCTGATAGGCTAACCTTATTGCGAAGAGTGACCTTGGATCTGACCGGGCTTCCGCCAACCCCGGCCGAATTGGATACCTTCCTGCAAGACAGATCTCCCGACGCTTACGAAAGAAGGGTCGACCAACTATTAGGTTCACCCCATTACGGTGAGCGCATGGCTATGCAATGGCTTGATCTGGCCCGCTATGCCGATACGCATGGCTACCACATCGACAGTCTGCGTGAAATGTGGCACTGGCGCGACTGGGTCATTGACGGCTTCAACCGCAATATGCCGTTTGATCAGTTTACGATCGAACAGCTAGCGGGTGACTTGGTGCCCAATGCCACCTTGGCGCAGAAGATCGCTACCGATTTTAATCGAAATCACATGATAAATTTCGAGGGGGGAGCTATCCCAGAAGAATACCACAACGAGTATGTTGTGGACCGGGTTGAAGCGACGTCAAATACCTGGATGGGGCTAACTATGGGGTGTGCCCGTTGCCATGATCACAAATATGACCCCATCAAGCAGGAAGAGTTCTACAGGTTCTATGCCTTTTTTAACACCGTTCCGGAGAAAGGCCTCGATGGTCAGAAGGGAAACGCCGGGCCGATTTTACAATTGCCCTCCCCCCAACAACAGTCCCAGCTCGATGCACTCAAGCATGCCATCGCTGACAAGGAAGCAGCCCTTCCGGAGAAAGAAATTGCGGCCCTTCAGATGGAATGGGAGAAGACGCGGCCTGCTACCCTGCCTGCGGCTTCTACCGCAGGTCTGATGGCTCATTATTCCTTCGAGGGGGATCTGAAGGACAATTCCGGCCATTGCTCGCCGGGTAAACTCGTCAAGGGTGAGGTTGTCTATGATTTTGGAGCCGTAGCCAAGGCGGTGGAGTTTGATGGGGAAACCTCAGTCAGCTTCGACAATCCCCGCATACTCCAAAAGGATCATCCCTTCTCTGTGGCGATGTGGTTGAATCCCTCAGGCCTTGAGATAGGGCCTACAGGAGTGGGTGTTCTTCAAGCCCTGGATGGCCCCCAGGAACGGAAAGGCTTTGAGATACTCTTGGACGAGACGGTCAAACTGCCACGTCAAAAGAAGGGTGTGTATCTCTTGTTTCGCCTGACTCACCAATTGCCAGACAATGCAATCCAGTTTCGGACCCGGGAACCAGTTCTTCAGGATTCATGGGTTTCGCTCTTGCTCACCTATGACGGATCGGGACGGGCATCAGGATTTCGACTCTACCTGGAAGGAAAGCCGAGAGAGATCCATGTCGTGCAGGACAATTTGACAGGGTCAACTGAGACTTCCGCGTCCATGCAGATTGGCAACAAGAATCTGGCCAAACCCTATAAGGGTGGATTGGATGATCTTTGCATGTATGGCCGGGTTTTAAGCTCAGAGGAGATCAGGGACCTGGCCAACCTCGTCCCCGTCCGCAGTATGTTGGCAGAGGTTGCAGGCAAGCCCTTCCAGAGTTCTGGAGAACCTAAAGCCGATGCCGAGGGCGAAGACGAAGACAAAAATGAAGGGGAATCCGATAAACCTAAGGAATCCAAGGAGGAGAAAGAACTCAAGGCCAGCCGCGCCAAACTCAAAGAGTACTTCTTGACCTACGAGGCGCCTCAGTCCCTGCGGCAAGTCTATGCCGATTTGAAGCAGCTAAGAGAGCAAAAGGAAGAATTGGAAGAGCACATCCCCACGACGATGGTGATGAAGGAGATGCAAAAATCCCGGGAAACCTTTGTTCTGGCGCGGGGCGATTATCGCAATAAAGGGAAAAAAGTCTCTCCCGGAGTTCCGTCGTGCTTGCCTCCTTTCCCCAAGGACTTGCCTGTGAGTCGCTTGGGGCTGGCTAAGTGGCTCGTGAACTCCTCTCATCCGCTGACGGCCCGCGTGGCTGTGAACCGCTTCTGGCAGAATTATTTCGGCATCGGGCTTGTCAAGACTGCCGAAGATTTCGGGGCGCAAGGGGAGCTTCCTAGCCATCCCGAGCTGCTCGATTGGCTGGCTACTGAATTTGTTCGAAGCGGTTGGGACATCAAGGCTATGCAGCGGCTGATCGTCACCTCGGCCACTTATCGACAATCATCGCGCGTCACAAAGGAACTCCTGGAACGGGACCCTGAAAACCGGCTATTAGCTCGAGGAGCGCGCTTTCGTTTACCCGCCGAAACGGTCCGCGACAATGCCCTTTCGATTGGTGGTTTGCTCGACTCTCGGATCGGCGGACCCAGTGTCTACCCCTATCAACCCAAAGGGTTGTGGGAAGAAATGGCATTTGGGGACGTTTTTTCCGGCCAGGCCTATACCCCCAGCGAGGGTCGCGATCTTTATCGGCGGAGTATGTATTCCATTTGGAAAAGGACAGTCCCGCCTCCTTCCCTGGTCACATTTGATGCGCCTGATCGGGAAAAATGCACGGCCCGGCGGGCCCGCACCAACACGCCGCTTCAAGCCTTGGTGCTGCTCAACGACCCGACTTACGTTGAAGCGGCCCGGGGCCTGGCCCAACTGGCACTGACACAAGCCGGCAAGGACCCTGTCGAGAGGGTCCGTTATGCGTTCCGAATGGCAACGGCTCGCTTTCCGGATTCCAGGGAACTGAAAATTCTGCAGGATGCCTTTAGTCAACAGCTCGTGGACTATCGTCGACAAAACGAGGCCGCAACGCGTCTGCTACAAGTTGGCGAATCTCCGACAAATCCGAACCTGGACACGGCTGAACTGGCAGCCTGGACTACAGTCGCGAGCATCATTCTAAATCTTGACGAGACCATTACGAAGGAGTAAGAGCTTGGACCTTGAAAGAGAATTTAAGCTGTTGTTGACCCGGCGGCAGTTCTTTGGCCGGGCTAGTGTGGGCATTGGCACCGCAGCACTGGCCTCCTTGCTGGCGCCTGATGCTTACTCGCAGGAAGAAGGGATCAACCCCAAAACTCGTGGTTTGCTGGGATTGCCTCATTTTGCTCCAAAGGCCAAGAGGGTTATTTTCCTGCACCAGTCGGGCGCCCCGTCACAGATGGAGTTGTTTGATTACAAGCCTGCGCTCAAAAAGCTCCACGGAACGGAACTCCCCGACTCTGTGCGGAACGGCCAGCGCATTACGGGGATGACTTCGGGACAGGACTCTTTTCCAGTTGTGACGTCTATCTTCAAATTCAACCAGTACGGCAAATCGGGAACCTGGCTCAGTGAGTTGCTGCCATATACGGGCAAAGTCGTCGATGACATCGCCATCATAAAGACGATGAATACCGAAGCCATCAATCACGATCCGGCAATAACTTTTATCCAGACGGGCTTCCAGCAACCGGGGCGGCCCAGCATGGGAGCCTGGGTCAGCTATGGATTGGGCAGTGAAAACCAGAACCTGCCGGCTTTTGTGGTCCTGATCTCGCAGGCCAATGCCCTGAATGTTGACCAGCCCCTGTTTTCCCGCCTGTGGAGCAGCGGCTTTCTTCCCTCCAACCATCAAGGGGTCAAATTCCGTTCGAGCAGCGATCCAGTGCTCTACTTATCTGACCCGCCGGGTATCGACAAGGCCTCTCGGCGCCGTATGCTGGACGGGATAGAAATGCTCGACCGGATCAAGGCGGAGATCTACCGCGACCCGGAGATTGATACCCGGATTGCCCAATACGAGATGGCTTATCGAATGCAGACCTCGGTGCCGGAATTGATGGACCTCTCCAAAGAACCGGAGCGTATTTTTGAAATGTACGGTCCTGACTCTCGGAAGGCTGGGACCTATGCCGCCAACTGTCTCCTGGCCCGGCGATTAGCCGAACGTAATGTTCGTTTTGTCCAGCTTTACCATCGCGGCTGGGACCAGCACTCAGACCTGCCTCGAGATATCGCTCTGCAATGCGGAGGAGTCGATCAGCCTTCAGCCGCTCTCGTCCAGGATCTGAAACAGCGAGGCCTTTTGGAAGACACGCTGGTTGTCTGGGGAGGGGAGTTTGGTCGAACTGTTTACTGCCAGGGCAAATTAACCGAAGGGAATTATGGCCGCGATCATCATCCGCGCTGTTTTGCCTGGTGGGTGGCTGGGGGTGGGACCAAGGGTGGCATTACCATCGGCGAGACGGATGATTATTGTTACAACGTAGTTAAGGACCCTGTCCACGTTCACGATATGCAGGCGACCCTCCTGCACTGCCTGGGGGTTGACCACAAACTCCTCACCTACAAATTCCAGGGCCGCCATTTCCGCTTGACTGACGTCCACGGCGAGATCGTTACGAAACTGCTGGCTTGAAGTCCTATGGCCAACCTTCGAACTCACTGTCTGAATTGACGTAGTCATGCCGGAAGGCAGGTCACTCGTCAGGTCACACACCGGAACTACCCACAGTCAACTCCGCTCCTTGCCGGGGGTGTGATTCAAAGTGCGACTGGAGACGCCATGCGTCCACGGTGTGTTGCCGGAAGCGGGACGAGGGCGTCCCATCTCCAAGGACTTGGAGACGCCGCGCCCTCGCGGCGCCGGAACCGTGAATAAATGAGTTAATTCTATCGCACTTTGAATCGCACCCCCTTGCCGGCATGGGAATCTCTCGGGCGAGCCGCTGAGGCGGATACATAGTCGACAGAATTGTAGGAGAGGCAGAGAAAATGCCTGGCCTCATCTGGGATTCTGGGCGGTTGACTTTCATTCGAGGCCTCCACAGCATTTTCCTAGAGTGCAGGCGGGTTTTGGAGCTGATAACGGTCATCTGGCAAAAGCGCGTGAAAAATCCATCATTAAGACATCATGAGATCATGATATGGAGTGATAAGTTCATCTTTGCTTTTATGAAGCTGCTTGGCAACTGGCCGACTTAAGGAAATAGATTCATCCGGACGTTAGGTCACCCCTTAGTTTATGCTTTTGCGCGGGCAGTCTTGTGCGTAGAATAAGAAGATCATGAAAGCCAAAAAGATCAGAGAGTTCAATGTCGTGATTGAGCGGGACTCAGAGGGATACTATGTGGCCTCGGTCCCCGTTTTGCCAGGTTGTCACACCCAGGCTAAATCTCTGGACAAGCTCATCGAACGCATTCAAGAGGCCATTGACTTGTGCCTTGAAGTCGACGGGACCCCGGTGGAGCCGTTAGAATTCGTTGGCGTTCAAAAGGTCACTGTAACCCAATGACAAAGGCCCCGCGCGTCACCGGCAGAAGAATAATTGCCGCTCTTCGACGGGCAGGCTTCGAGATCATTCGCATCAAAGGTAGTCACCACTTCCTGCAACACAGTGATGGCCGACGCACTGTCATCCCGGTTCACGCAGGTGAGAGTATTGGTCCTGGCCTGCTAGCCAAGATTCTTCGAGATTGTGAGATGACCACAGACGTTCTGCAATAGCTTCTGTAGCTTGTCTACTTCAGGTATTTCAAGTTCAAGCGGGCCGGCAACCTGGCGGCACAATCGGCTGAACCAGTGGAGCGGTGACCTAAAAACGGAGTCCAGCCGAGCGCTGAAAAGCGCGGCGGCTGCCCCCGACGGGTGGCGCAGACATGCGTTGTTTGCACGTCTGCGATTAAATGTTTTGTCTTGGAAGCCGGTCCATCGACAAGATCCGGTTGTCGCGGAAATGGAGGAGAAGGCAGGGAAGCTGGAGCCTGCACTTGCTTCTGGCCCTTTCCCAAAAAAACCAAAAATTCAGGCGTGGTGACAGTCTCGACACTGGTCCATTCTCCTGATCCGCATCTCCGATCCTCTTAATGGATAACCCCTTGTTCGGCCGCTCCACGTGACGACAGTTCTCTCCTTTGGCTTGAAGCTGAAGCCCTTCTCTTATAGTATCGGAGGGGTCGCAAGAGGTTTTGCGACACCTCGCGTATAGCCTCTCGTACCTACGGATCTGCTAATATAGCTTGAAGCATCTGGGAGCGCACGACTCAAGGCTCGTTTGGTTTTTCAGAAATAATACTCTCTAGCTTCTCTCGTAGTTGGATATCACGCTGAATAGTTCTGGGAGAGTAGGTCCAGTGAACGCAGTGGTTAATTCCCTCCATTCAAAGCTCGAATCAGCACGCATGGAATTGCTGGACTTGGGGCTTCGCAATCCCCTTTTGAACTACCGCCCATTGCGGTCGCGAGGTTTGGAAGTCGTCAACGAGCTTTCCATCGAAACCTATCGTATATTGGCTGTCGAAAAGAAATCCATGACGTTTCTACCTGCCTCCGACGATGATGAAACGTCTCCGCTGCTTTCCGATCCGGAGGACCAAGTAACCACCAACGGTCAACTAGCGACGAATTACTCAGATCTGAGACTACAGACCGTTTTATCCTCCAGCCAGCTGCAGAATCGCCTTCTTGCTACCTACTATGCCGCGAGAACCAACATTGAAGAGCAAGGTGTTAACATTCTGTTTCTGGCGCTGGGAATGCTGCAATGGTATGAATCCGATGAAAGCCAGGACGTCCTGCGTGCCCCGCTCATTCTCATTCCGGTGGAACTTGTAAGGTCAAACGCACGGGAGAAGTTCCACTTGCACTACACCGAAGAGGAGATCGGAGAAAACCTCTCGTTAATGGCAAAGATGAAAGAGGACTTTGCCATTACACTTCCGGAAATCCCCGAAATAGAAGACCTCGACATTGCACCCTATTTCTCTGCCATATCGAATTCTATTCAGAGCCAGCCTAGATGGTCGATTGACAATGATGCCATTGTTCTTGGGTTTTTCTCCTTCAATAAATTCCTCATGTTTCGGGATCTTGATGGCACAAACTGGCCGGAAAATCTCAAACCCACTAACCATCCGATTATTCAAGCTCTGCTTCAGGAGGGTTTCCACGAGTCGCCGCACGCAATTGTTGATGCTGAGAAGATCGACGAACAACTCACGACATTTTGCGGCCACCAAGTCGTTGACGCCGACAGCTCACAATCAGCAGCTCTAGTCGAGGGAATCCAGGGAAGAAATCTCATCATTCAAGGCCCTCCTGGTACGGGAAAATCTCAGACCATCACGAATCTGATTGCTGAAGCTATCGGGCAAGGAAAGACAGTGCTCTTTGTAGCGGAGAAGATGGCCGCGCTTGAAGTAGTTAAGCGGAGACTCGACAAAGTCGGCCTGGGGGTTGCTTGCCTGGAGCTGCATAGTCACAAAAGCCATAAGAAGACCCTTCTCAAGGAGCTTTCAACGACGCTGGAACTGGGTCGCCCAAGAACGATCCAGGCTGAGGCAGAGTTGAGTCTTCTAGACGGAATCCGCCAACGCCTGAATGATTACTGCGAAGCAGTTAACTCTCCAGTTGCGCCTAGCGGGGTTGCTCCGTACAAGGCTTATGGCGAATTTGCCCGGGTGCACAAAAAGATGGAAGGGATTGAGAAGCCGGATATTGATCCGCAGCAATGCCAATCGTGGAATGAGGTGGAGTTCGAGTGCAAGAAAAGCATCTTGGAAGAGTTGCAGGCGCAATTGGAGACTACGGGAGTCCCAGAGAAACATCCCTTCTGGGGAAGTCAACTCAGGGCTTTCCTCCCCATGGACAAAGAGCGTTTGCTGAAAGCCATGTCCAAGGCCAAAGAGTCGACTCGCATCCTCGCAGAATCGGTATCGAAACTGGCAGATTCACTCTTGCTAACGAAACCCATCGATCTGCATCAGGCCAAGCAAGCGCATGATATCGGATCGTTTGTTAATGAAGCCCCATCGCTACTAGGGGTTCATTTTGGATCCGGAGAATGGCTTCAGTACCCTGATGATCTGAAGGACCTCTTAAACGCTGGGGCACGATTTGCAGAACTGCATCGCACTTATGACTCCATTCTTAAGGCTGAAGGCTGGGGACAAAATACATCCGGGATCCGAACCGCTATGGGGAATCAGGGGAAGCACTGGTGGCGGTTTGTATCGGGAAAGTACCGGCGTGCACATAAGGCATTAAAAGCGTTATTGAGGGGGATTCCCCCCACCGCAGTTCACGACAAAATCCGGATCCTTGACGCCATAAACGACGAGATAGCCCAGAAAGAAACGATCAGGAAGCATGGGGATCTTGCGGCCAGTTTGTTTGGATCCCAATGGAGCAACGAGGTCTCGGATTGGAAACAGCTTTCAGCCGTGTTTGACTGGGTGACAAGTCTTCACCAAGGAATCAGTGCAGGAAAGCTGCCCAAGGAAATCCTGGAGTTACCGCTGGACGAGCATCCCGTAAAGGATCTGTCAGTTTTGCTTCAAAAGGTAGAGGCGGACATGAAGGCCTTCAGCGTCACCTTACATGACGTTCTGACCCTTTTGGAATTTGATGAGAAAAAGCGCTTTGGTTCTAAACTCGAAGACAAAGAATTCACCTTGGTTGACTCTGTCCTCGCCAACTGGCAGGAAAGCATCGACCAACTCCACTCTATGGTCACCTTCAATAACCTGACCGACACCTGCAAGAAGGAGGACCTGTCCGAATTTGCCCAAGTCTCGGCAATCTGGCCGGCGTCCGGAAAGCACCTGGTCGATTTATTCCTTGAGATCCGATATGGGCAACTCATCTCCAAGGCTTTCAAGGAACGACCGGCACTATCGCGTTTTGATGGCACCAGCCATACCCAGCTGGTTGAGAAATTCCGAAATCTAGACAAGCTTTGGAGTGAATGTAATCAAGCACGGCTGGCCTTGGCCCATTGGTCAAAGCTTTCAACATATGACGGGGGAGGGCAGCTTGGCGTTTTGAAGAGGGAAT
>JBGOTQ010000024.1:0-36647 GCA_041476565.1 Terriglobia bacterium | reverse complement strand
GGCTCGAGTTTGTACGGTGGGAAACCGGTCCAGTCGCCCGAGGCCAAGGATGATCAAAGAAAGCGCCTGCCAAAGGTCCATTTTGACGGAAACTTCTTCACTCGCGAAGGAAAGCGTTTTATAGCAGTGGGGGCCCACTGGGTACCTGCTAAAGCCGCCATGCAATGGCCGGTGCAGTGGAATCCCCAGGATATTGAAGCCGACTTCGCGAAGATGCATGAGCTGGGATACAACCTGGTACGGCTCGACATGATGTGGGCGTGGTTCGAGCCGCGTCCTGGCGACTACAATCCTGCAGCTTTCCAACAGCTCGACACTCTGGTTTCTTTGGCGCATCAGTACGAGATCTACATGCATCCCTCGCTATTCATCGGCGGCGAAGTAGGAGAGGCTTACTGGGATGTACCGTGGCGGCACGGACGTCATCCTCATGCTGACCCGGAAATGCTGCGTCTGGAAACGAATCTGGCGTCGGAGTTCGGAAGGAGGTATCAGAACGAAAGCGCCATTATCGCATGGGATCTGACCGATGAGCCTCCGTTTTGGATCGTGGCCGGACAAACGACTGATGCTATGGCCATCAACTGGACCCGGCTGATCACAGGCGCCATCCGGCGCAATGACAAGCTCCACGCGATTGTCATCGGCACCAGTGGAGAGGAAACCGGGCATGGGCCCTTCCGCTCGGACAACATTGCCAATGAAGTTGATTTCTTCAGTGTCCATCCTTTCACGATTTACAAGCCGGATCTTTTTCCCGACCCGATGTTGTCGGAGCGCAGTACCTATGGCGCGGCCTTCGAGATCACTTTGTCCAGTGGGGCTGGCCGTCCTGCCATGATTCACGAAATGGGCGCTTCTTCGGCACAGTATGCGCCCGAGAGAATCGCGCTCTACGATCGAGCGATGATTTATTCCGGGCTGGGGGCTGGCGCCATCGGCGTGGACCTGTGGTGCTATACCGATGCCGCTCCGGAGCAGTTCCACAAGGTGCCTTACCTCCGGACCCCGCAGGAAACAGGTTGGGGAATGACGACCTGGGACAGGCAGGATCGCCCTTTGGCCCGGGAGTTCAAAAGCTTTTCCAAAGTCGTGGGCCAGATGAACCTGGACAACGTCAAACCCGCGCCGGCAGAGGTCGGCATCGTCATCCCCGAGGAGTGGGCCAAGACACACGGGGACTTTTCGCGGTTTGGCTTAACAGGCCCGGAGGTCACCCCTTACGTTTCGATCTCCGACGGGGATGCAATGCCCGGCCAATCCTCGCCCAATGTCAGCGCTGAGAACCTGTGGCTGATGGGGTCTCTGCTGAATTCGTTTATTCTTGCCCGCCGGGCCGGCTTGAAGTCTGACTTCCCACGCGAGACCAGCGACTGGGATAAGCACCCCATGCTTTTCATGCCTTCTCCGCTGACCAGCACAGGCAGTGTGTTTCTAGCCCACGTTCATACGGATTTCTATGAAAGAGTCAGGCGGTATGTCGAGGGCGGAGGGTTCCTATACGCATCGGTGGCAGCAGACGCTGCCATTCCGCATATGGAAGCCATCTTTGGCGCCCGTCTGGTGGATACAGCCACTGTTTCTGAAGTCACATTGAAAGTGGTAACCCCTTTCGGGGACCTCAAGCCCGGCGACACTTTCCACTATTCTGTGCCGGCGGCAACTCCCCGCTATTGGGGGTCCTTGCTTTCGGTGAAGGGGGGGGAAGTCATTGCGGTTGACCAGGAGGGACTCCCCGCACTGATCGCCAACAAATTAGGATCGGGGAAGACCCTCCTTTCTGCATACCCGCTCGAAGCATACCTCGCTAATGTGCCGTCCGCCTTTGAGAAACCGGAGAACACTCACCGCATTTATGATGCCTTTCGAACCTGGACCGGTGTGAAGCCTCTGTTCCATACAGACCTGCCTTCCGTTGAAGTCACTTCTCTAAACGCGGAAGGTCGCGGCTACGCAGTCGTTGTCAACCATCGCGCACAGCCCTCAGATGTAACAGTAACTTCCTCGCTTCCCATCCGATCCGCAAACAAGATCACCGCCGACGCGGCTGTGGCGCTTCCGCTGGGGCACTCGATCTGGAAGCTAAACCTGCAACCCTTCGAGGGGGTTGTCGTGGAATGGAAATAAGATGGAACATTACTTGACCCGAGACCAGGGGTCCGGGACGAGCTTTCGATAGTTGACATCTAGGATATCCAGCCGCTTGAAATGGACCTCCAGGCGTTGCAGGAATTCCGAATAATCCTTCTGCTCCTTGGGCGACCAGACGTCTTCCGCCAGGGCACAGAGCCTGGGAAAAGTCATGTATTCGGCGTGTTTGCGATCAGGCACAAACTCTGTCCAGAGCTGGCACTGTGCGCCCAAGACGTGATGAGCGTTTGCGGGGGCAATGGCGGCTGGAATCGGGTCATAACTGTAGACCTTTTCCAATGGCAGAAGCCCCCCCATGGCCAGCGGTTCTTTGCCAGGTTCCCCCTGGTAATAATCAAAGTAAGTGTAGTCAGTGGGGGCCATCACCACGTCGTGCCCGGCGTTGGCGGCTTGAATGCCTCCTTGCTCACCCCGCCACGACATAACCACGGCGTTCTTGGAGATTCCTCCTTCCAGAATCTCGTCCCATCCGATCAGTTGCCGTCCTTTGCCGGTGAGGAATTCGTCCAACCGTCGCGTGAAATAGCCTTGAAGCTCCTTTTCGTTACCCACCCCTAGCTCCTTCATCCGGGCTTGTACTCCGGCGCTCTGCTGCCAGAATTTGGGTTCGACTTCGTCTCCTCCTACGTGGACATAGCGGGACGGAAAGAGATCAACCACTTCGCTCAAGACATCAAACATGAAGTGGATAGTTGATTCGTCCATGTTCAACTGATCCGCCAGATCGTAGTTGAACAGAACCGGGACTGGTTTTCCCAGGCTCCCCAGTTCCGGGTAAGCGGCCACGACCGCTTGAGAATGCCCGGGCATCTCGATCTCAGGCACGACGTTGATATGCCGCTCCCGCGCATAAGCCACAATCTCCCGGACATCTTCCTGAGTGTAGAAGCCGAAGTGCGGTTTCCCGTCGGACTTCTGATTCACCCGAACCTCTTCGATTGGCCCTACCGGGGAAGCTTCCCGCCACGAACCCACCTCCGTCAATTTTGGGTATTTCTTGATTTCAATACGCCATCCCGTGTCATCCGTCAGATGCCAGTGGAATGAATTCATCTTGTGAATCGCCAGAAGATCGATGTATTTCTTGACGAATTCCTTGGGCATGAAATGACGGCTCACATCCAGCATGGCGCCCCGCCATTTGAAGCGTGGACTGTCTTCAACCAGGAGACAGGCCACATTCCATTCCGTGCCCTCCATTTTCGCTTCCCGGTAAATCTGGATTGGCAGGAGCTGGCGCAGGGTCTGGGTTCCATAAAAAATGCCCGCGGCTTTCGGCGCTTTTAGCATAATCTGCCTGGGAGAGACTTCCAGGCGATACCCCTCGTCGCCAAGCTTCTTCAGGGAGGGATCCAACTTCATCTCGACATAAGGAGCCGATCCGGCTCGTGAGGCTCTCACCTCCGGAGTGAAGCCAAGCGCAGGAGCAAGCGTCCTCGCGAACAATCGCGCTTCTGTGACTAAAGCCGGATTTGCCAGAATAGTCGTTCCAGGTTTGAACTGGAAAGTCCCTTTTTTCATCGCCAGGGTGACGGGTCTCGGAATCACTGAAACAGTATCCGCCTCGATTGTGGCGGCGAACCAAGTGAGCAAGAGAACGACAAGACCAACGGATCGAATCGACGGAAGTCCAACTGAAACGATATTCATTTTGATCTCCTGGGTGAGGACCCCGGATGAAGGTCCCTCGAGGCTGGCACAAAGCGGGCCAAGACAGCGTGGCCGTTTCCGCCGGGGTTATAAGTCGTCTGGAGCGCATGGAAAGTTGGCCAGTTTGAACTGTACCATGATCCTCCAACAATCCAGCTGCCATCCGGCGACAGGGCGCTGGCATGGAATCCACCATAGGCGTTTTGATCTGTGATCGAACACTGCTGTCCCACAAAACTGGAGTAAACAAGGCTCTTGAGATCTGGCGTCATTATGGTCAAGAAAGCATTTCCATCATAACTGCCCCTGGCTTCGCCATAGGTAGATTGGTAGGGGATTCCAGCAGTGGGGAAATTCCTGGAGTGAGTGGTGCCAGTCACGTAAACATCTCCGACTCTGTCCACAGACAGGCCCTCTGCGTTCTCACTTCCGCTTCCTCCCAAAAAGGTGGACCAGAGCAACTGCCCGCTGGCGCTAAACTTCATTACAAATACATCCATAGGCCCAAAGTCACCGAGAGATTGCCCACCGGCGTGGTACGTGCGGCAGTAGGCACCCGCTGTTGTGGGAAAGTCAGGTGAGCTTGTCCCTCCCACGGCAATGATGTTTCCCCGGTTGTCCACACACACGTCGCGGATATAGTCGCCATTCATCCCGCAGATGTAAGTTGAAAAAGCGAGGTTAAAGTGGTTCGCCGCCGAGGCGGTTAGAACCTGCGCCATGATCAAGACAGCTGCCAGGGTCCCCGTATTGACAAGGTTCCTCATTTGTAGATCTATTAATCAGGATGTTATTGAGCAAAAGGGTCGAGGAGATTTGTACCCGCACTCCATGGATGCTCAGCGCATATCATACACGAAGGGGGGACTAGGCTGGGCCTTCGGATTCACGCTGACGTTATGGTATCGTCGGAATTGTTGATGCAGTCATTGGAGGGATTGTTGCTGAGTTGCAGGATGAGTCTGATCCCCGGTCCATCCTGGTCGTCCCTCCGACCCCAGTGTATTGCCCTTGGTTAGGGCTAATCTGCTGGATCGTTTGTAAAGTGTATTCAACTCGTTTCTACCTAGAAGTATCAAGGAGATGTCTGCACCCGGCTTTTCACAAATATGCTCTCGGTTCCCGGACCATAGCGCTCGTCACTCCACATAACATAGAGACGTTCATCCGGACTCAAGGCTGGCGAGGGAAAACCGACCTGTATCCCGCCGAGATCGGTCACAAATTCAAAAGGGCTCCAAGTCAGGCCTGCGTCTCCGGAACTCCGCGCAGCAATGTCTCCACGCGAATTACCAGTTCCCCCCGCATCCCCATCGCGTTCATCTCGCCAAAAAAGCCACAAAGTGCCGTTTCGGCCTGGCGACGCCCAAGCGGGATAGCGGCTTCTCGCCTCAGAGAGCACAACGGGGGGACTCCAGCTGATCGCTCCATCATTGGAATTCCTGACTTCAATGACAGCTCCGTTGGAGCCATATCGCGTGTAGGCCAAGTGAATGGCGCCGTCATCACTTATGATCGCGTCTGGATCTTCTTCCCTGTCAGAAGACGCCTGTCCAACTCTCTCTGAGAAAGTCCGTCCACCGTCGATAGATACATCGAGATAGACATCACCCCTTGGATCGACCCGTTCGTCTTGCCAGGCAATAGCAAGCAGGTCACCGTTTGTCCCGCTAATCGAGAAGCGGGGTCGCCCGTTGGGTCCTCCAGTAGCACTCAATTGGCGAGGTGCTTCGAATGTGGTCCCACCATCTAACGAACGCGTATAGTAAACCGGTCCGGCTGCCTGCGAGGAGCTCGGGTCACGCAACTGCCAGACCAAGTGGACTCGACCATTTAGATCCACGCTGAGGCAAGGCAATTCTGCGGACATTGCATGCTGACCACTGACACGCCTCGGGTGTTCCCAGGTGATACCTCCGTCGAAAGAGCGCATATAATAGATTCGGTAAGGACCATTGGTGAACGGATCATTTTCCCGCCAGTCGTTCCAAGCGACATGCAACGTGTTATCCGGCCCGACCGATATGCTGGGGTAAACAGGGCGCAACGCAGCTATAGACGTATCACCGATGATATCCTTCCAGGCGGTCCAGGTACTTCCTCCATCAACAGATCGAGCATAGTACATGTGGAAAAAACTCCCCGTTTGGTTTGTGTACACAACGTGGATGCGACCATCGAGATCGATGGCCATACCACGTGAGGATAAGCTCCTGGCAGGTGAATCCGAAGGAAATTCCCATGGAGCCGCCACTCGTACCTCGGTCTGCCACTCCGCGCCGACTCCATGAAACGTGCCCCCGATTGTGTCCACAGTGATCAGGCGCGTGTCTGGGGTTGGATCGTAGGCGCTCTTGGAGTCGGTGACACTAAATGTCACCCTATAGAGTCCTGGATAGTTGAAAATGTGGGGCGGAGGATTTAGCAACGTCGAGGATGAACCGTCACCGAAGCTCCAATAATAGGTTAGGTTGGTATCGCCGTCTGGATCAGAGGCTGTGGCCGCACAGGCTAGCGATTGACCGAGGTGAAGGTTAATATTGCCGGTCGGAAGCACGATATGGCCTTCAGGCAAATGATTGATCAGGCCACTATTGGAACCG
The DNA here is from genome assembly GCA_041476565.1 of Terriglobia bacterium. Classification (GTDB taxonomy): domain Bacteria; phylum Acidobacteriota; class Terriglobia; order Versatilivoradales; family Versatilivoraceae; genus DATKMG01. The sequence continues at coordinate 30,243 of JBGOTQ010000024.1, read as the reverse complement.
TTATCGGGCCAAGCTGACACATAGTGCGCGTCTCCAGAACCCTGGTCGATGACCGTGGCAAAACTGAAGACCGGGGCCGAAGCCGAGAATTCCAGCGTCACGTTGGAGGAAATGTTGAAAACGTTGCCAACGGTTCCGAAGATGTCGTTGATCTGCCCGAATCCTTTTGGCAAAAGCATCAGCGATGCAGTCCCAAAGACATTCCCTGAACCAGCGTCAATCAGGTTCATATGGATCGAAGTCGGCTGCTCACTCGAGTTGAGAAACGCTACATTGCTTCGATCCAAGCCCAGACCTTGAGCTAAAGGGCCGATGATTCCTTGAGTTAGAGCCGTTGTGGCGCGGGCCATCGGAACCGAAAATCCTTTAGTCTCAGCATATGATCCACTAATGGTGCGGTTATAGGTTCGTGAGGACCCCAGCAATCCCCGATCAGAGAGAAGGTGAATTGCACCGCCTCCAGAATAGCCGAATGTCGAGGCGACTACATCATCGAGTTCCAGGACCCTTTGAGGTGGAATCATCACCTGCTTTTCTGTCGCGGAACGATTGTCGGTTCCAGGCAGAAGAAACGACAACCGCGCGGTGGCAGGTGAATCACTGGGATTGTACAATTGAGCGTCCGTAATCCATGACTCTCCATTGGCTCCGGTAGCGTGGGCTGCTGCTAGGAATAAGTAGTCAGGCACTTCAGCTATTGAAGTGGACACGCCTGCCACGTAAGTTGGGTCGTCGGAAACGTTGTCGATTATGGTGGCATAGGCAAACACCGGCGAGCTTGCCGAAAACTCCACAATGCCGGAAGAAGTAGTTGCATACGGCTTCCCGAGTGAGCTGAAAATATCGCTGATCTGCGACTGCCCAAGCCCGGCTAGACTCACTTGCCCCGTGCCTAACTTTGCGCCTGTACTTCCCTCTATGAGCGTCAAAGTGATGTCGACTCCTGCATTCGAAGGATTTAGAAATCCTACATTCGTCCTGAACCCGGGTTGACCTGGGTAATTGGCAAGCTGCAGCAGGGCACCTTCGCTCAGAGCATAATCGGTTCCAATGGCAGGGATTGAAAAACCCTCGGAGTAGTAACCACTCTCACCAACATAAGTTGTTGAACTGGCAAGGAAAAACTGGCTACTTCGAAGCCGAATCCCACCGCCAGCTTCCTCATTGAAGGTGTTTGCCACGACATCCATAAGTGCCACACCACGTCGCGGGGAGAGTATGACCGGGGCCTCCCGTATTTGTGGGTTAGTCCTTCCTGCCGGAAGAAAACCAGAAACTATTTCGATGGTAATGCTATTACTGGGATTAAAGAGCCACAAATCAGTTTTCCAGAGTTCTCCATACCCCCCTCGAACGTGGGCTACTGCTGGAAAATAGAGTTCTGTTTCTGCGGCTTCCGCAGGGAGGCTGAAAAGTCCAATCAATAGAATCACGAAGCCCATAACAAGGGACTTGCCCAATAGTCGCATCATGCTTCCCTCCTGGGGGTGGAGAGGTGAAGGAGCAAGGGCAAGCGCAAATAATCGGCAAGAAAACGTACAGGACGTGCACGTCACCCCTTAGGATTTTGCGCTCCCTATAACAAATTCATACTCGTCAGAGTATGCCATCCAGAAGGTTACACTGTGTCAAGGAAACCTTCGATGGAAGATGCCAACCCCATGGGAGAACTAAGGCAGAACTCAGAGAACTAAAGATGAAGGACAAAAGATAGGTCTCAAAGGTCAGCCCTTAAAAGTTAAGAGACCAGCATCACCAGCGGCCAAATGTTGTTACAGGTGGCACTCGGTCTTCACTGCCCTCCGCAGCCCCCGCAACTGCAGGCTGACAGCCTCCCAGATGGTCATTCCCAGTACCCTGGCCGCCTGTGGTTATGTTACCCTCGCAAACCTCGTCAGCCCGTAAGCACAGAAACAGCCTGACCCCGAACAAAACATACCCCTGTCTGCGAGTCAGGCCAATCATTATTTAAGATTTAAGGACCCAATCCACACTTCCATGGTCGCAATACAACCCAAGCGCTCAGTTCGCAGAATATTCGATTTTAGGCTTGACTTGAAGAAAAATATCAATATGATATCGTTAATATATCGATTAGATATACCAGATGCAAAGGAGGCGTCATGGAACCAGGAGTCATGAAAACTCATCAGGAAAAACGGGTTAAGGTTCTTAATGGATGGATGATGCTGGCGTGGCAGATTTTGTTGCCGTTCATATTTGTCCCGTTGTTTGTCTACTCACTTCTTGCCAACGGAGGCAATCAAACCCACCCTGACTGGCCGCTTTTTGTTCTGTCAATTCTGCTATTACTTTTCTTCGGCATTTCTATGGCGGGCTTCTTTACACTTCAGCCCAATGAGGCCAGAGTTTTGATCCTGTTCGGCAAGTATGTTGGAACCGTCAAAGAGAGTGGATTTCACTGGGGTAATCCTTTTTATTCCAATGGGCCTGCAGGGACGCCCGCACAACAGGAGACCGGCACTCCGGCCCCCAAGTCTGTTCAACGTCTCAAAATCAGCCGCTTCAAAGTTTCCTTGCGGGTACGGACTCTCAACGGTGAGAAACTCAAAGTCAATGATAAGCGAGGTAATCCCATCGAAATCGCTGCCGTGGTGATCTGGCGAGTGGAGGATACTGCCCATGCCATTTTCGACGTCGACCGCTACGAAGATTATGTTCGACTGCAGACTGAAACAGCGGTGCGGCATTTGGCCAGTTGTTATGCCTATGATCATGGGGAAGAAGATGAGATTACGTTACGTAGTGGCGTAGACGACGTCTCCAAAGCCCTGCAACGGGAATTGCAGGAACGCTTGAGCCGGGCGGGGGTGATGGTGGAAGAGGCAAGGTTGACGCATCTGGCTTATGCCCCGGAAATTGCCCAAGCCATGTTGCGCCGTCAGCAGGCCGAGGCAGTGATCGCGGCCCGGCAAAAGATCGTTCATGGCGCTGTCAGCATGGTAGAGATGGCTCTGAAGGATCTGGCCGAGAAGCATGTCGTGCAACTGGATGATGAACGCAGGGCTGCCATGGTCAGCAACTTGATGGTTGTATTGTGTGGTGAATCAGAAGTCCATCCAGTCATTAACGCCGGGACCTTATACAACTGATCGATTCATGGAACCGCGCAAATCGTTTCTATTGAGAGTTGATCCAGCCCTTTGGGCTGACTTGGAGGCTTGGGCGCAAGACGAACTGCGCAGCGTGAACGGCCAGATTGAATACATCTTGCGCCAAGCCGTGGCTCGGCGAAAGGGAGAACTGCGGCATTCAGGACGACGCCCTCGGCCTGATCCGGGATCGACGCAAGAATATTGATTTTCACTTCCTGTGAATTCCTGGGTAGAGGCGCCGATGGCCCGCTTGGTGTCTCCTTTTTGCTTCTCCTTCACAACGGAGGCGATGGTCCGCACCATGCTCGAGCCGGTCTCTCCAAGTCTGAGGGCCCTCAGGTTCTGGATTACATCTCTAAAAGTTCGATTCTGCTGCAAAACCTCATCGGACAAAACTAAGGAAAACTCTCTTACGTTTGAAGACTCACCATTGCATTTTCACGGGTTTGGGATTCACCTACGGTCCCGATCGAAGCCGTAAAATCGGCTCCAGGTGAGGATTTTACAGCAGAATCTAATAACAAGACCCCAGTTTTGCATGACCCCATTTTTACAACGCCTAACGGCGCGGAGAATCAACCGCCCCCCGACTCGAGCCGAGGGACTGCGTGTAGGGGGCCATACCCCCTATTGCGTCCTGCGACAGTCCCCCGTGGTGGGACACTAGCGGAGTCGCGACAGCAGGCGAGCGGGATCAGCTCGATTGATCGGTGGAGTGTAGTTTATTAGGAGAGCCTGCCTCAGTAAAGCGGGAATTTGATGGGGAAAGTGACACCCTACCCAAGGATGTGATTCGGCGTATTAGGCAGAGGGGCCCGCAGGCTTGCCAGTTGTGATTGCCTGAATGCCCCTCTCGCCAAAATGATGAAAATTCAGGTCTGACCCTATCTAGCTCGTGTCATAGGAGTGGATTGTAATGCGACGCGTGTGCATTGCTCCGGTACTGCTGTTGACCAGGTACATATTAAGCTGTGTCTGTCTATACAATCGGTCTCGACGGTGATTCAATAGCTCCAAAAACGCAAAGAGGTATTTAGCATATAAAGGATAAAGGCCAAACGAATTTCGGCTTTTATCCATCATTGGGTCGCCTCAGGGCATTGGGCCGACGAATACACGTGGGGACAGCAGTATTCTTAGTAGACAAAGCCTTTTAATGAGTGACCCCATCTCGCCCTTTGAGAACCGCCGTTTCTTCTTTGTTAACGCTCTTACTTCCCAATCACAGAGTTCATTGAGCGCGTCTCAGAATTCCCGACGATGTGACACCAGTGCCGCTTGAGTAATTGTACTGGAGGGTGTCGTTATCCTGTGGCTGTAGAGTTGTGGTACCAGTAAGTGCCCCCCCAAAAGTTACTGTTGATGATAGAGTGATTAGATTGTCTGACAGGCTAACTAACCTGTACTCACCTCCTCCCGGTCCAACGCCATCGCCACCTCCACCCCAGAGCCCATAGACCGAACCTATCGATCCTCCCGCAAGAGAAATCCAGAATGGAATTGGTATGAATATATTTGACTGGTTTATTTCGCCCTTGAATACGCCGATACCCCAAGCCTGCACGGATTTATCTATTCTAATTCCCACTTGGAAACTGGGATCGCCAGTAACGTTTTCAATTTTGCTCGCCCAAACGATGATTGGGTGATTAGATGAAAATTTCAAATATCCGTTCTGTCCAGTTACTGCACCTGCAGAATTCAGCAATTCTCTTAGGACGTTGTTGATCTGGACTAACCCATTCGCAGGGACCGTCCTTGTTGTGCTTCCTATGAGTGACCCAGAGGAATTTAGTGCAGTGATGGTAACGTCCGCAGGTGTGTTGTTAACGCTGTTGATGCCGATATTTGTTCGAAAAGTTCCGGGTCCCCCAGCATTTCCGGTGTCAACAATCTCTGCAAGAATCACCTCTAGTGCCGCTGAACTGGTATTGATCCCGGGGAAAAACCCCCCTGGTCCTTGACTGCTAGAAACCTCTGAAACTGCGCTTAAGCTAACACCGTTGGTAGATTCAACTGTAATTGGCCCAAACTCACCCAGTGCAGCTCCCATTTGGCCAAGCACGTCTTGGCTGCGAAAGCTTCCGCCGACTGGAATACTCGTGTTTATGATTCCTAAGGTCGATCCGTCTGGTCTTTTCGCAGTGATTCTTACGTTATTGGTTTGGCTACCAAGATTTAGGACTACCAATAGGGACGTAAATGAGGAAGTATGGGCGGAAGAGGGGATTAATAGTTGAGTTCCCACGTCAGATCCGGCTTCGCTTGTCTGTAAAGAAACCGTTTCGGTCAGTTGATGCGTGAGTTTTGTTCCGTCGCTCCTTGAAACAAGTGATAAGGTCTGCTCGTTTACATCGATAAACTGTGAAAAAGAGGGGTTCGGGAATAGAATAACGGCAGCAAGCAAAATGATTGGATGTTTTCGCATGTGGCCTCCTATAGACCATCATTTCAGGCATTTAGGCTCAATGACAAACGAGATTTGAGAGTGAAAAAGTTTCTCGCGAATGTTTCGTATCGGGCGGCACTTAAGGAGATCTAAAAAATTAGTTGGGTTTAGGGAAAGAAATCTTGCGAAACTACATACAACAAAGACCAGCCATTGATTCATGGCTTCAATTTTCTCACACTTAGAATGCCTAATGTAAAGAAGGATCTTTCATATGCAAGAATCCCTGGTTTGAATGGTTTGAAATCTCGGGTCAATGGTAGGATGAGCCTTCCGGCTCTCCGGAGTCGATTATTTGGACTGGTTTGATGCGGGATCTCCTCGACACCGTGATAGATTAGTTTTCACTGTTAAAGAACGGCCAAACCCATTTCCCGGGTTCCAGGATCAATCGCCAATATACGATATAAATTTCTGTGCACTACCAAATCTGATTAGCTACAAGAAATTTTCGACTTTTCAATTGCCGTTCGAAATGGGCCAAGGCAAAGGCCATGGGATCAAAGATTGCATAGCGTTCGTCCTCACTCATCCAGGGCTTTCTCCTTTTTGGCAGGCATGGCAGATTCGGCAGATATGGAAGATCACCTTCAAGTGTGGAAAGACTCGGAGGACCTCGTTCACCAAGCGAGGAGACATAGCCTACCTCTTTGGGGATTGCTTCTTCGGCGGCTGGGACTTGACCTTGGTTTCCGCCTTGGGTGTGATTCTGGTGGCTTGGGTGAGGCTGTTACTAGAAATTGGGCTGGATTAAGGTATACGTTTACATTCGAAAGCTTAGCTGTTGTAATGATCGCTTCACGAATCTCGACGTCATCTGCAAATCCTTACACGTTCTAAGACTGCTCGGAATGGTAGGGGTGTCTATGACTGTCTATGTATTCTCTCCACTCAAATCTTTGTCATTCTCATCCTTTTTGAGTCCATTACCGATATGCCCAAGTTCGTGCGCAATGTATATGGCTTCAAAGACGGACTCATCAACAGATCCTTCCATTAGCTCGAACGCCTTTTCAGTGTCGGCAAGAAGGTTTGCGGGGTACGCACCTTCTACCGGAATCGGAACAGCCTTCAGATTAACAAAGGCGGAATTATTGTTAACGAAAATTATTCCTCCTTTTGTGGCCCCATACTTATACGTATAATTTGGTCCATCTATGCCAACTGAGCCTAAATCTTTATTCTCGATCCATGTGTACAAGAACTTTGATAGTGCACCAGTTGAATTCCCAAAACCAAGAGCTTTTGCGCATTTGGGATCAGCCAGTGCAATCTCAACAAGTTTCGCTCCAGGGAACTTATCATGATTATTCCGAATTGCATCCGTAATATAGAAATGTTGTGTAAGTTGCGGTGGTCCTTTCAGAAGCCATTCAAGCCATCCCTCGCCCATTGATTTATCCGCAAAGTACATGGGACTTAACATAATCAATCCACTGGGATCATTTTGATTGACCGGATCATTGGCTACGTAAGCGTAGCGGTTCCAGGATTGAGGGTTGGCGAGTTTGGCGCTGCCGGGATAGGGATCTGGCGTCAGGAAGCGGCCCCAAGTGTAGTTATAGTAGCGGTTCATTGCATAATCAAATCCCGCGCTGCTGTCCCGGTAATAGGTGGCGAACTTGGTTCGACCCTGCCCGGTCGCCGTCCGCTCTTCCCCAAACGGGTAGTAGTTCGAAGTCTGGCCGATCTGCGGGCTGACCAGAACGTTAGATCTCTTTACCACCCCTCCCAGTCGGTCCAGCACCACCGCCCCGTTGTCCCAGCGAATCAGCTTGCCGGCAAAGTGCAGGTTCGTCTCCACCTTGGTGGGTGGATCGGTCATGCACCCCGCCGCGCAGCAGTAGTTCCCCATCAGTAATTAGTGTTAAATGGCAGGCCAAAATTATTTGTAATGTTTTGCTAGTGGCCGCCGATATCACCATCGAACCTTATCTGAGGATTAAAGCAGGTTATATTTCAAGGGAGTTTAATATGATGTATTCCCAACCCCCCAATGAGAACGTTATTCCCTTGTCAGCTGCTCAGCAAATAAGAGCACTCGTAGTGAGCTGCGACCCTTCCTGCATCGATATAATTCAAGAAGCTGTCCAACCATTCTTGAATAGTATCTGTGTCGCAACTAACGATGAGGAAGTCGATTTTCTCCTAACCGACGCTCAGGTCTTCCCCTTGATTATTATTGACACTGCTTGTATACACGCCCCCTGTGACCTGGCCAACACAATCAAATCGCGATGGCCGGGTTCTGAGCTGATTTTCATCTCCGAAGACATGTCCTCCTGGATGGAGCTAATTCAAATAGGGGCTTATGAAATGCTTCCCAAGCCGCTCACAATGACAGACCTCACCTGGGCCGTCACAGGTGCCGTTCTGCGACATCTCCCCGCAAGGGCACTGCGAGCCGCCAGTTAACCGGCGGTTCCTCCCGCTAATCCAAGTTCAGGCAGGTCGAAGCGAATCAGTATGTTGGTTCCTAGCCTGTACTGAGTTCAGAGTCTTTAGTCCGAATTCCTCATCACCAAGACATAAAAGGATTAAGGCAGACCCACAGGAGCAGGATCGAAGCTTCCTTTGAATTTTGGCTCATTCCTCAGGATAATGATTTAGAATCAAAGACAAAAGACCTTCACGGATTAAGATCGAATATAGCAATAGGGTATTCTGGTATGGACCGCAAAGCGCATTGGGACAGGATTTATGAGAGTAAGGAACCGGCGAGCTTAAGTTGGTACGAGGCTCATCTCTGGACTTCATGGGAACTGATTGAGCAGACAGGTCTGCTGAAGTCCTCGTGAATTCTGGACGTTGGAGGCGGTGCCTCCACACTGGTTGATGATCTCCTTGACGCTGGTTTTGAAAGCATCATAGTTGTCGATATTTCGGCGGTTGCCATTGAAAAAGCCGTAGAGCGTCTCGGAACTCGGGCAAGACGAATTAAATGGATAGCTGGCGATATTACCCGCTCCTCACTCCCGACCTCTCATTACGACCTATGGCACGATCGAGCGGTATTCCACTTTCTCACCGAGGAAGATGATCGCAGAGCTTATATAACCGCCGTGAATGCGGCATTGAAGCCAGGTGGATTCCTGATTGTGGGCGGTTTCGCACTGACGGGACCCGAACGATGCAGTGGCCTGGAGGTAGTCCGTCATAGCCCGGCCTCGCTTGAGGCTGAGTTCGGGAATCAGTACAGGTTGCTGAAGCATATCGAGGAAGAACATCACACCCCATCCGGAGCCAAGCAGGATTTCGTTTATTGCCTGTTCAGAAGAGATGGGTCGACCGATGGCTGCTCTTAACTGGTTAAAGAACTGCCAATTGCAAAAGTCCAGTTTGTAGAGCATGAACCAGGCAAGCCGCGGGCCACGAAAGTTGACCTCTGTCCTGCCCGCCTCCTCATCAATTATTTGATTGACCCAAGGACTCAGATGCTTAGGAAGGCGAAGAAACGAGATCCGCATTGTACCTGCATAGGAACCCCCAAGACCCCCCGTGCATCAAGGCCGGCTTTGCGCTCCGGGTCGATAAATCACCAGGGCCAATCGATAGGGGACACTTCCGATTTTGCCGGCATATTCCAGTTTCTGCCCTGGTTCTTCCCGCAGCTCGATGGCGCCGACAAAGTAGATGGTCCCATCCCGAGCCGTATGGGCAGAATTCAAACCGATCACGGCAGTGCCATCCGCCAGACGCATTTCTCCCAAGTCCTCAATAGTCCCACTCTTCAAGTCATAGGTGATGAGGTGCGAGACCCCAATGCCTGAACTGGCGGCGTAATCGAATTCTTTTTCGGGGATCGCGTAGTAGAGTTTTCTGTCTGTTCCCATGGTCAGCGTCAAGGTGGCATAGGCAATGTCGCGCCGGTCTTTTCGCTCTTCCGGCGTCATCTGTCCCAGCAGTTTGACTTCACCGTAGCGCCCCTCGCGTGGTGCAAAGGAGAAAAGCAGGCTGGCACTCTCATCCACCCCGTAGAATTTCTTCTCCTGGTCGTCCCAAATCACAGTTCGCCAGTGTGTTTCCGATTTCCTGTAATCTCGACCCAGCGAGATTCCTTTTTGCCGCATGGGGATACGGAGCGGAAGTTCGATGATCTCATCGCTGATGGGCTCGTATTTGAAAACCTGTCCCATGCCCAGAGTGCCATACACATTTCCTTCGTCATCAATCCCCAGAGTGCGGCAGAGCGACTCGGGATTGTTCATCCGACCCTTGTCGACTGCCTTCCTGTTCGCCACGTCATAATAGACGAAATGGCCGCGCGGGTCAGAGATGCCATAAATGCGCGCAAAACGCGGGTCATAAGCACCTGTAACCATGCCGTCAAACGGGATGCCGATGCCGAGATCTTGTACAAGATCGATTTTCGGATCATAGACCATAAAGTGACTGCCCGGATATCCCTCTTTAGTCCCGTGCCTCCCAAAATTGAAATCGAGTCCATAATGAGTCGCGAAGTAAATTCGGCCGTCCTTCCCCTCACCGAATCTCGTGTGAATTTTGGAATGGGGTCCCCGCCCCAAATTCTGTTCGTTGCACAACTCGGTCAGGTTCCCCAAGTCCCTCATCTGGTCTGTCGCAGGATTGTAATAAACCAGATGTCCATGGCTGCCGTGGGAGGCCAGACCCGCATACACCTTCCCATCACTGGCTGCCAATAAAGCACCCCAGTTCCCGTCCATGGACGCCAGGCCGGGGAAAAGCCGATGATCGACAGTGACGACCTTTTCCGCCAGAAGGGTCGTGGACCATGCCAGACCAACTAAGAGGAGCATAGAAGGCAATTTCGTGATCATAAATCCTCCTAGAGGTGGCGCATTTCGCATGTCTGCGGTGGATGATTGGGTTTTGACCACCGGACCCAATTTCGTTATTTCGAGAGCTCTAATCTTCAAGGCAAATCGTCATCTACCCACTTGGCACGTCACCTTAGGATATTACGATCATGGCATAAAGCCGAAAGGGGGGCACGGTGAATCGCACCCTGCCGCCGGTTTCCGAAAACGTGAGTGGCTGCGGATTATCGGCATCCGGAGAGAAGAGTATGACAGATCTTGCGGCCCGGCCGGGGCCGACTCGCACAGAGGCAGAAAATAGCCCGCTGGAACGCGTGCGATCAAAATTGACAAAATGTACGATGGTTTCGGATGTTGCCGGCTTGTCGCAGATTTCCGCAACGGTGGTCAGCGGCGCCGTGCTTTCCAGCGAGAGGCCTTGCCGCAGTCCCGCGACCAGCGCGCTGTGAATCTCAGCATGGTTGGCGGGAAGGGTCCATTCCGCAGGAGAGAAGCGGTTGTCGCGGCCCTGCACGGACACGATGATCTCCGGATTGGCACCGAAGGCCTGGCTACCCGGTGGAGTGGTGGGGAGGATCTCCGGGATGTACAGCAGTCTGCCTTGACCTTCCGTAATCGTCGAGATCCGGGTCGGTGCGGGTTTGCCAAACCGGGAGAGCAGCGGATTCACTTGCCGCTCTTCCCGCCATTCGTTGTACCGGGATGTGCTGCCGGAAAACACCAGCGTTCCTCCCTCGCGGACATAGCCGAGCAGCCGGTCAACGGTCTGCCTGGAGAGGGCTTCCTGTCCCGGAAGAATCACGGCGGCGTACCGGCCAATGGAATCCAGCTGCTCGTCGAAGAGGATGTCAAAGGGGACCTGATGCTGTATGAGTACCTGTTCCATCAAGATGGTCGGCACCAAAGTTTCGCCGATACTGTATGCCATCGAGGGCCAACTGCGCAGCACGGCAACATCAGCGTGACCTTCAGTTTCCGTATAATAGCGATCACTGAATTCCCGGAAGAATTCCATCAAAGGCGTGAAGATGTTGTTGGCCCCCCAGTCCCACGCTCCTCCCTGGTAGCCGAAACGCGGCAGGCGGCGCTGGAAGTTGAAGGCCATGTGGACTGCCAAACGCAAATCGTCCTCCAGGGAATCCTGACAACTCATGTTCAGCCTCCGCGCCATCTTGTACGACCGGATTTCGGAAACTAACGCGCCGGTTCGGGAATCGAGGCGTGCGTTGACTCCATCCACGTCGAAGCAGATAAAGTCGCAATGTCCTTGGTAGAAGGGGTGGTAGATTCCATTCAGCCACATCCGATTGAAGCCGTAGAGCCCCTTTAAGTTGAACCCCACCGAAATATCCGGGTTCAGGCCTTTGATGTAATCGGCCAGATCCATGTTGTGCCGGGCCAGGGATTCGCACCGGAAACGAACCCACTCCTGTAGGACCGGGTCGTCCACCGTACGAATGTCTTCAGGGCGGTTGTAAACATCCCATTCATTGACCTTGAGGTAGTTCAAATCCGGGTATCCGAAGCGGCGCCGAATGGCCTCAGCGGTAGGGTACCGGCGCTTGAGGAATTCCTGGAAAGCTCGCAGGCAGCGAGGACAACGGCAGGACTTGGGTTCGGGTTGAAGCTGGACATTGTCAAGAAAGAACTGGTCAGCCCCGAGTTGCTCGACTCCGATCTTAAGGACCTTCTTTATATAATCCCGGTAGGCAGGTTCGTTGGGACAAGGATAGTGACGAAAGGTTTGGGTTTCCATGTACGGTACCCAGCGGCCAAGCTGGTCGCGTTGTTCCCACTCTCGTGCCTCGGGGACTTCGCGGTAGAAGGTCTCGGCAAACATGGTGCCCCCAACATAGAGACTGACCTTCATGCCCTGGGCATGCATCCGTTCGGCGGTCTGGCGGGCCTCCTGGATTTCCGGCATTTCCATTTGGAGCCCCATTCCTTTGTAGAAGTGCAGCCGTCCGTAGCGCACTCCATCCTTGGCCATTAGCGCAATATTTTCGATGCTGTGCTGACGTTGGTAGAGTTCCGGCCAATTCTCGAAATGACCTCCCCTGCGCAGGGGGAAAATAAAGGGTTCATGATTGAACCAGATGATGTTCCGGGCCGCCTCCTGCCTCGCGCGGGCACTCTTCTCCCAGCGCGTCTCGGCCCCGACTGTAAGGGGAGCTGCGAGGAAAAAGCAGAGAATCAAAAACGCAGAAAATGTCTTGGCCATGGTAACCTCCGCCGGAATCTTATTTCACGTTAAGGGTTTGAATATGGGTTTTGTCCTGAGCGAGTAGTACTCTGTTTCTGGGGGAACCGATTTCAAGACTCCAAATCCTGACTTCTCTCATCAACCCATATTCTAAGCCCCTTGGCAATCACTTTTCCCCTTTCACTTCTTACGCCATGTTCTCTGTGTCTTGGCGCCTTGGTGGCGAGAAATTTAGGCTCGGCCTGCTTTCTCTGGTCCCACTGGGGGAAGTGTATTAACCGGTACTTAAGGAAAATTCAGTTGACAATAACCGTCTTCAGAAGCTCAGAATTGGACCATCTGGTTGGGGATGACCCAGCCAGCAAGCCAATACCATACCATGCGAGGAGGGATATGGAAGATAACGCTAATATCGGGTCCGAAACAGGACCGACCGCTGACAAGACACCACCTCAAGAGGGCGGCACTGCCGCTCCCAAGAAGTCACCGCCTGCCTCGATGAGCCTGGTCGAACCGCGTCTTCGAAGCCTCTACTTACAATTCTACAAAGAGAGCTACTTTGTCCCCGGCGCGCTGGATCTCAAGACGAAAGAACTGATCGCCATCGGCGTCTCGCTGGCGACCAGGTGCGAGGGTTGCCTGGAAGGCCACCTGCGCAAGGCGCTGGAACTTGGCATCACAAAGGAGGAAATCAGCGACGCCGTTGTGGTGGCCATCGGCATCGGTGCCGCCGGTGTGATGGATTTCGGGGACAAGGCCGCCATCAAGCTTGACCTGCACCACTTTGAATAGAAGTCGATGCTTGCCCCTCAGAGGCAATCCGGTTACACTTGGCCGGCAGAAGGGCGCTGCAGGCCTCGGCTCTAGCTCGAATTGGGAATGGGGGTCTCAAGACATGCGTCGTATAAATCCTCGGATTCCGACTGCACTCCTGGCCCATCTCTTCAGCGTTTCTATTTGCATCCATGGGTGGCACGGGTGGTGTCATGCTTCGGATGTGTACCCTGACTCTCCCGCTGCAGCCAAGCGCTTGGATTCATGGAAAGTCCTAGGTCCTGGAGGCGGCGGAGCCCAATTTCATCCCGCGATCAGTCCGCATGACCCCATGGTGATCCTCAACTCCACTGATATGAGCGAAGGGTATCTCTCGCACGACGGGGGGGATTCCTGGCGAATGTTTAACCTGCGTGGCCATATTCGGTGGTATGCCTGGGACCCATTGAATGGAAATATTGCCTACGCTAAGACCATCGGCCTGTTTCGCACGGCAGATTGCGGCGTAACGTGGAGGCTTGTTCACCCTTCCCCATCGAACATCAAGCGAATCGTGGCCGTCGGCGACCATGGTGTTGAGGTCTTCATCACCAAAGACGGCTCCAACGAAAGCATCGAGGCCCTTGCCATTGACCCTTCAAATTCGAGAGTCTTGATTGCGGTGATGTCTGATGGGAAGCGGTCATGGCTTTCGGTTTCCCGGAATGGGGGGGAGAGTTGGGAGAGGTCTGATGGCCTGCTTTCTGGTTCGCGCAGGGTATGGATTGACCCGCGGTCTCCAGAGACTGATCGAACCGTCATCGTTGCCTCGGCCAATGCCGTTAGTGTGCTCCAATCAGGCCGTTGGGTTCACCACAAACCAGTTGAGGGTGTCGGGAAATTCAACGACATGTCCCTAGGCTTTGACTCGCATGGGGCTTCCGCTCTCTATGCCGTCTCCGGCACAGCCTGGGGAGGAGATGAATCCTCCCAACGGGCCGTTTTCCTTTCGAAGGATTGCGGCGCCACCTGGCAGCGTTTGGAGGCAGGATTGGCCCGCCAGATTCCGGCCGGCATGGGTCAGCCGAAAACCGAGTTTCAAGCCGTTTCCTGTTGCGCAACCCAACCGGGGGTGGTTTATGTGTCCTATAAGGGAGCTCTTGTCCTCCCAGGCAAAAAGGAACGTTATCTCGGTGTGGCCAGGAGCGCTGACTATGGTCGGACCTGGACACTGGTCTGGCTGGATGGGGCCCAGGCCGGGCCTAACATGCATAATGACTGGATCACTGAGCGATTTGGCCCCGAATGGGGCGAGAACCCTTTTTGTCTGGACGTTGCTTCAACTGATTCGAACTTTGTCTTGGCCACCGATTTCGGCCGTACAATGCGGACCCGAGATGGCGGCAAAACCTGGCATGGTGTTTTTTCGAAACGGTTGCCCGGCAGCGATTGGACAACCACGGGCCTCGACATGACCACCTCTTATGGCATCCATTTTGACCCGTTCGATCCAAAGCATTGGTTTATCTCTTATACGGACATCGGCCTCATGGAAAGCCGTGACGGCGGAGTGTCGTGGCGGAGTGCCACTGCCCAAGGCGTCCCCGACGACTGGGTGAACACAGCCTACTGGATGGTTTTCGACCCTGAGGTAAAGGGGCGATGCTGGGCAGTCATGTCCGGGGTGCACGACCTGCCATTCCCCAAGATGTGGCGAGAACAAGGCATTGCCCAGTATGACGGCGGTGTAGTCAGCAGCGTGGACGGCGGGCATACGTGGCGCCCTTCTTCCGAAGGAATGGTCGGGACGGCGACAACCGATATTCTTCTCGACTCCCATAGCCCCCCGAATGCCCGAGTTCTCTATGTTGCCGGCTTCGGGACCGGAGTATGGAAATCCACTGACAATGGAGGAACATGGAAGCTCAAGAACAATGGAATCCGGGGCAAGCAGCCATTTTGCTGGCGTATAGTCAGAGACGCCGATAGCAACCTGTACCTGGTGGTGGCGCGGCGTAGTTTCCACGGTGAGATAGGAAATGACGAGGATGGAGCGCTATACCGTTCGACAGACGAGGCGGAAAGCTGGCGCGAAGTAAGACTGCCCGCGGGGGTCAATGGCCCTCATGGCATTGCCGTCGACCCGCGCAACACGCGTCGTCTTTACCTGGCCTGTTGGGGGCTCTACCATCCAGAGGGCGATAAGAATGGCGGTATTCTGCTCTCAGAAGATGGCGGCGTCTCCTGGAACTGGATTTTCCAGAGACATCCCCATGTCTACGATGTCATCACCGATCCCGCCAATCCCGACATTCTCTACGCGGGGACGATGACTTTTTCTGTATGGCGATCTCCTGACCGCGGCCATACCTGGATGCGCTTGAAAGGCTACAACTTTAAACAGACCAATCGGGTCATCGTCGATCCCTTTCGTCCTGACCGGATCTTTGTCACGACCTTCGGAGGGAGCGTGTGGTACGGCCCTGCTACGGGCGACCCCAGGGCCAGGGAAGATGTCGTCACACTCGAAGTTTCCTATGACGTGCCCTAGGTCGCTTTATTTCACGTGATGTGTAGTTGAAGAGTAAGTGACAGATTGATGAGCGAGGCGAATGGGTGGAACCCGGTTCCCATGATCAAGACGGGGGTGAACCACCTGAGACCAAAGCCGAAAATCCGTTCAACATTGACCTGTCTAAGCGACATCTACCCCTTGCATAGCTAAACCAGCCACGACTTGTTCGATGAATTCACCTTTGGCTAATTGCACTCGCCTCCCCTCCTTTTCCAACCTGTAAACGGTAGCCCCATCTGAGTAAAGAATGGAACCGTCACTGCACAAATCAAAGGAGAGGACCCCTTTGGCGAGGACATCTTCCTGGTGCGACACTTTGAGTGACACCCAAGTTGAGTACAGTATTGACAGAAGATAAGGAACTCTGGTAACCATGCACAGACGGGCTGTCAAATCGGAGACTCCAACTCAATTCTCGCCCCCGGCTTGGTCGCCAGGAGGCATCGGAGGTCATTCATGAAGCGTGTCTTGAAGCTCGTGTGGTACGTTCTTCTGGGCCTCGCTGCTTTGCTTTGCCTTGCCATCACTTTCACCGTTGGCTGGAGGCCGTTCATCGGACCGAAAGCTCGGACTTTGACCAACCGTACATTTGAGCGTACCTCCGAACGCCTGGCGCGCGGCCAATATCTGGTCGAGAATCTGGGGTGCTTTGATTGTCATGGCGAACATGACTGGACCAAACACCACGCGCCATTGATTGAAGGGACGAAGGGAGTAGGCCCCTCCGATTTCCCATTGAAGGGTTTCCCCGGCCGAGTTGTCCCACCCAACATCACTCCCGATCCGGAGACGGGCGCAGGCACCTGGTCCGATGACCAACTGGCACGCGCCATCCGCGAAGGGATTGGGTATGACGGGCGCGCCCTCTTTCCGTTCATGCCTTATTCTGCCTTCCGGCGTCTCTCCGACGAAGATCTAGCCTCAGTGATTGTTTATCTGCGCTCCATTCCTCCAGTACGGAAAACGCTCCCCAGAACCGAGATTATTTTCCCCGTCAAATACCTCATACGCAATGTGCCCGAACCGCTCACTGGGCCGGTGCCTCAGCCGGATCTTTCCACCCCGCTGAAACGCGGCGAGTACCTAGTGACGATTGCGGCTTGCATGGAATGTCACACGCCTCAGCTCAAAGGGCAACCGATTCGAGGATTGGAATATTCCGGAGGTTTTATTCTGGATGGACCATGGGGCCGGGTTGCGAGCGCGAACATCACGCCGGACCCCTCAGGAATCTCCTACTATGACGAGGGGATTTTTCTTGGAGCCATGCGTACGGGCTTCGTCAGGGCACGACAGCTCAACCAGATTATGCCCTGGTCCAACTATCGCAACCTGACCGATGAGGACCTGAAGACGATCTTTGCTTACTTGCAGACACTCAAGCCGGTCAAGCACCGCGTGGACAACACCGAACCGCCCACCGCCTGCAAGTTGTGCGGCTTCCAGCACGGCGCGGGAGATAAGAACTGACCTCGCCAGAAACGATTCTGTTTGTGGTCCGTGGAATGGCTATTTCATTGAAGAGGGTCTGCCTGGGGTCATTCCCTCGGATGCCAGGTTCTGACTAGGATTGATTATACTGATCCACCTTCATTGCCAATAGCCTTCCTTGGCTCTGATTTTGAGGTCCTGGTGTTGTGGTGTGGGAGGCGAAGGGAGATCTTATGCCAATTGGTGTTCCTCTGTTTTTCCAGTAATGTTAGCGAAGCAACTATGCCAATTGCAAGCCCGGAAAATACAGCCAGGTAAAGCTTCTGCTGATATATCTGAACAAAAATGGTACCCTTGGCGGGACCCCAATTTCTGAAGAAGCATTGCTGGCTCTGTCAAGAAGTGTACCAACATACCAGCCCTGCTGAACTCATGGACCATACCCGCTTTCGTCGCATTCGCACCAATCTCCTGGTTTTCCTTAGCGTCCTCGGCCCTGGGATCATCACAGCCAATGTCGACAACGATCCCGGTGGGATTTACACGTATTCGGTGGCTGGGGCCAAATTCGGCTATTCGCTATTGTGGTCGCTCATCCCTATTACCGTTGCACTTGTAGTCGTCCAGGAAATGGTAGCGAGAATGGGGGTTGTGACAGGAAAAGGATTAGCGGATCTCATTCGCGAGGAGTACGGCTTCCGCACCACTTTTATTCTCATGGCTTTTCTTCTTGCGGCGGACCTAGGCAACACGATCGCGGAGTTTGCCGGGCTGGCATCCGGGATGGCCATCTTTGGAATCAGCCGTTATGTGGCCGTGCCCTTAGGCGCCTTGTTTGTGTGGGTCCTTGTCGTCAAAGGGACCTATCGTATGGTCGAAAAAGTCTTTCTCCTCGCTTGCTTTTTTTATGTATCTTACCTGATTTCGGGTTTCCTGGCTCACCCGGACTGGAAACTCGCCTTGGTGAGTACAGTGAAACCTACGATCCAGGTCGATTCCAATTATCTCTATATGATTATTGGACTCGTTGGGACGACTATCGCTCCCTGGATGCAGTTTTACCTTCAGTCTGCTGTGGTTGAAAAGGGGGTCAAGCTCAAGCACTTCATCCATACGCGATACGATGTCATTATCGGTTGTATCATTACTGACGTTGTGGCCTTTTTTATCATCGTCGCTTGTGCTGCAACCCTCTACGTCAGCGGAAATCATCAGATAGCCGACGCAGGTCAAGCAGCCCTGGCCTTGGCTCCCTTGGCGGGCAAGGCTGCCAGTGCCCTGTTTGCATTTGGACTCTGCAACGCATCCTTGTTTGCAGCCTGCATTTTGCCCTTAGCTACCGCCTATTATGTCTGTGAAGGGCTGGGATTAGAGGCTGGCATCAATAAGCGAATGCACGAGGCCCCAACTTTCTATTCACTCTATGGCAGCTTGATATTCCTGGGAGCATTGGCTGTCCTAGTCTTGAGAGAGAGTATGCAGGTCCCAATCATCCTGCTTTCTCAAGTAGCCAATGGCGTCATGTTGCCCTTTGTCTTGATCTTCATGTTGCGGCTCTGCAACCGCGAGGATTTAATGGGCAAATATTGCAACACTAAAACCTTCAACATAATTGCCTGGGTCACTTGCGTGGTGATGATTATGTTGACATTGCTGTTAGTGGCCAGCTCCCTGTTTCCCCAGTACTTTTCCGCTTAGGGTCTGGCGCTTACGGATCCTTCGGGCCACGGTTGGATCCTTCGATGAATCTGTGGGAAGGCTGCAGGAAGGAGTCCTGCCAGTATATTAAACCATCATTAAGACCGGCATTTCAGACTTCAAAGTGGGCTGGTTTGAGGACATTCTTGAGATTCATTAAATTGCTGGTTGCCATTAGCCTTCTGAGTTCGACGAACTTTGCCGACCAGGATGGCCACCATTATGAGGTTAAAGGAACGGTCAAGGATTCGAGTGGCGCCGGAGTCGCTGGCGCACAAGTTATTCTCAGCGGCACCAGTTTTGAGTGGAAGCGAACTTGCGACGAGCAGGGCTATTTCAGCTTCAGCGATGTGCCCGTGTCGGGGGGGACCATCAAGGTGCAGGCCGCCGGTTTTGCAGTGGCCACGCAAAAATGGCAGGCCGACAGCCAGGGTGTCGCTACCCTTCAGATCGTTCTCACCCCGGCACGGCTCACTGGGACAATTGCGGTCACAGCAACTCTCACCCGTCAACGCGTGAGTGATACAGCCGAAAGCACAACGGTACTTACGCATGAAGACCTTTCAGCCGCTGCCGCGTTAACCCTTGATAATGCACTTCGTCAAGTACCGGGTTTTGCGCTGTTCCGGAGAACGGGGAGCCTCGCCTCGAATCCCACCTCGCAAGGGGTGTCGTTGCGGGGTGTCGGTTCCAGCGGGGCAAGCCGCGCCATTGTCCTTGATGACGGTGTTCCGCTCAATGATCCTTTTGGCGGATGGGTCTATTGGGATCGTGTTCCAAAGGAATCGATCGAAGCGGTGGAAGTCGTTCAGGGCGGGATATCGGATCTCTATGGTCCAGGCGCCCTGGGAGGGGTCATTAACATCATCCGCCGCCCGCCTCACACCTCTTCACTCTCCCTAGAGACGTCGTTAGGAAGTGAAAGAACGCCTTACGCATCGCTTTCGAGCAGCCTCGATAAGGGTGGTTGGCTTGCAGAGCTTTCTGCCGAAGCATTGCGAACCGATGGGTACATCCCAGTGAATGAACAAGACCGCGGCGCGGTAGATACTCCATTAGCCTTCGAGTACACGACGGCTGACTTCACGCTCGGCCGGGCGATTTCCGAGAGGGCCCGCATTTTTGCAGGTGGTTCGATCTATCAGGAGTCAAGGAACAACGGGACATACCTGCAAACGAACCAGACTCACTTCCGACAAATTACGCTTGGGGGCGACTGGCAATCAACTTCTCTGGGAACCTTCCAATTTCGTGCTTATGGTGGACCCCAGCTCTATGACCAGACTTTTTCCGCGATTGCTCCAGATCGTAACAGCGAGACTCTCACGCGCATCCAACGCGTACCCGCCCAGCAAATGGGCAGTTCCATCCAATGGTCGCGGCTGCTCGGTTCGAAACAGACCCTTGTTGCAGGACTCGAAGGCCAGGAGGTAAGAGGAGCCAGTGATGAACGGGTCTACACTCAAGGGGTTCCTTCGTCGGTTGTTGGGGCGGGAGGACGGCAACGGGATATCGGCCCTTTTGTGGAGGACATCATCCGCCTCACCCCTAAATGGATGGTTACTGCGGCCGTCCGATTCGACCGCTGGCGGAATTATGATGGGCTCACTACCACAACCCCACTCGCAAGGCCGAGCCCAACCACGGTTTTTTCCTTTCCCGAACGGGTCGAGCAAGCCTTCAGTCCCCGAGTGGGGGTAGTGTATGGTCTGACAGAGAAATTGGTCGTCCGGGCTTCTGCCTACTCCGCGTTTCGGGCGCCGACCCTTAATGAGCTATACCGGTCATTTCGCCTTGGCAACGCACTGACGCTCGCCAATAACGCATTACGAGCTGAACGGCTAACGGGGGGTGAAGCCGGAGCAAGCTATTCTGCGCTAGAACGAAGAGTCACCCTGCGGGGAACTTTTTTTTGGGATGAGATTAGACAACCGATAGCAAACGTGACATTGAATATTCAACCGAATCTCATCACCCGGCAGCGACAGAACCTCGGGAGCACGCAGCAACGCGGTATCCAACTTGATTTCGAGACTTATCTTACGAGCAACATCACCCTGTCAGGCGGATACCAGTTTGTGGACTCCCGGGTTTTGAGTTTCCCCGCGAATCTCAGTCTCGAAGGTCTGCTGATCCCTCACGTGCCCCGCAATGCATTCACCTTTCAAGCGCGATACACAAACTCGCGACGTCTGAACGTGGGATTGCAGGGGCGATTTGCTGGAAAGGAATTTGACGACGACCAGAACTTGTTGCCGCTGAATCGATACTTCAACCTGGATGGGTTCGTTTCTATTCCGCTTGCGCACGGGGTAGAAGTGTTTGCGGCTGCAGAGAACCTTCTTAACCAACGTTGCGACGTCGGTCTCACGCCAGTGCTCACTGTTGGACCGCCGCTGTTGGCAAGGGCAGGGTTACGCCTTCATCTGAAATGAAGGGTGGAGCAGAGGTTCGATTCATCGAACACGGACACTCCACATAGTGCGCAATCATTGATGCGGGTTCCTAAATCTGATATTGTGCGAGTTACTACCAACAATCCCGGTAATTGACCGAAGGTGTGCTGGTTGACAGAGTCTCTGCATTAATGGGTCGACTTATTTGCAGTTCCGCGTGGTTACTTCTAGCGTGTAACTTTGCCCCTGGGCAGGCTTCTACTGCCTCCATTGACCAAGAATGGCGATTCTATGGTCATGATCCCGGGGGCATGAGATTCTCGCCGCTGACGCAGGTCAACCGTGCAAACGTCGGGCGACTCCAAAGAGCCTGGACTTATGAAGCAAGTCGGGGATCAAAAAGTCATTCCGTGGAGATCGAGCCTTTTGAAACTACCCCTTTGATGGTGGATGGTGTGCTTTATTTCACGACCCCTACGAGCCGCGCTGTCGCCGTAGATGGAGAAACGGGGGAAGAAATCTGGGCATTCGATCCGTTTTCCGACCAGGCGGCTGCACACCGCCCGATGCCCAGTCGCGGTGTTGCCTATTGGGAAGGCACCTCATCAGTTACATGCACTGGCGAGGAGTACAAGAACGACAAGCGCATCTTTTACGCCACCGTGGACGGACGTCTCTTCGCCCTGGATCCCCAGACCGGTAAACCGTGCCAGGGGTTCGGTAACGGTGGAGCCATTGATCTTCGTAAAGGCATTGCGGACAAGTGGCCTAACGGCAGGATCGAGATGACTTCGCCTCCAGCCGTTTACAAGGATCTTGTGATAACGGGATCCGGGCTTCAGGAATTCCCGTCGAAAGGGCCAAGTGGAGCAGTTCGCGCCTTCGACGTCCGGACCGGAAAGCTGGCCTGGAGATTTGACCCTGTTCCGGGGCCAGGCCAGGCAGGACACGAGACCTGGGAGGGTGATGCCTGGGAAGACCGCTCTGGAACCAATGTGTGGTCGATCATGAGTGTCGATCTCGATCGGGGGATGATATTTCTGCCTATTGGATCACCCTCCTACGACTTTTATGGTGCAGACCGGAAAGGGCAAGGTCTTTTCGGCAACTCACTGGTGGCGCTGGATGCAGCCACGGGCAAGTTGATCTGGTACTACCAGTTGGTCCACCACGATATCTGGGATTACGACGTGGCTTCGCCGCCCAACCTGGTTACCCTCCACCGTGAGGGTCGTGAAATCCCGGCCGTGGTTCAACTGACAAAAATGGGGTTCATGTTCGTGTTCGACCGGCTGACGGGTAAGCCGTTGTTTCCCGTGGAAGAGCGTCCTGTCCCGCAAAGTAAAGTGCCCGGAGAAGCCACTTGGCCCACCCAGCCTTTTCCCATCAAGCCCCCGCCACTCGGTAAGATCTTGGTGACGCGCGAAGACATAACCACCGTCACTCCGGAGTCGCGCCAATATTGCCTGGAGAATTTTGGTTCCACCCTGCCGGGCCATATCTTCAATCCCTGGGGCCTGGAACTTAGTCTGGAAATGCCAGGCACCCTTGGAGGTGCCAACTGGTCCGGGACTTCGTTCAATCCCTCCCTAGGATATATCTTCGTTAACATAAACGAAGTGGGTGCTGTCGGTTTCATGAAACCGCAGCCTCCAGGTTCTCCTGAAGCATACGTCCGCGCCAGCAAGTGGGGTGCATATGCGCGCTTTTGGGATGAGAACCATTACCCATGCCAGCAACCACCCTGGGGGACTCTCAACGCTGTCGATTTGAACACGGGTGAAATTGCCTGGAAGGTTCCGCTCGGGGTCGTGGATGAACTCGACGCGAAGGGGATCCCCAAGACCGGTGTGCCGGGCCTCGGAGGGTCAATCGCCACTGCTGGAGGATTAGTTTTCATTGCCGGCACAAATGACCGCCGCTTCCGTGCCTTCGATGCACAGACAGGAAAAGAGCTCTGGGTCACCAAGCTCGAAGCCAACGGGCATGCGACACCCATGACGTTTTTGGGAAAGAGAACGAAAAAGCAATTCGTGGTGATCGCGGTCGGGCCCGGCGGATATTTCAGTACCGACGCATCCGCCCCACCCCAGTTATTGGCATATGCCCTTTTCCCTGAGGGACAAGGCAGTCAGTCAAGCGCCATGCGACAAGCTCAACCGAGAACGATTTCGGCAGGGCCAGGGCGTGAACCCCAGCAAATCAGGACGACTACCGAGGCGGATACGCAGCCGATCCCTTTCAGTCACAAGCGTCATAGTCAAGAAGGAATAAAATGTGACGTTTGCCATCAGAAACTGGAAACCGGCGAACTACTGCAAATTCCGGGGATCGCCGAATGTATGAGTTGTCATCGGAGCATCTTGAGGGATAACCCCGTTATCCAGAAACTGGCTCAACTCGAGAAAGAAGGCCAAACTCTCTCGTGGAACCGACTGTATCGGCTCCCTGACTTTGTATTCTTCAGTCACCAGAAGCATATTAACGCAAAGGTGGCTTGTGCGATCTGCCATGGCCCTGTGAACGAGCGGGATTATCTATGGCAGGAGAAAGACATTTCCATGGGTGCTTGTGTCGATTGTCACAAGCTTCGAAAGGCCTCCATCTCTTGCGGCCTCTGCCACGACATCGGGCATTGATCGGAGACATAATGATGGTTAACCGGCGTACACTTCTTAAGAGTTTTTGTGCGGGCTTACCATTGGCGCTGATGCAGCCCAAGTCCTGGTTGTCTCGTGGCTCGGAATCGGGCGGGCGCATCCGGATTTGGGACGTTCACAGTCATCTCCATTTGGTGCCGGGCAATACCCCCGAAGAACGTATGGAAGTGCTGGTCCAATTCGCTGATCGTTTGGGGATCGAACGGCTCATTCTCTCCCAGGGGTACTCTGCCGAATTCCATCCCACCTCGGAACAGATTCGCGAAGAAAACGACCGAGTGCTGCGTGCTTTCCGGCGCTATCCCGACCGCGCTTACGGTTCTGTTTATTTAAGCCCGGCCTATCCGGACTTCAGCCTGCGGGAATTTGATCGTTGTGTCCGGGACGGGCCTATGGTCAGCATCGGGGAACTGGAGGCGGATAGGCGCTGCAATGTTCCAGAAATGGACCCCATTGTCGAGAGGGCTGCTGCAATGAGGGTGCCTATCCTGCAACACACCTGGCTCAAAGCCGAAGGCAATGAACCCGGTGAATCCACCCCTTACGACCTGGTTGAACTCGCTCGACGACACCCCCAGGTTCAGTTCATTTGCGCCCACAGCGGGGGAGACTGGGAACGCGGGATTCGGATTATCCGTTCCACGCAAAATGTATCGGGCGACGTAGCTGGATTTGATCCTACGTCTGGGGTCGTGGAAATGGCGGTCCGCGAACTGGGTGCGGAACGAGTGATCTACGGTAGCGATGCCGGAGGCCGAAGCTTCGCTTCACAGCTGGCAAAGGTTATAGGTGCCGACATCCCCGACCGAGCCAAGGAACTCATCCTTGGCGGTAACCTCCGACGGATGTTGACTCCTATTCTGCAAGCGAAAGGATACCGGGTTTGATGGCTGACATTAATGGTAATTCCAATTATCTTTCGTATGATCTTGTTTCGGCTTCGGTGAGAATGGCCTGAAGGGCCATGAGAAAGCAGCCCGGGGCATAGCGGGCGAATAGCAGGAGCCGAAGGCGACTGCCGACCGCGACGCCCTGGGCTACACTCCTTCGCCCACTCCGTGGGCTTGATGCCGTTTCAATTGGCGGTGGCGCGCTAAAAAGGCATACGAAAAACTATTTTAAAAACACAGGAATCCGGCTTTATCGAATCTTAGAGGATTAGAGGAATGGTCTATTTCATGAGGCGGTCGTCCGCCTATTTCCGGAAGCCGCTATGAGCGGTGTCCATACCTAACTCCGATGAAACTAACGTCTATAGCGTTTCTGTTTGCCACTTTTTTCAATCCTTTATTGCTTTCTGCTCAAGGGCCCATCCAAGACCCCCTTCTCCGATGGATGAACCAAATCGCACAACAGCAATTACAGCAACGCGAGAACGCCATTGCCGAGATCCACACTGCTGCTGACGCGGAGCGCCGGAAAAAAATGGTCCGCGAGACGCTCCTCGAGATTGTCGGTGGTCTGCCAGACTACAACGGACCGCTGAATCCAAGAATAACCGGACGCATTCAGGCGGAGTCCTACACCATCGAAAAAATGATTTTCGAAAGCCTGCCGGGCTTTTATGTCACTGCTAACCTTTACAGGCCTAACCAGTCCGGTCGTTATCCTGCTGTCCTTCTGCAATCCGGCCATACCCAGGAGGGGAAACCGGAGCCGCAGAGACTCGCCGCCAATCTGGCTTTAAAGGGCTTTGTGGTCCTGGCATTCGACCCTGTTGGACAAGGCGAGAGGGAACAAACTTATAGCCGGCAACTCGATGGACCCCTGGCGGGCTGGTCAGTTAACGAGCATATACAAGCAGGAGCCCAGTGCATTTTGATTGGCGAGAGCGTGGCTCGCTATTTCGTTTGGGATGCTAAACGAGCCCTCGACTATTTACTCAGCCGGCCTGAAGTGGACGCCACACGCGTGGGAGCCGCTGGGTGCTCGGGCGGCGGGGCATTGACGACATTCATTGGGGCTCTGGACCCGAGGCTCAAAGCGGTCGTCCCCGCCTGTTTTCCCAATTCATATCGCCTCTTATTTGCAGGCCCTGATCCCGATTCCGAAATGAGCTTTCCCCATTTTCTTGTCCGGGGGCTGGATGTAGCAGATTTTGTGGAATTATCCGCTCCAACGCCTTGGCTAATCCAGGCGACCGAACACGACTATTTTACACCGGAGGGGGCGAGGCTGGTGTATGAGGAAGCTCGGCGTTGGTACGCCCTTTACGGCGCGGAGGACAAGGTGCGCTTCTTCGTCGGATCGGGTCCTCACGGCACTCCTCTCGAAAGTCGAGAAGCCATCTATGAGTGGATGATCCGGTGGCTCAAAGACGGCCAAGGTGATTCGCGTGAAGAGCCGGTGAATCTCTATCCCAACCATGCACTTCTGGTCACGCGAAGCGGCCATGTTGAGGATGAACCAGGGAGCCGAAAGCTCTATCAGTTGATCTTGGAGGATTTTCACGCCAAGGAAAGACAGGGATCAATACCTGAACTCCAAGCCGAACTGCGTAGACTACAAATTCCCACAGATGGATCCTCCCCCATAGTGAGTGTAACCGATGAGTCAAGCGGGCCGGAAGGTAAGCATCAACGCATTAGGTTTGAAGGCGAGCCCGGCGTCGAGATAGAGAGAAGGCTGCATATCCCACCCTCTGCCGAGCGAAAGCCGGCTGTCCTCTTGGTGGCGGAGGAATCGGCATCTTCGTGGGCCGAAAAAATCGCCATGTCAGGACGGGTTGTTCTCGAACTGGACCCCCGTGACTCTCCCAAAGAATATGATCACCGACCATTCCTCGGAAATTGGATAACGAATTCACGGGCCAACCAGATCGGGCGTAACCTGCCTGCGATGAGGGCCCATGACCTATTGCGCGGCGTGGATCTCCTCACCGCTCGCAATGATGTAGATCCGGCTTCCATTCGTGCCGCCGCCCGGGGTATGAAGGGAATCTGGCTTTTGCTGGCAGCTGCGATTGATACCCGGATCAGCAAGGTCTGGCTGGATCGAACACCCTACAGCTTGCGGGCTGCTCTGGAAAGTTCGATGAATACCGACTTATTTGACGCGGTTATTCCGGGCTTTGCACTTCATTGGGACCTCCGTGATCTTACTAAAGCGATGGGAGACCGGCCGGTTTTGTGGACCGACCCAACGAATTGGATGCATCGGACTGTTCCACTTGGTCCCTCCTTTCAGTATCGTTACGTTCTGGGCGACACCACGGATCTTAGCAATGAACAAGACAACACTTACATCGACGAGTTCATACGTTGATTTCAAAGAAGTGCCGCATGAATTTTTCGATTTCACGACTGGGGATGAAAATGACGTCTGATTCCCCCTTTGCATAAGGGGGAATCTCATACAGGACTGTGAAGATGCCCTCGCTTTTTGGCGGTGGAAAGGACTGGAGTTTTGATCTATGACAAACGAGGAGAAGGGAAGTCCTTCTTGCTACGAGCGGCCCGACAGGTGGAGCGCACAAACCGTAATCATAGCGCTCCTCCTGAGTCCCCTAATCCTGCTGGGGCAGAATCATTCAGTCCCGCCCGCCAAGTCGACGGAAGGCAAAACAATATTCGCGAAGCTCTGTGCCGGCTGCCATGGAGCTGACGCCCTTGGCACTGACCGCGGTCCTATCCTTGCCGGGAGCCACAGCCTTCGCGAGCATTCAATCCAGCAGTTGCACGACATAATCCGGAAGGGAGTTCCAACGTCAGGTATGCCGGCGTTCGACTTACCGGCCCGCGAGCTCGATATCCTTGCAGCCTTCGTTCACTCCCTGAATTTGCCGGTTGCCAAAGGCACGGTTTCTGGCGACCCAACAGCTGGGGAGCGCTATTTCTTCGGTCCAGGGCGATGCGCTTCCTGCCATATGGTTGAGGGGAAGGGGGAGCCCATCGGTCCGGATCTCTCGAATGCAGGAAACGAAATGACAATCGGGGAAATTCGAGAGGCATTGCTTGCACCCAACTCGCGTATTACTCCCGGGTACGAACTTGTCACCGTGCAGTTGCGGGGTGGTCAGACCATCCGCGGCTTCGCTAGAGGGCGCAGCAATTTCGACATACAGTTACAGGATCTCGAGGGAAGGTTTCACCTGCTTCAACAAGACCAGATTTCAGCTATTAAAGACGAAAAGACGTCATTGATGCAGCCCGTGAAGGCTAGCCCCGCGGAATTGAGGGATCTTATCGCTTACCTCGGTCAACTGACCGGCGTGAAGCCTGAAATACCTGCTATTGCTCGCTCCTCGGCAGCCGGTGGGATTGATTTCTCCAGAATCCAACATCCAAGGCCAGGGGACTGGCTGAGCTACGACGGGAATCTAAGCGGAAACCGGTATAGCGAACTCAGTCAGATCAATATCACAAACGTGAACAAACTGGTAATGAAGTGGGTCTTTACGGTACCCCTATGGAAGCAGTTTCTTCCTCATACGGCCTATTTCATCGAGAACATGCGGTATTTCGGGTTGGAGGTAACGCCTCTTGTTGCCGATGGCATCCTGTACACAACAGGCCCGCATCAAGCTTTTGCTCTGGATGCCCTCACGGGTCGCGAGATCTGGGAATATTCGCGACCGCGTGCTCCAGGCTTGGTTGGAGATGCGTCGCTGGGTACCAATCGCGGCATGGCCATTCTTGGGGACAACGTGTTCATGGTGACCGATAACGCACATCTGCTGGCTTTGAACCGCATCACGGGTCAGGCGGTGTGGGAAGCCGTGATGCCGGATGAGCCCCAGCACTATGGCTCGACTGTGGCTCCGCTGGTCGTCAAGGATATGGTGATTGCGGGGGTTGCCGGCGCCGACTGGGGCATTCGTGGGTTTCTTGCCGCTTACAGGGCCTCAACCGGCGAGAGAGTGTGGCGGTTTTGGACTATACCGAGTAAGGGTGAACCAGGCTACGAAACCTGGAAGGGAAAAGAGCCCCTCTATGGAGGCGGCTCAACATGGTTGACAGGCAGCTATGATCCGGAGACCGACACTTTGTTCTGGTCCACGGCGACTCCCTATCCGAATACCGACGGTCGTGATCGACCGGGTGATAACCTCTTCACCGAATGCGTCCTGGCCCTGAACCCTAATACTGGAAAGTTGAAGTGGCATTATCAATTCACCCCTCACGACGTCCACGTCTATGATGCGACCGAGCCCAACGTATTGGTCGACGCACCGTACAAGGGGCAGGATCGAAAACTCCTGCTGCATGCCGATCGGAACGGGTTCTTTTACGTGCTGGACCGAACTAACGGCCAAATTCTGTTGGCCAGAAGATTCGTCGAGCGGCTGACGTGGGCTAGCGGAATCGGTCCCGACGGCCGTCCACAGCTTTTGCCCGAGGGTCCTGTAAGTTGCCCGGAAGTTGCAACGAACTGGAATTCAACTGCCTTCAGCCCCATGACGCGTCTCTATTATGTTATGGCACTGGAGAAGTGCACCGTCATACTCTCGCCAGGTAGTGAGAAGACTGAGCGTCTCCAGGAGGAACCCGGGAAGAAGGTCCTGCGTGCACTCGATATCGAAACCGGAGAGATCGTTTGGGAAAAACCGCAAATTGGACCGATCGAAGGCAAGAGAGTGGCGGGACTTTTGGCGACGGCCGGGGGGGTCCTTTTCTACGGGGATCCAAGCGGGGATATTGTGGCCGTCGATGAACGGGATGGGACGACCTTGTGGCACTTCCCGACCAGCGGGATCAACAAGGCCTCTCCTATGACCTATACGAGCGACGGAAAGCAGTTTGTAGCGCTGGCGGTTGGCCCGAATATCTTATGTTTTGGCTTGCCTGAGTAAACACCGGCAACTCCTGGAGGGGAATGGTGCTGAGAAGCCAAGTTCGAAAGGCTGCCGGTTTTCGATAAAGCCGTTATACTCTCCCCATTCCTGATGAATGCAGCTGTTCACTCAATCGCGGGGTTTCTGTTATGGCCGTACTTGAGGTTCTGCTCTTATTTGTGAGCATCCCTCTCTTCTGCGATTCTTATCCTGGTCTTACCTGGCAGGGGAAGCCGTGTTTTCGGGCAGCGACAGGTCAGGTTCCCTTTTGTCCGGGTCGGGCAGGCCGCCATTGGCCTGGGGTTCGTCCTTAGTGGGGTTACAGTCGGTCTATGGCTCGCTGGCCGGGGGGACTTGAACCTTGTTTGGAAAGGGTTGGGGTTTGCGCTG
>JBGOTQ010000023.1:0-36733 GCA_041476565.1 Terriglobia bacterium | reverse complement strand
TATGCTCATTTAGCTCCGGGTTTTATGAAAGCCGCAGTGAATCTGTTGAAGAAAAAAGCAACTGGCACCAGAACTGGCACTAGGTAAGATGCGAGGCCGGCAAGTTGGTGAGCCGCAGAGGAATCGAACCTCTAACCTACTGATTAAGAGTCAGTTGCTCTACCGATTGAGCTAGCGGCCCCCTTCGAAGTGCGAACGAGAGGTTACCATGCCGAGCATTTGAATGTAAAGGCGTGTTCATTCTTTTGTTCATTCTTTCTTGGCTGGCGCCTGGAACAAGGCGTCCTCCAAGGAACCCGGCGCTTCCACGGTGTCGATTCGGATCCGAACAAACGGTTCTCCATCAATCCGACTATCAATGGTACGGGCGAATTGTACCCCGTTGAAAGGCTGGTAGTCGCTGTAGCCGGTCTCCAGTTGGAAATCGCTGCCAGGCCGCAGCGTCTGCTGAAGCAGGAAAGTCTTCCCGTCCAAAAGTGCACTGCGGACAAATCCTTCTTTCGGAGTCAGCTTTAAGCGGAAGGCCGCGTCTGCTGCAGATCCCTCTTTTCCCTCCAGTTCAACGGATTTCCATTTATCCTTGGCACTGACCAGAGGCCCTCCCAGGTCAGCTAGATCCTGCAAGAGTAGGGCCATCATTTCCCCCATGCCGCCTTCGTCGTCAAATAACATGTCCGGTTCGGTAGCATCCGGCTGCAGGCCCCAAGCCTTTTCCTTACCGTCATAGGCCTGGACGACTTTTTTCCCTTGTCGATCAATTTCCATCCGCACTCGATTAGGACGTTTGACCATAATGGTCACAGGGGCCTCTTGGCCCGGCCCGGCGGCCTTGCGGAAATCATTAAGCGGGATCATCAAGATCTTCCCGGTCATTTTCAGGGACTGCACAGCCCCGATTTTTTCGGCACCCCCAACAGCCTGAAGATGCTTGGCCAACAGTTCATCCACGGACTGAGCCTGGCCAGTTCCGCAACAGAAATTCAGGATGAGGACAATAGGAATCCAGAGTTTTCGGAGCATACCTTTACCTCCAAGATCAGATGCAAGACAGCTTTATGTTCTGCAATTCATCACGGTCGGCCGGTCTTGTCAATGACTTTGAGCATATTGAGAGAGCACCTGCATGTTCTCCGCAGGAGTCTGCGGAGGGACTTCACAACCCGCACCCAAAATGTACCGAGAACCAGCCTGGCGGTGGCAGTCAGCAACCACTCGCAGGATCTGATCAGGGACCCCCTGTTGCAGCACTCGTACCGGATCCAGGCCACCCAGCAGAATCTGCTCTGGCCCCATCTTCTGGCGAGCTTCGGCCAGCGATACCTTGGAGTCAATATCGACGATGTCCACGCCCAGCGTCCCAATCTCCAGGAGAATCCGCCGCGTGTCCCCGCAAATATGAAGTCGGACCCGGCCTCCCTGGGCATGTAATCCCTCGACCAGACGCTTCTCATAAGGCCAGACAAAATTCCGGTAAAGCTGGGGCCCGACCAGCGAGGCAGCCGGATCGCCAATCCCGATCAAATCGGCGCCCGCCTCGAGCTGGGCTTTCCCAAAACCTAGCGCCAGTTGCAGTACAAACTCGAAGAGTTCCCTCACGAAACCCGGATCATCGTAAAAGTCGAGCATCAGGGTATTGATTCCGCGCAAGTCGGCGGCGCCCTGGCAGGGACCCTCAACCCACCCTTCGACCACTTTTTCCTGGCCCACCCTCTCTTTCATCAGGTGGAGACCCTGGAGGCGGTCCCGCATATGCTCCCCCTCATTAGGCGCCGGGGCGTTGAGCAGCGCAAGATTTCGCTTGTCGGCCAGGCGAGCATGGCTTTCATCCAGAGCATAAGGCTGGTCTTCGAAATACTGCACCGCAGCCCCGCAATCGGGAGCTTCGCGAGTCTCTGTGATGGCCGAGACTTGATCCAACCCAAAATCTTCTGCGGTGCGGATCTGGGCTTCGACCATCAGGTGATGATCGAGAGCGTACTTCCCGTATGTGGCGCCAATGTGGTGCGCAGCGAACATCATGGTGATCGGCATCAGGGGGAGATGATCCGGCGGTTGGCCATCCAAAAGGGCGAATACGCGCTTCCGACTATTCATCCTGTTCTTTCACCTCCTTGAGCAGATCGAGTTGCTAGCTGTGACGTCAGGTAACGCAGCCCTGCTTTGTGCCCCCCTACAGGTTTGATTCTCGCCTATCCCCAGGTCCGCTGTTCTTGAACCCTCAGACCCACAATTCCGGTCTGTCCCCCTCAATTCAGTGCGGCCGATCGTAGGTCACGCCCTGGGACCAGTTCCACGGGTAGGGATCGATCCACTCGATGTGTTCACCGGTCTGGCGGCGAGCTACGATGTTGCGCACAATCCGAACCGTTTCCTCTACTGAACGCTGGGCTCCCTTCAGGTCGACGGCTCCATGACCCGGTAGAAGAACCTCGTAGGAGACTGGCTTATCCCCGACAGCAAAGTGGGCCAGTTTTTCAACGGACTTAAGATACTGATCCCAGTCTGCGTAAGAGTTCCCCATCCACGCATGGCGCCCGGCATGCAAGGCAATATCTCCAGAGAGAAGAATGTGCTTGCCTTCGTGGTGGAGGTAGTAACAGCTGGCTCCCGGCGTGTGGCCCGGCGTAGCAATTGCATAAAGGCTGATTTTCCCGAATTCAAGGATGTCTCCATCATAAACCCGCGTATCAACAGGACAGCCGGTGAAATGGCGGTCCGGTTCCGGGACCAGCCACCAAGCGGTAATCATATTGCCGCTTTCGACAGGGTGCGCATCTCCATCGGGAATATAGATCTTGGCGCCTTTGGCCCGCCAAGAGTGGCAGGACTGGGCGTGATCCACATGGCAGTGGGTCACGAGGACCCATCGAACTTGTGAGGGGTCGTATCTTAGTTCCCGGATCTGGCGAACCAACAGATCCTGCCAGGTATCGTAGCTTGGGTCGATTAGCAAGAGGCCTGTCCCGGTATCAAGCAGGTAAGTCAGCTGGCCCTGATCATCTTTCCCCAGTGCAAAAATGCCTGGTGCCACTCTCCATGGGAACTGCCGCAGTTTCAACTGACCTGTTTCATATTCCCTCGACAGTTGTTTTCGAATAGAATCACCGGCGGACCAAGGGTCTCCGGGCTTCAGCTGGCGATATACCTGAATGTCGAGAAAGGTCGGCAGGTCCGGAACGACAGGCTGGCCCCAGGGGGTTTCCACGACCACCGGTTCAAAGCCTTGTGTTTCTTGTTGAGCATTTCCCATGATCGGAATTCCCAATTGGAATAGAACGACTAGAATCGCTGCAATCTGGCTCCCCTTCAGGATCATAATGACCTCTCATGAAAATGCGAGTTTTGGTAGCCACGACAAACCGCTTTTGGTTTGTCGTGGGCTTTTGACCACACATGAGAAGCCCACGATGAATTATCAGAGTACGAATTCATCGTGGCTACCCTTGCCATTTTCCTCTGCGGTGGTGAACTTGAAAAGGTCATAGGGCACTTTCAGAAAGATGCGGCGGTGTTCCACTGCCGTGCATCCGGGAACACGATTATACTCATTCCCCGAAAAGGATGAACATGAAAACATGTAACTGACTCTGATTGACCGGGCAGCTATCGCTTTGTATTTCCTGTTAAACCTGGGCATCGGCCTGTACTACCGCCTGAATCTTGCATGCGAGGGGTTACTCATGATTGGTCGTTTTAGAGCAGGTTTGGCTTTGAGTATTCTTGTGTATTGCTGTGGCACCGCGTTGGCAGAAGAAGCTGACCTGATTTTCCATCATGGAAAAATCGTGACGGTGGATCCGGAGTTTTCCATCCAACAGGGGATGGCCGTGAAGGGAAAACAAATCCTGCTAGTCGGTCAGGACAGCGCCATCCTGAAGCTCCGTGGCAAGAAAACAGTGGTTGTGGATCTCGGAGGGAAGATGGTCATGCCTGGATTGATAGACTCACATACGCATCCTGGCGCAGCCTGCATGACCGAGTTTGATCATCCGATCCCCGACATGGAGACCGTCAAGGACGTGCTGAACTATATCAAGTCTCGGGCCAGGGTACTGAAGACCGGAGAATGGATTGAGGTTCATCAGGTTTTCATCACCCGTCTGAAAGAGCAAAGATATCCCACGCGCGAGGAGTTGGATCGAATGGCCCCGGATCATCCCGTGCTGTTTGCCACAGGCCCCGACGCTTCGCTCAACACGTTGGCCCTGAAGCTGAGCGGCATTGACAAGAATTTCCGGATTACAGACGGCGGTCCCGGTTTCATTGAAAAAGATCCAAATGGAGAACCAACAGGAATCCTTCGCAGTTGCACTCGTTACGTGAAGAGCCAGCCCACCGGGAAGGTCCCCACGGAGCAGGATCGGTATCAGCGGCTTCTCCTACTGTTCAATGATTACAACGCAGTGGGCATTACCGCCATCGGCGATGGAGACACAATGCCTGATGAGATCGAGCGATACCGGCAGATGCGAGCCAAGGGTGATTTGAAGCTCCGCGTCTCGATGTCCCAGCACATTGACACGATCGGACCTATTGAAGAGATTGAACAGCGAATCCGCCAGGTGGCAAAGGATCCTCTCTGCCAGGACGACCCGCTGCTGCGGATCATCGGTGTCAAAACCTATCTCGACGGGGGCATGCTGACCGGCAGCGCTTACATGCTGCAACCTTGGGGGGTCAGCAAGATCTATTCCATCACAGATCCGAGCTATCGTGGACTGCTCTTCATCCCGAAGGAACGTCTGCTGCCATTGGTCCGGGCTGCAGTGGAGTCTGGGCTTCAATTCACAGCTCATTCTGTAGGAGATGGCGCTGTCCAGGCCTTGCTTGATACTTACGAAGAGATTAACCGGGATGTCCCCGTGGGAAAGACCCGGCCCAGCATTACTCACTCCAACTTCATGAGCAAAGAAATGGTGGAGAAGCTGGCAAGATTGGGGGCGGTTGCCAATATCCAGCCGGCCTGGCTTTACCTTGATACTCGAACACTGGTGGCTCAATTCGGTTATGACCGGCTGCGTTACTTCCAGCCTCTACGCAGCCTGTTTGAATTGAAGGGCATGGTTGGTGGAGGTTCGGATCACATGCAGAAAATCGGGTCGTTCCGCTCGATTAATCCATACAATCCCTTCCTCGGCATCTGGGTCACGGTGACACGAAAAGCCAAAGCTTACGAGGGCGTGCTTCATCCTGAGGAATCCCTCACCCGCGAGCAAGCCATCCGCTTTTACACCATCAACAACGCGTATCTGCTTTTCCGCGAAAGCCAGATCGGTTCCCTGGAGACCGGAAAGCTTGCTGATTTCATTGTGCTGGACCGCGACCTTCTGACTTGTCCTGTCGATCAAATCCGAGAAACAAAAGTTCTGCGAACTTACCTGGGAGGAAAATTGGTTTTCAGCCAGAGATGAGGGCATCAGAGATTGTCACTTTGCCGGTACGGACAGGGTTTTTGTTGCTGCTATTCGGAGCGGCCTATTACCTTGGATACGGGACACTCCGCGAAGAATGGAGGAAGGACTCTCCCGGATCGGGCATCGTGGCACGATATAGCCGCAACGGCCTGCCATGGCGAACCTTCTGCGACAGGAATCGAGATGGAAAATGGGACATGTGGATCGATGAACGGGCAGGCCACCCTTATATTGTTAGCATTGACGAGGATGGAGATGGAAAACCGGATCGGGACGAGGACGAGCGGGGCAGACCGCTTTCGGCCTGGCGAGCCTCGAAATTGCGCTCTTATAAGACGATCCTTGAGTTTCTGCATAATCGGCGTCAAATGGCCTTCACAGGCCTGGCGATTCTGCTCTATGCTGTTCTGGAATTCGTAGTCCGCATGTATTCACGTTTCTTCCCGTTCTCACGGGACTAGTCACGAGTGCGATGGCCTGCACCAAAGTCGAACAGCTCCACCGGTTCGGGCAGGTCAAGGGGACTGAGGTCGAAATCCTGTTATCTTGAGGAGTCGCTAATGCATTCGACATCGGACTCAAGAACGGAAGTGCCGATCCGAGCAATATTGGCAGCCGGCGGTATAGTTTGGGGTCCCGAGCCAGGTGGATCCCGGGTCGCAGTCATACACCGGCCCCGACATGCGGGAGATTGGTCTCTTCCCAAGGGTAAGCTCCAGCCAGGTGAATCATTGGAGCAGGCGGCTTTGCGTGAAGTGGAAGAGGAAATTGGTTGCAAGGCCAAGCTGGGACCAATTGTTGGTCTCACCTATTACCCAATCAACGAAGATTCTAACAAGCTGGTCGTTTTCTGGAGCATGGAGCCGGTCCACGTCGCTTCCTTTGTCCCCTCGGAAGAGGTAGACAAGCTTGAGTGGCTTTCACCAAGCGAGGCCATTAAGAGACTCAGCTACGCTCAGGAGCAAGAATTGGTAGCGAAAGCGGCAGAAGAGGGGAACGGAAGGTAAACTCCACGCGACAGAATCCCTTGCTAGGGCTTGGTTACAGGTCGTAGTTAGCTTTAGATTTGAAGCAAAAGGAGTCTCTTCAAGCTTCCTTGACAGCCGGAAGAATGGGGTTCGAGCAAAGGAGGCCGTCGCGATTGGGCAGGGATTGAAGGGGATGGTCGGGGCGAGAGGATTTGAACCTCCGGCCTCCTGGTCCCGAACCAGGCGCTCTAGCCAGGCTGAGCCACGCCCCGAATTTCATTGAGGTGCTGCATTATGATTAAAGAGGGTATCCGACCAGGCTTCGATCCTCTTGGCACAGCCATAGTCGGTGCGGTCCAGTTTCAGCGGCGTAATGGAAATGAATCCTGAGTTGACAGCCATGTAATCCGAGTCGACACTCCCTCGCTGGGTTTCCGTCTCCATTTCCTGATCGAGCCAAAAGTACCGGCGTCCCCGTGGATCCATGTTTTCCACAAAAATGTTACGCACATTGCGGTGCCCCTGCCGGGTGATGCGTACTCCTAAAACCTTCTGGTCTGGAACATTTACATTCAGGATTACCCCTGAGGGCAAGCCATCCTTGACGATCTTTTCTGCCAGAATGGCAGCAAATTGTGCCGCTTCTTCAAACCGGAACTCCTCGCGTGCGGCCAGGGAAATGGCGAACGCGGGGATTCCCTGGTTGGCACCCTCAGAGGCAGCTGACACCGTCCCCGAATAGGCGACGTCGTGTCCCAGATTCGCACCTTTGTTAATCCCTGAGATCACCAGGTTGGGAAGGGCAGGCAGAATCTGATGAAGACCAATGATGACACAGTCGGTAGGAGTGCCCTCAACCGAAAACCGTCCTGGCCCGACCTCTTCGTAGCGCAAAGGCAAATGCAGAGTCAATGAAGCGCTGGAAGCACTTCTTTCGCGGTCGGGAGCAACCACTGTAACTCTTCCGACTGCCGAGACCGCCTCCGCCAGAGCCAAAATGCCTGGAGACTGGATCCCATCATCGTTAGTCAAAAGGATTTCAGGCAAAACCAAGTCCCATCAAAAAAATGGTCGGGACGAGAGGATTTGAACCTCCGACCCCACGCACCCCAAGCGTGTGCGCTACCAGGCTGCGCTACGTCCCGACTGGCCTGGACTCTAACACCTTCTATTTAAGATTGTCAAGATACTCCGGAGGTCGCTCTTGAGTTGCCTGAGAACGTCTGGACCCGCTCCGGACGGGCGAGTTGGGGCACTCAGGGCAGCCTGTGACGGTGCAACTCCTGCAGGAGAAGGGGGGACAGCCAAGGCACTTGCTTTCTTCTCGGCCAGGGCTTTTCGCGCACCAGCGATCGTGAATCCTTGTTCATAGAGCAGCCTTTTGATGACAATGACCATCTCCACGTCCCGCCTCCGGTACATTCTCCGGCCGTTGGCCCCTTTGGAGGGGGACAGCACTGGAAATTCCTTTTCCCAAAACCGGAGCACATGGGGTTCCAGGTTGAGGAGCCGGCAGACGTCACCAATGCTGAAATACAGCTTTTCAGGTATCTCGACTTGATTAATCTGGTTCATGATGAGGTCTTATAACATGAGTCCGCCTCCTTCGGAAACAGCGGATCGAGCGGCTACACTTAGTTTTGTCAGCGCCGCAGACGAATTGGCCATGCAGTCAGGATTTTGGATCATGCACCCCTGGCCTCCATCCTCTGCTTGATCCGAATGGGTGTCCCCAGGAATCCGTAGCGTTCCCGAATTTGATTGATCAAATATCGCTCCAGGGAAAAATGCAATTTCCCCCGGCGATTGGTGAACAGCACGAAGAGCGGAGGGGACACTCCAACCTGGGTGATGTAGTGGACTCTGACTTGCTTGTTAGACGGCATGGCCGCTTTGTTCAGGGCTGCCTTCTGCAGAAAGGCGTTTAATTCGCCCGTTGAAACTCGTGTTTTGCGGGCTTGCGCCACTTCATCAACCAGCTGAAAGAGTTTGGAGATCCTCTGTCCCGTCCTGGCAGAGACGAAAAGGATGGGAGCAAACTCCAAGTACTTGACCCGATCCCGAATCTCCGTTTCATACTCCTTCATAGTCCTGGTGGTCTTTTCGATCTCATCCCACTTGTTCACTACCAGGATCACTGAGACTCCAGCTTCGTGAGCGTAACCGGCGATTGTGGCGTCCATGGAATTCACACCCGTGCTGGCATCCAGTACGACCAGCGCAATATCGCACCGTTTCAGATTTTTCCGAGCCATGATCACGCTGAGCTTTTCCGCCAGGAGGTGAGTCTGGCTCTTCTTTCTGATACCGGCCGTGTCAATGAAGCGGTAGGTCCTCCCATTGCGAACTAATAAGGAATCGACCGCGTCCCGCGTGGTTCCTGGAACGGAGGACACAATGGCGCGGTCTTCCCCGAGAAGCCGGTTCAACAATGTGGATTTGCCGACGTTGGGCCTGCCGATGATGGCCACATTGATTTCAGGAAGTACGACAGGACCGGCGGATTGGGAACTGGGGAACGTTTTCACCAGCTCCTCCAGCAGATCACCGATACTCAACCCGTGCGCGGCTGAAATTGGATGCAACTGCTCGAATCCAAGCTCGTGAAACTCCTGGGCATCATTCCAAAGCCGGGGCGAATCGCATTTGTTGACTACCAGAAAGACCGGTTTCCCAGTCTGAATCAGCAACTGGGAGAGTTCCCGATCGAGCGAGGTGATACCGGCCCGGCAATCGACCATGAAAAGGATAGCGCAGGCCCTGTCCATGGCGGTCTGGGTCTGTTCGAGAATCAAGCCAGCCATCACCTCTGTTTGGTCCAGCGTGAGCCCTCCCGTGTCGACTAACTCGAACTCCCGCCCGCACCATTCCGCATTTCCGAAAATCCGATCCCTGGTCATCCCTGACTCGTTCCCTACCAGGGCCTTGGGTTGGCCGCAAATCCGGTTAAAGAGTGTCGATTTCCCTACGTTTGGGCGTCCGATGATGACCACCGTCGGCTTCTTCAGAATACGATTCTCCTGTCGACGTAAAATGGGATAAGCGGGCAAAAGGGTCAGCAATTAGCTGGGTCAGGTGCAGGCTGGGAACGGCCAGATCGATGTCGCCATCGAGAAACAAAAAGAGGAGGTGCGTCACACCTCCTCCAGAAACCGATTCCGATTGTCACTGAACTCCAGACCGCGGCCTCAGGCAACCTGAGGAGTCAATGCTAACCAATGTGCAGTGCATAGAAAATGATACCCAACACTACCGCGGCAACCGCCACAATGATCGCTAATTCGGTCAGTCGCTCTTTCCAGGTCTTGCGTCCTGCGAGTTCAGGGTCGTCGATTTGTTCAAACATGGCTCTTATCCCCTTTCAGCCACCCCCAGTAAGTAAGCGAGAGAATTAGTTCCGCTGCAGCTTCGTGAACAAACGACAAGGTGGGTCTACATCTCAACATTGTTTATTTTAATCTTATTGTCAAGTGTCATCCAGACTTTTTTTGCTTTTGATCCGTTTTCATTCTGCAGGAAATTCCGCTAAAATCTGCTTTCGAGGGAATAAATATTACCCACCGACCCATTGTCAACTTGAACAAAAAGATTCTGGATATCGGCTGCGGGAAAAACAAACTTCCGGGGAGTATTGGCCTCGATTTAAAACCCCTGGAGGGCGTTGATGTTGTGCATGACCTGAACTGCTATCCTTATCCGTTCCATGAAGATACTTTCGATTTCATCCGCCTGAGCCACGTTTTGGAGCACCTGGGGTCAATCGTTAAAACTATGGAGGAGATTTACCGCATTGCCAAGAATGGGGCGGAGGTAGAAATCATCACCCCCCATTACACCGATTCCTCCTCCTGGCAGGATCCGACACATCTTTGGCATCTCCATAGTGGTTCATTCGATTTCTTCCAGGAATCTCACCAAAGCAGCTACTATACCCAGGCTCGGTTCGCTATTCTTCGCCGAGACATCAAGCTGTTGAAGTTCTTCAAGGCGCTAGGGATTGAGTACCTCGTTAACCTGGAAAACCGGTCGAAAGCCTTCCGACGAATCCGAGTTTTCTGGGAACAATACTTGTGCTTCATCGTCCGGGGCAAGGTGATGACTTTTCGTCTCAAAGTTGTAAAATCTCCTAACTGGAGCAGCCGAGGTTCGCCGTATGAGTAGAGAAGAAGCGATAGGGGGAAATGAGGCGAGTTGTCAAAGACCCCTGGCCGTGGTGCTGGTCAGCGGCGGGATGGATAGTTGTGTCTGTGCCGCAATTGCGGCTGAGAACTATGATCTGGCCATGCTCCATGTCTCCTATGGTCAGCGCACGCAACAGCGTGAGTTGAAGTCTTTTAGGGACATTGCTGCTTACTATAACGTGAGCCGTAGGCTAGCCTGCAGCCTGGATTACTTCAGGCATATTGGAGGGTCCAGCTTGACTGATCTCGAAATCTCTGTGGAAGAAGCCAATCTGGAGCGGAAGGAAATTCCCAGTAGTTACGTCCCTTTTCGCAACGCCCATTTCCTGGCTATCGCCACCTCCTGGGCTGAAGTACAGGGTGCTCAGGCCATTTTCATTGGGGCGGTGGCGGAAGACAGTTCGGGATATCTGGATTGCCGACCCGAGTACTACGAAACCTTCAACGAGCTAATTCGCATTGGGACGAGGCCGGAGACCTGCCTGAAAATTCATGCTCCGGTGATTCACATGCGAAAGAGAGAGATTGTGACGATGGGTTGCCGCTTGTCGGCTCCTTTTCACCTGACTTGGTCCTGCTACCAGAATGTCGACCTGGCTTGTGGCCATTGCGATAGTTGTGCATTGCGGCTAAGAGGCTTCCGGGAGGCCGGTGTTGCGGATCCGATTTCCTACGCCTGATCCACCATGATCTATGTTAGATTATTGGCGGAGGGGAAGCATCGATAGTCCTTATTCTTGTTTCTTAATCTTGTGTGTTTGGAGGAGTCAATGTCAAAACTCTTAAAGTCGCTCTGGATTTCAATAGTGGCACTTCTACTCTTTGCCCCTCTGGGAGGGCGGAGGGTTTATGCCCAGACCGGAAACATTGAAGGGGATGTCAAAGGGTATGATGGCCAGCCTATGGTTGGCATTATGGTGACGCTGGACCGGAAGGAGATTAAGCAGCACTTCCAGGTTAAGACCGACAAGAAAGGGCATTACTTTCATGCGGGTCTTCCTGTGGGCTTATATCGAGTCGGCTTCCAGCAAGATGGTAAAGAGATCTACTACCTGGATAATATCAAAGTGCCGTTGCAGGACACAGCTAAGGGCGACGTAAATCTGAAGGCCGAGCAGGAACGGGCCAAGAGTCAGCCTCCTCAACTCTCTGAAGAGCAGAAGAAGGCGATGGCTCAACAGGAAGAGGTTAAGAAGAAACACGAAGACATGAAGAGTGTTTTCGAGCAAGGTCGATCCCTGGCCACCGAGAAGAAATACGACGAGGCGATCGAGTCATTCAAGAAGGCGGGTGAGATGGACCCGAACCAGCACGTGGTCTTCTCTAATCTGGCCGAGGCCTACAAGCAGGTCAAGAAATACGATGAGGCGATTGAAAACTACAACAAGGCCCTGGCCATACTGGCCAATAAGCCCAATCCGGAAATTGAAGCCAGTTACCACATGAATATGGGGATTGTATATGGCTTGGCTGGAAAGATGGACAATGCGCAAGCCGAGATGAAAAAGTCAGCCGAATTGAGCCCGCCCAACGCCTCAAAGGCGTATTACAACCTGGGTGCCATGCTCACCAACACTGGGAAATATGCCGAGGCTGTGGAAGCATTCAAGCAGGCTGTGGCGACTGATCCTAAAAATGCTGACGCTCAATACCAACTGGGCACCGCACTGGTGAGTATGGCGACCACGACACCAGACGGAAAGGTCGTCCCCGCGCCAGGCACCATCGAAGCTTTTCAGAAATACCTGGAACTTGCTCCCGATGGGAAAAATGCCCAGTTAGCCAAAGACATGATCTCTGCCTTATCGGGGACGGTAACCACCAAGTACGGTACAGAAAAATCGGAGAAGGCAGCCAAAAAGAGATAAGCCTTGGGGGCACGGTATTCCGTGCCCTATTCCAACCTTCTCGATATCTGATTACTTATTACTTAATCAACTGGAAATCATCCACCTGCCAGTTGGTCCTGCCTTCCTGGACGGAGAGCCGTGCCTCTACCGCGTTAAAGCTCCGCTTCCCCCATTCGGTCTTGTAGAGGCCGATTTTGACTTCGACTTCCGACATCCCTTTGAAGGTCGCGTCACGAAGGTCATAAGCCGCGTAGTGGGGGGCAGAAGGACCGGCAATGAACTTTTCCCAGGTCTCGGGCTCCCGAAACTGGTTCTGGTATTCTTCTGTGACGCATTGAGTGGCCTGCTTGGGGTCCCGATTTACTATGGCTTTGGCAAACCTCTTTGCCACCGCCAGCGCATCTTTGCCCGCCTTCTGCTGCTCCAGGCTAAAAGGAGGCAAACCGCGGAAAGGAACGGACCTGACGAAATGAATCTCATCGGCCAGCCAATCTTTGCGGACTTTGACGAATTTCAGCAGTTCAATTTGGGTTTCATAAGCGCGTTCATTCCAGTCTGCCCAGACGCAATTCATCTCGACCTGGAATTCCTTTTCCCCCGAAGTCTGGATTCTCGAAGGATCATAGTCAAAGGCCGCCACCCTCCCGCCGCGAACCCGGGTGGAGAGCTTCTTGCTTCGCAAGTACCGCCCTTCAAGAGCTGCCGTCATCAACTTGCGAGCTTCGGTATTGTCCGGGAGGGTGCGAGCCGCCATAAAGGCATTAACCACAGCCTCCTTGGAGTCCGGCGGCTGGGTCTCCCCTGCCAGCAGAAGCAAATTCAGGCACAGGCACAGACTCGAAGCCCTGAGAAGGTCCATCACAATTGTCGTCGCTCTCACAGCATACCTCCATTGGATATTCGCACAAGGGCCTAGAGGAGTCGGCAACGGATCAGAAGGTGAAAAAGACGTGAATGGGAGGAAATGCTTGAATTGATACGTAGAGACCTCCAAACCAGAATGCGAACAAACTTCGAGTTTTTTACCCCTTCTGATCCAATGCTGCATCGATGATTCTTCCGATTTTTCCTATGATACTGACCTATGGTAGCATAGCCTTGCCCTGGTCGCTGGACCGCATTTTTTGCCATGAAGCCAAGACATTCCAAGTCCGGAAAAGATCGCGTGACCCTGGATCGAGCATTCTCCAAGTGGGGCCAGCTTTCCCGAACTGATGCCGTCGTCGAAATCCGGCGTGGAGTCGTATCAGTTAATGGCCGAGCCGTCCTGGATCCCGACTGCTGGGTCTCCCTGGACCGGGACAGGATTCTTTGGGAGGGCAGGAAATTGCGCCCGAGCAAATTCATCTATCTCATGCTGTACAAACCCCCGGGAGTGGTCACCACTTATCGGGATCCCCAGAACCGCAGGACAGTCTATGATCTCCTGACCGACCAGAAGGAATGGGTCTTTCCAGTAGGTCGCCTGGACAGGGATACATCGGGGTTGTTGTTGCTCACCAATAACACCAGGTTTTCTGAACTTCTGACTAACCCTTCCTCAAAAGTTCCAAAAACGTACCTGGTAAAGGTGAACTTTCATCCCAGTCCAGTGCAGTTGGAAGAACTGGCCAAGGGAATTCGGCTGAAGAACGGAGAAACAACGCTCCCTGCCAAAGTCCGGGCTCTGCGTTATACTGAGAAGT
This sequence comes from Terriglobia bacterium, assembly GCA_041476565.1. GTDB lineage: Bacteria > Acidobacteriota > Terriglobia > Versatilivoradales > Versatilivoraceae > DATKMG01. The sequence goes on along the minus strand of JBGOTQ010000023.1, from coordinate 22,635 downwards.
GCGCGTTTCTGGAAATTATTCTAGTCGAAGGGAAGAATCGGCAAGTCCGGCGAATGATCGAAGCGCAGGGTGGGAGGGTATTGAAACTGGTTCGGACCCGAATTGGGGGCGTTCCGCTTGGAGACCTTCCGATCGGCGAGTATCGCGCTCTCAGTTCCCGGGAACTGGCAAAACTGCTGCACTCCGCCAAGCAGGAGGAATTGACAGAACTACGCTTTTGAGTTTAAATGACCGCTAATTCCGGAGGGTTTGGGTTCCAGGAGCCCTATGCTAGACCGACTCAAACAAAAGCATCAGCTTCCTCGCCTGACGGATAATATTGTGGCCACTTACGGCCAATGTGAAGTTCCGTTGCATCACCTGGAAACTACCCCCCTGCCTTCCATAGAAGGTGTCGTCCGGATCATGGAAATCCTGCAGGAAATTATCTTCCCGGGATACTTTGGCAAGAAGGGACTTGATACCAACAGCATTCGATATCACATTGGAGACTCCCTGGAGTCTGTTTACGAGATGTTGTTTCGTGAGATTTACAGGGGGATTCGGCATGGCTGCCAGTTATCTGAGACAGTCTGTACTCACTGCGAGGACATTGCCGAGAATAAAACCATTGGCTTTCTGGAAAAGGTCCCGGAGATCCGCAATGCCCTGGCCCAAGACGTTGAGGCCGCCTACGACGGCGATCCTGCGGCCAAGGGCTACGATGAGATCATCTTCAGTTACCCCTGCATCTTTGCCATCATGGTCTACCGATTGGCCCATGAACTCTATTTGCAGGGCATCCCCTTGTTACCGAGAATCATGACGGAGTTTGCTCACTCCAAGACCGGCATTGACATGCATCCCGGTGCGAAGATTGGGAAGTATTTTTTCATCGATCACGGTACCGGTGTGGTAGTTGGTGAGACCAGCGAAATTGGGAACAATGTCAAGCTTTACCAAGGTGTCACACTTGGAGCTTTGAGCTTCCCGAAGGATGCAGAAGGCAAGGTAATCCGTGGCAAGAAACGCCACCCCACGATAGAGAACAATGTCATCATTTATGCAGGAGCAACGGTTCTGGGAGGGAACACCGTCATCGGCGAGGGATCAGTAATCGGTGGCAATGTGTGGTTGACTCACTCGGTGCCTCCTCGGACCAAGGTCCTGATTGCCGAACCACAACTGATCATGGATCCTATCCCTAAGCTGGTCAACGTCTGAGGCACCTTTACGGGAATTCCCCGGGAAAGAACTCTGCCGGGTCGTCGATTCAGTCACCCTCCAGAAGCAGCGTCCGTTGCGCGGTACCTATTGGCTCAATCCGGGTCTCATTTATGCTCGGAATGGCGAGCGCTACCCTCCCTTGAAGGAGCGACCATGGAAAGAAAGTATCGACAAGCCGGCTACATGGACAGCGACCGGGAAGAGAAAAGACATCGGTCCCCCAAGCCTCAGGGACCTCCAGAATTCCGCTCTCGGCCTATGCCGGCTTTCAATGAGGTAGTCCGATGTGCTCTCTGTGGGGCCAAAATCGTTGATGCGGAGATCGGCTTGGAGACGCGGTGTCCCAAGTGCAAAGCCGACCTGCACACCTGCAAACAGTGCGCCCATTTCGATACCAGCACGCGCTATGAATGCACCCAGCCCATTCCCGAGAGACTTCCCAGGAAGAACGTTCGCAATCAATGCCAATTCTTTGCAATGAAGAAGAGCATCGAGCGCGAGACTACGTCCTCCGGGGCTGGGACGCCCATGGATGCTCGGCAGGCGTTCGACAACCTGTTTAAGAAGTGACCTGCACTCTCTTCTCCCCACAGCCAGGAATCGAGGCCGGATGAATCTGGACCAGCTCCGTTATTTCCATGAAGTGGCGGTCCACAGGAGCTTCACCCTGGCCGCTGAGAAGCTTTTTCGGACCCAGCCTGCTATCAGCACCCAGGTTCGAATGTTGGAAGAGGAACTCGGGGAAAAGCTTTTCGACCGCATCGGCAAGAAGGTCTTCCTCACCCAGGCCGGAGAGATTTTGCTCTCCTATGCCGAGAGGATGCTTCGGCTGCATGATGAGGCCAAGTTAGCTGTTTCCGAGTTGAACGCCACTCCTAAAGGCAAGCTGCTGATAGGCGCCAACGAGGCCACCTGTATTTATATATTGCCGAGAGTGTTTACCCTTTACAAACAAAGGTGCCCTGAAGTCCAGATCAGCATCTACCGCAACTTCTCGAAAAAGGTACTGGAAAAGATCCTGGAAAATCAGTTGGATTTTGGGATAGTCACTCTGCCAGTTGTTTGCAAAGACCTAGTGACAATCCCGATTTCTGAGGACGACCTGTGGTTAATTACCAGCCCGGGTCATCCGCTGGCCTCGCGTTCGGCTGTAAGCCTTGCAGAGATGGTCGGCTACCCTATGATTTTCCACAAGGCAGGCACCACAAGAGATCGAATCATGAAGCACTTTGGCAAACTGGCCGAAAAAGTCAACATTTCCTTCGAACTGGCCAGCATTGAGACCATTAAGAAGTTCGTAGCCATAGGCATGGGGGTCTCCATTGTACCCAGGAGCTACGCGCTTAACGAGAGCAAGCAAGGAACTTTGCGTTTAATGCCTATCAAAAACCTTAGAATTGTCCGTAAACTGGGGTTGATTTATCGAAAGGATCGTTACCTCTCTCGAGCTTCCAAAACTTTCCTCCAAGTCATGGAAGAATCACTCCATGAAAATCAAGAGACACCCTGAGTTCCGGGATTGCCCTGTTTTTCCATGACGACTCAAGCAGCCTGATAACCAAATTTATAAACCCACGATTGCTCAGGGAAGAGCATCAATTTGGGCTACCCCTGCCATTTTCACTGACTGTGGTGTTCCTACGTGGAGTAGGACGAACTTTCTTGTTTTTACTTGCCTATTAATCATGAACATATTTTGGCTCAATTCTTGTCCTAACCGGCACCCACTCCAATTGCCGGATTGCCGGGTCCGACTCAGGGCCAGTGAGAAGGATATTTGGCACAAAAGTCGAGGTTATTTGACCGTTCCCTGAAAATGGATTGAGGCAGTTGAGAAGTTCAATTAAGGTTTTAGGCCATAGTTTAATTATGATCATCACCAAGAAAACACTGAAACGAGGAATAAGATCCAGTTACCGGCGCCTGCGGGAACTCCGCATGATCACCAAGGGTCTGCTCTCTACGAAGCATCCGGTGTTGGCCCACATCGTCCCCATGCGGCGTTGTAACCTCTCGTGCAGCTATTGCAATGAGTTTGACAAGGTTTCGACCCCGGTTCCCGTTGAGGAAATGTTTCGCCGGATTGACCGCCTGGCCTCCTTTGGGACGACCATCGTCACAATCAGTGGTGGAGAACCACTGCTTCATCCCGACCTTGACAAGCTGATTCAGCGAATCCGGCTTCGCGGCATGTTGGCTGGTTTAATCACAAACGCTTACCTGCTCGGTCCAGATCGGGTCGAACGGCTGAACCGGGCCGGGCTGGACCACATGCAGATCAGCATTGACAACGTCATCCCCGACGATGTATCCAAGAAGAGCCTGAAGGTATTGGACCGTAAACTACGGCACTTGGCCGCTCATGCCGAATTTGGGGTGAACATCAACTCAGTTCTCGGGGCGGGGACCCGTAATCCAGAGGATGCCTTAACCATCTCCAAGCGTGCGGCCGAACTGGGTTTTACGAGCACCGTCGGTATTATTCACGACGGCGGTGGGCAATTGCGGCCTCTTGCAGATAATGAGCAAGCCATCTTCCGGCAGATAATGGCCAGGGGACGGCACTCTTACTCACGCTTCAAGCAGTTCCAGGAGAACATTGCCCGGGGCCGTCCCAATAACTGGCGATGCCGGGCTGGAGCCCGTTACTTATACGTTTGCGAAGACGGCCTGGTTCACTATTGCTCACAACAGCGGGGCTATCCGGCCGTCTCGCTTTATGAGTACACTCGGGAAGACATGGAGCGAGAATTCCATACCAGGAAGCTCTGTGCTCCTTTTTGCACGGTCTCCTGTGTGCAGCAGGTTGCCATGCTAGATAACCGGCGCGCCCCTCAGACCCGTGAGGAGCGAGTTCCCCTCACTGCGCCGGAATTCGAAAGATGAGACGGAAAAGGTGGCGGCAGTCAAAAGTGGTTCAACCTCTCCAGAGTGGCGGCATGCGACTTCTGTGTTTTCCTTGAAATGTGCCCTCCGTTCTGCCAAAATTGTTGGGTTTCGAAGGTGGGGTCTGCAACGGCCGCGTGACCTCAGCGAGTGAAAAGCTGAGTGCTTAGGCCCGCATGCGAAGCAGCAGCTGGTCCCCAGTCCATTGTGCAAGGTAGGCTACTCATGCGACGAGTTCCATTCTCTGAATCCATAAAGACCATAGCCCGCGGGGTCAACAACTGGTATGCGGAACGGCCAATCGTCATCTCGTTTGAGGTGACAGATTCCTGTACCTGCTATTGCAAACACTGTGATCATGGCGGTCCCCGTGACAACTCCCGAAATCTGAAGCCGGCCGATTATCGCCATTACATGAAGGTGCTTCGGCCCTGCGCGGTCCAGATCTCGGGCGGCGAACCCCTGATGAGGGAGGATTTACTGGAAATTGTAGAGAATATCAAGACTCCCGACGGACTTCCTTATTTGATTCTGGTCTCCAATTGGTCGGGAATGACGGAAGAGAAATACTTACGTCTGCACGAGGCTGGGATCAACCAGTTCTCGGTCAGCCTGGATTTCCCCGATCAACGTCACAACGACTTCCGCGGCTACCCGGGCTTATTCGAAAAGCTGGACAAGATGGTGCCGAAGCTGGCGACCTACGGGTTCGACGATATTGTTATCAACAACTGCATCACCCGTCATAATCTCCCTTATATTAACGCTATCGCAGACAAAGCCAAGGATTGGGGGGTCAACGTCAGCTACAGTGCTTACACGTTCCGCCGCACACAGTGTTGGGAGCACTTTATCGACCAGCCCGCGGAACTCGCGGAACTGAAGGATCAACTGAAGCGGATCAAGGCCCGAATGGACGACAGCCACTGGATTGTCAACAGTTGTACGACCCTAGATGCCACCTTTGATTACTTCCAGAAGGGAGGAACCCCGGGTTGTAAGGCGGGGTTGCGTTTCCTGGTGGTGACTAGCGATGGGTACTTGCAACCCTGTTCAATGCAGTTCGAGCGTTACCCCCTTGAAGAACGGCACCGGTTGATCGAAGAATTTACTAGAACCAATACCTGCGACGAGTGTTACGTATCGATCCGGTCTTACCTGGATAAGACACTCCCCCGTCTTTTTTCCGAAATGGTGGGAGGTCATCTCTCGTTCAAGGGGCGGCAGAATGGGAAAGTTTCCTGCTAAGCCTCCCTTACTCGGGCCTTCTCGAAATTCTCTTCGTTTTCCGAGCCCACATTCATTCTTCCCGCTCTCCTCGGGGAGTCCCGGGGCTGAGTTTTTGGTTCTCCGAGAACCATATCTCTTCCCTAGCCAGCTGGGTTCTTCCCCACCAAGCCCATTTTCTCAGGGCTTCATAGACGCAATTCTTGGAACGTTCTGACGTTATGTCCTTCTTGCCAGACGGCACGTCTCCTGTTAATCTCAACGTTCACCTGAACGAGGAGGCATGGATGCTGAAAGACAAATTCGGCCTGGTTCTGGGAGTCGCCAACAAGCGGAGCATCGCTTTCAGCATCGCCCAAGCCTGGCACCAGGCAGGGGCGCGGTTGGCATTCACTTATCAAGGGGAACGTCTCAAAGAGAATGTCGAAGACCTGGCTAGTTCTTTTGGGACGACCATGCCGCTCTATCCCTGTGATGTGACCCGGGATGAGGAGGTTCAGGCCGTTTTTGAGAACCTCCGGCATGATTTCGGCAAGCTACACCTCGTTCTGCACAGTGTGGCTTTTGCACCCAAGGAGGCACTGGAACGCCCTTTCGTCACCACTTCCCGCGAAGCGTTTCGCATTGCTATGGACGTGAGTGTTTATTCCCTGGTGACCATCGCCAACGCCGCTTTGCCTTTAATGGTGGAGGGCGGCAGTATTATCACGATGAGTTATCATGGTGCTGAAAGGGTGGTTCCCAACTATAATGTGATGGGTGTGGCCAAAGCTGCCCTGGAAGCCACCGTTCGCTATCTCGCCTACGATTTGGGACGCTGCAACATCAGGGTCAACGCGATTAGTGCCGGACCCATCAATACACTGGCTGCAAGGGGAATTGCCGGATTCAGTAATATGTTGAGACATCATGCTGAAGTTGCACCGCTGCGGCGAAATGTGCTTCCCAAAGAGCTGGGCGACACGGGCTTGTACCTTGCCAGCGAATTGTCCAGCGCAGTCACGGGGGAAGTTCTTTACGTAGACTGCGGCTACAACATCATGGCCATGTAAAGAGGCATGGCCAACAGGAACAATTTAAGGAGGACAAACATGAGTGCTTGTCAGACTGCTACCAGAACGAGGGGGTCGCATCCAGTCTCCGCTTGCCCCCGCATCGGGAATCTGCTTTGGGGGTCAATCCTGGCCGGGTTGCTGGGAATAGTGGCATGTAGCGACCGCAATGTCTCGGAAGAGCCCGCCGGTAGCGCCTCGAAAGCCTCTGCTCCCGCCGCTCCGTTCGAAAGTGCCCATGGGGCTGCTTCCGGGAATCAAAAAGCGTTCGGTCCCCTGAAGATGCATGTTCCCGAAGGGTGGGTCGAACAAACTCCAACGTCCACGATGCGCCAGGGGCAATTTGCTTTACCTCGGGTTGAGGGGGATCCTGCAGATGGAGAACTCGTCGTATTCTACTTTGGCCCAGGCCAGGGGGGCTCCGCCGAGGCCAATATCGATCGTTGGATCGGCCAGATCACTCAACCTGATGGCTCTTCTTCAAAGGAGAGAGCCAGAACTAGCAAGAGGACCGTCGCCGGACTCTCGGTTACGGTCGTTGACATTACAGGAACATATCAAGCACTAATGATGCCTGGTGCCCCGTCCGGAGGGCCCAACAAAGGGTATCGAATGATTGCTGCGGTGGTCGAAACTCCACAGGGCCCGTGGTTCTTCAAATTAGTGGGGCCAGAGAAGACTGTGGCGAAATGGTCTGGGAGTTTCGACCAGTTCCTCAACGGCGTGACTCCAGGGTAGCTGCGATCCCTGGAATCGTCAGGTGCCTAGCCAGCTAAATGTCAAAGGAGGGTTATCTGGGTAACGTCACCAGCTCAAAGTAAGGTTCCATAACATCGCCAATCTGTTTAATTGTAAATGGCTTGGGAATAACCGAGACCGGAGCATGCTCCAGGATTCTTCGGAATAGGTCATTGTCGCCGTCCAGAGCTGTCACGACAACGAAAACCAGTTCCTTGTTGATTTCTTTCAAGGTCCGCAGTGTGTCTACCCCATTCATCACAGGCATGTCCAAATCCAAAAATACCATCTTGAACTTTTCTTGCTTCATCAACTCTATAGCCTGATGCCCACCTTCCGCAGTGGCTGTTGCCACCCCGTGGATCTCAATCATCCGTTTTAGCGTGTTGCGAACCAGTTCTTCGTCGTCTACTATGAGGACTTTCTGCTTCGGTCCCTCCTGTTTACCGGTGACATGGGGAGACGAAAGAAGCCAAGAATCAATTTGGGATTTCTTGAAGCGGAGACTGCCACCCACCTTCAAGGAGGGTATCTTGTTTTGCCGTGCCAGAAGGTACACCGTCTGCTCTTTGAGCTTGAGATAGTCGGCAACCTCTTTCACTGTGATCAACGTCTCTTCCATAAACCTCCTCAAACCTCCTCCGGCAAAAATTCGGCAATAGAAGTGTAATCCTATTATGATTATTTGCCAATTGGTAAATTAGCGAGAAATTTGCTACGGCATAATAGAACCTTCCGATCAATGGGCCAGAATCTTCTTGACCCGCGGCCCTCGAATCTGCCAAACACTATAAATTGGGAGAACTTGCCGGCTTGATTCGTGGTATCCTCTAAAGGCGCCAAAGGCAAACCCTGCTCAAATGATAAGGCTTGCACGCGATTCCGGTAGATCTATCAGCTCCCGTGTGGGGCAGGGAACAGATCAGGGCCTGACATTATGGGGCGGAGTGGGCAATAGATCATCGAGCCTCGAAACTGATGGACATCTTCGAGAAATTTGATCGTAGTTTCAAGATTCTGGCTGTCGATGATGAACCCCAGAACCTGAGATTAATCAAAGAGATTCTCAGCTCCGTACGCTGCGAAGTCTTCACTGCTTCCGATGGGAAGGAGGGATATGAGAAGGCCCTTCAGCTCGACCCTGATTTAGTGTTGCTGGACATAATAATGCCTGGGATGGACGGGTATCAGCTTTGTCAGCACTTGAAGAATGATGAGCGAACCCGACTCATTCCGGTGATCATGGTCACGGCCCTTCAAGACCTGGAGGACAAAATCCGGGGAATCGAGGCCGGCGCTGACGATTTTCTGAATAAGCCTTTCAATGTGACGGAATTCGTGGCGCGAGTGCGCGCCTCTTTGAGACTGAAACAAATCACGGATGAGCTGGAGAATGCTGAAACGGTCCTGTTTAGTCTAGCCTTGGGGGTAGAGGCCAAGGACCCGAACACCAATGGACACTGTGAGCGGCTTGCCAGATATTCGGTGAAGCTGGGTGAAAAACTGAGCCTCAATTCGAGCCTCTTAAAAGCGCTCTATCGCGGCGGGATTCTGCATGACATCGGAAAACTCGGGATCCCAGACGCTATTCTACTGAACCCCAATCCTCTGTCCCAAGAAGAGTGGGCCATGATGCGACAGCATACTCTGATTGGAGAACGCATCTGCACGCCGTTGCGTAACTTTAAACTGGTCCTGCCCATAATTCGGAACCATCACGAACGATGGGATGGCGGGGGGTATCCGGATGGGTTGCGTGGTGATGAGACTCCCATCACGGCCCGAATCCTGCAAACTGTTGATGTTTTTGACGCGCTCAGCTCCCAACGGCCTTACAAGCCGCCATTTCCCGTGAAGGAAGTACTTGATCAGATGAATGAGGAAGCCAGAAGGGGCTGGCGGGACCGAGAACTGATTTACGAGTTTATTCGGATGATCGAAGAGAAGGATCCGGAATTGAGATTTCCCTGAACATTAGAGCATTGAGGACTCCCCTCCTCAATGCTTGTCATTCTGTCCCTTCTTAATTGACTGGTTCCTGCACGGGCGAAGAAGTTTGTGGTGTCTGGCACCTCCCTACAACGACCCGAGCCGGCCGGACCAGGTGTCCATTCATGGAATAACCCCTGCTGACCACATCCATGACCACATTGTCATCCGCTTCGCTCTCAACCTCGATCACCTGGACTGCTTCAGCTAATTCAGGGTTAAACGTCTCACCCTTAGGGGATACCTCATCGAGCCCCAACTCGGAAAGGGCATTGCGGAATTGATTGCGGATCAGCTGAACCCCTTCGAGCAAGCTCCTAAAGTTCGTGGACCCTTCGGCAGCCGCTATAGCCCGTTCCAGATTTTCAAGGATCTGAATAAACTTCTCAGCCACTTCTCCCTTGGCCTGAATTAACCGCTTGTTGTACTCACTCTGGATCCGTTCCCGGGCCTGGCGCGTCTCTTGGGCCATGTTAGCCTTGAACTCCCGGTGGGCAGCGAGTAGTTCCTGCTGCTTCCTTTCTGAATCAGCCAGGCGCTTCTCCATCTCTTCAACGTAAGTGGGCTTCAAAGAAACTGGAGGCCCGTCTTCGGTCACCTCCTGCGGTTGATTCACCCAGAATCTTCTATCTGTGACCCGGATTGGTTCGTCGCTAACGGGGGCATTGATCCGGACAGGGATTGGTCGACCTTTTTGAGAATCCTCCAAATCCACCCCTTTTTCTTTCTCTTCAATCATGCATGCTACTCCTCTGGAATCTCAGCTGGTTTCCGGTTGCACAATATCATAGTGAAATTTGCTGGCGATATCAAACCGCAGTTGTCGGGCGCACCACACTCTTACCGAAGTGGGGTAGTCTTATTAGTGGTAGCGCGCCATGTTAGCAGCAGCTTACCCATGGGGTTTAGGCTCTGCCGTCGCCGCTTCAAAAATCATCTCTCCCCGACCCAGATCCGCGTCGACGGTGACCTTGTCCCCAGGCAGGATCTCTCCCTCTAACAGCTTCATGGCTAGTTTGTCCTGAATAAGCTGCTGGATGGCTCGCTTAAGTGGGCGAGCTCCATAGGTTGGATCATATCCTTCTTTGAAGAGCAACTCTTTTGCCCTGTCTGTCAAATCCATCCCTATCTTCTTTTCCTGTAAGAGGGCTTGCAGTCGCTGAACTTGCAGGTCGATTATCCGGCTAATCTCAGCACGACCGAGGGAATTGAAGATAATGATATCGTCGATCCGATTCAGAAACTCCGGCTTGAAGGTGGCCCGTAACGCCTCCATGACTTTCCGCCGCATTTCCTCGGGTTCCCTGTGCCCCAGTTCCTGGATCCAACTGCTGGCCACGTTGGAGGTCATGATAATGAGGGTGTTCCTGAAATCCACGGTGCGTCCTTTGCCATCCGTTAGCCGCCCGTCATCCAGGATCTGGAGCATGACATTGAACACGTCCGGGTGCGCCTTTTCGATCTCGTCGAAGAGAATGACCGTATAGGGGCGTCTTTTGATCGCTTCAGTCAAGTAACCGCCTTCTTCATAGCCTACATACCCCGGCGGCGCTCCAATCAGGCGCGCGACCGAATGCTTCTCCATGAATTCTGACATGTCGAGCCGCACCATGGCTTTCTCGTTGTCAAACAGGAATTCAGCCAAAGCACGAGCCAATTCGGTTTTCCCCACCCCCGTGGGGCCGAGAAAGATGAATGATCCGACGGGCCGTTGGTGCTCCTGAAGACCAGCACGACTGCGCCGGATGGCATTAGACACCGACTTCAGGGCTGCTTCCTGTCCCACCACCCGCTCTCTCAGCCTTTCCTCCATACGGACCAGCTTGGCAATTTCACCCTCCAGCATCTTGGTAACAGGAATCCCCGTCCACTTGGAGACCACCTGAGCAATATCTTCTTCATCCACCTCCTCCTTCAACATGTGGGAGTGCTGCTGGAGTTCGGCCAGCCTTCCATTAGCCCCCTCCAGTTCCTTCTGCAACCCCACTAGCTTGCCGTAGCGGATCTCGGCGACCTTGCCGAGGTTTCCTTCGCGCTCGTGTTTTTGCTCCTCAATCTTGGACTGCTCGATTTTTTCTTTGATCTCCTGAATCTGAGTGATCAGGTTCTTTTCATTTTGCCAGCGTGCCTTCAACTGGGCCGACTCCTCCCGCAGATCCGCCAGCTCTCTTTCCAGATCCGTCAATCGCTCCCGAGACCCGGCATCTTCCTCCTTTTTCAATGCCTGCCGTTCGATTTCCAGCTGGGTGATCCGGCGCTCTACTTCGTCCAGTTCGACCGGCAAGGAATCAATCTGCATGCGCAAGGCGGCTGCCGCTTCGTCGACTAAGTCGATGGCTTTATCCGGAAGAAAACGATCTGAAATATAACGGTTGGAAAGAGTCGCCGCCGCCACGATGGCGGAGTCTTTAATCCGGACTCCATGGTGGATCTCGTAGCGCTCCTTCAAGCCCCGCAGGATGGAGATAGTGTCCTCAACCGTGGGTTCACCGATGTAGACCTGCTGAAAACGTCGTTCTAAGGCAGCATCCTTTTCAATGTGTTTCTTGTATTCATTGAGCGTAGTAGCCCCAATGCAGCGGAGCTCACCACGAGCAAGGGCTGGTTTGAGCATGTTTGAGGCATCCACAGCCCCTTCAGCCGCTCCGGCTCCTACCAAAGTGTGAAGCTCATCGATAAACAGGACAACTTGTCCTTCCGCTTCTGCAATCTCCCTCAGCACGGCTTTGAGCCTGTCTTCGAACTCGCCTCGATATTTGGCGCCGGCGATCATGGCTCCCAGGTCAAGAGCCACGAGACGCTTGCGTTTCAAGCTCTCCGGAACATCGCCAGCAATAATTCGTCGAGCCAGGCCCTCAACGATTGCCGTCTTTCCAACTCCGGGCTCTCCTATCAGAACGGGATTGTTCTTGGTTCTGCGCGAGAGCACCTGAATGACTCGACGAATCTCCTCATCTCGCCCGATTACGGGGTCGAGTTTGCCTTTTCGTGCCAGATCAGTCAGGTCCCGGGCATACCGTTCCAGCGCCTGGTACTTGTCTTCTGGATTTTGATCTGTGACCCGCTGTCCCCCCCGAACGGAGACCAGGCCCTGGAGAATTTTCTCGGGGGAGACCCCATGCTTCTCCAGAATCTGCTGGGCTTCCGTGCCCTTAACTTCGGCAAGAGCCAGTAGCAGATGCTCGGTACTGACGTATTCATCCTTTAGGCGGTCCGCCTGCTTGAAGCTGGCCTCCAACACGTTGTTCATTTTGGGAGACAGGGGCCGCCCTTCGATCCCCTGTACCGAGGGCAGCTTGGCAAGACTCTTTTCCACATCATTGAAAAGTTCTCCTTGTGGCACTCCCATTTTGCTCAACAAAGGAGGTATGACCCCTTCAGGTTGTACAAGCAGAATCTTGAAGAGATGTTCCGGTTCAATTTGAGGGTGCGCTTGCTCAGAAGCCAGGCGTTCGGCTTCTACGATGGCCTCCTGAGCCTTTAATGTAAGCTTGTCGTATCGCATTAACCCTTGTCTCCGTTCTAACTCCCGCCAAGACCTATGCGGTAACCGCATCTGCCCACGGTTGGACTTTGTCGAACCGAAGGCACAAGCAAACCAGAATTTGGCCAAGCGCTTCTCAAAGCGGTTTGTGAGGGTGGAAACTCATTGTGCCCAATCCTCACTATACCCGATTGAGGATCCCTTTAAGAAGTAAGCGCTACTTTGATCTGTTTGGGCTTAGTTTCTTCGCGCTTCGGCATCTGAACCGTTAGAACACCATCCTTGTAGTCAGCATGAATTCTTTCCTGATCGATGGTTCCAGGAAGCGTAAACGACCGCAAGAAACTCCCATAGGCTCGCTCGATCCGGTAGTAATTCTCCTGCTTGGTTTCCTTCTCCAGCTTCCTCTCCCCCCGAAGCGTCAGTGTGTTGTTTTCAACATGGATATCGATGCCCTTCTGATCGACCCCAGGAAGTTCTGCCTTCAGTACAACCTCATTGTCAGTCTCGTAAATGTCAACAGCCGGACTCCATGCCGTGCCAGTCAAACCGCCGTCGCTATCTCTCACTCCTCGAAGAGAATCTTCAAACAACCGGTTCATGCGGTCCTGGAGCGTAACTAAGTCCTTGAAAGGGTCCCACTTAGTGATGTTCATGTTTTCTTTCCTCCTCTATCTAGATTAGTCAATAGCATTAATAAAATGTGAGTGGAAGATTGTCAAACATCAAATCACTCTAATCTATGACTCGCAGGAAAATACATTTCAGGTATAGGGTTTCCGGCATGGACAATAGGAACGGATGATCCTGTGCCTGCGTTCGCTTCTGTAGAATCTGGACCTTACGGCCGGCGTCGGCCGCAGCTTCAGCCAGGACGTTGAGAAATGTTACCTCCTCTACGTGCTGTGAGCAAGTGGAAGTAATGAGGATTCCTCCCGGGTTCAGGAGGCGCAGGGCTCGCAGGTTGATTTCCTTATAACCCCTTAGCGCCGAAGCCAGATGGCCCCGGTTCTTGGCAAAGGCGGGTGGATCCAAGACGATGGTGTCAAATCGCTGTCTAAGATTATCCAGAAGTCTGAGTCGATCGAAGGCATTTTCTGCTTCGAATTGGATGTTGTTGAAGGCATTCAGCGCCGCATTGCGTTGTGCCTGCTGTATTGCAGTCGCGGATATGTCAACCGCTTCGACCGACTCGCAGGATCCGGCCAAATGCATGGCAAAGGCCCCGTTGTAGGAGAAGCAATCCAGGGCTCTGCCTCGAGCCACTTTTTGTGCTTCCAGGCGGTTCTCTCTTTGATCCAGGAAGGCCCCGGTCTTCTGCCCGCTTTCCGGCTGGAAGCAAAATCGCAGGCCGTTTTCCCGGCAGATGATTTCTGGGGTTGCTGTCCCATAGAGGGCTCCTGACTGAAGGGCCAGGCCCTCTAATTGGCGAACCCGGGTGTCGTTCCGCTCGAGGATGCACCCCGGCTGGAAAAGCTCCACCAGCGCCTCGACCAATAAAGGCTTTAATGCCTCCGCTCCTTGACTTAAAGTCTGCAGGCACAGCAGGTCCCCGTACCGGTCCACGATGATGGAAGGCATTCCATCTCCCTCCCCGTTCACCAGGCGGTATACCTCGGTTCCAGATACCACCTGTTGGCGCAATCGCATCGCCTGTTCAAGGCGGCCGATCCAGAATCCCCGATCGATCGGTCGGTCTTCACTGCTTAGCAGACGGAGGCTAATCAAGGAACTCGAACTGAAGAAGGCTTTCCCCCAGAACCGCTTCTTTTCATCCACAAGTGAAACAATGGCCCCGGGCGCAGAATCGCAGGAGATTACATCGCTTCGGTAGATCCAAAGATGGCCTGCCTGCAGGCGATCCACCGCTTTGCTCGATATCGTGGCTGTGACGGTGTGCATGTTCCGGGTGACGAGTGACAAGTTACGAGCGACAAGATACCATAGTCGACATGCAACTTTCTGAATTTGATTACTTCCTGCCTGAGAAATGTATCGCCCTTTACCCGGCGAGAGAGCGGGAAGAGTCCAGGCTTCTCAAACTAGACCGGCATACGGGAGTCGTGAAGCATCACCGGTTCTCGGATCTTCCGGCATTGTTGAGCGCCTCAGACTTGCTGGTTCTCAACAACACGCAGGTCTTTCCGGCGCGCCTGCTCGGGCGTCGCCTGGGCCTAGAATCGGGTCCTCGTGGCAGGCAGAGCCCTGTTTGCTCCCAAATCGAAGTCTTGCTGGTGAAGCCACTAGAACAGGGAACATGGGAAGTCCTGGTGAGGCCGGGCCGCAAGGTCCGGGTAGGCGAGGTGATCGTCTTCGGAGGGGGAGCACTGGAGTGTGAGGTTCTGGAGCGAGGGGAGTATGGCGTGCGAAGAGTCCGGTTCCATTGCACAGGAGACTTCAACACGCAGGTTGACCGGTTGGGTCATGTCCCTTTGCCGCCTTACATCCACCGAGAGGATGAACCCCTGGACCGGTTGCGATATCAGACAGTCTATGCCAGCAGACGCGGGGCCGTGGCGGCCCCAACCGCAGGCCTCCATTTCTCAGAGGGAGTTTTCCAGCGCCTACGGGAGAAAGGGATCAGTTGGTGTGAAATCACGCTTCATGTCGGCCTGGGCACGTTTCAGCCAGTTCGGTCTGAGCGGGTTGAAGAACACCGGATGGAGAAAGAGTGGTACGAGATTGACGAACCGACCGCCCAGGCAGTCCGTTCAGCAAAATCCCAAGGGCGGCGGATTATCGCGGTTGGCACAACTGTGACCCGTGCGCTCGAGTCGGCTGCTTTGCAGTTTGGCCAGGACTTTGTCCCCTGCCAGGGAGAGACGAAACTGTTTATCTTTCCCGGGTTCCAGTTTCGCTTGATCGATGGCCTGATTACCAATTTTCACTTGCCTTGTTCCACTTTGTTGATGCTGGTATCTGCATTTGCAGGAAGAGATCGCCTCTTGAAGGCGTACCAAGAAGCCATCCAGTCGGGATACCGGTTTTATAGTTATGGCGACTGCATGTTGATTCTTTAATTCCTGACCCCAGGTCCCGCCTGTCCTGAAGCTCACAAGTTCATAAAACTCGGGCCACTTCCTCCCTCCGGAGGTACCCAGGTAATAATCTGATATGGATCCATAATGTCACAAGTCTTGCAGTGCACGCAGTTAGACGGATTCAGTTGGAGGCGCCGTCCCTCACCTCCTTCCCCGCCCACCATTTCATACACTTGCGCCGGACAGAAACGCTGGCAGGGGTTTCCGTATTCACGAGCACAGCGAGTGTGGCAGATGTCGAGATCCGCGATCAGCAGATGGGCGGGCTGGTCCTCGTCGTGCCGGATTCCGGAATAATACACACTAGTGGCCTTATCTAGTGCTGTCCTCTCTTTCGGCTGGGAAGTCTCCCGTGAGGCCCGCGTACCGGGCGGAATCTCTTCAATTTTCCGCATCCTCTCGTGGCCGGGACGGTTTGATAGTCGAGCTTTTATTCCTCGCCCGCCGCTGATCATCTGAAATCCCCCATGCATTAAGCCCCTCCACAATCCATGTTGGAAGCCCTGCCGGAAGTTGCGCTCGCGGTGAAGCTCCTTTCCCGCCCAACTCTCCATCAAGAGTTTCTCATACAGGCTAAGCGCGGATTCCGAGAAATCATTTTTCAGGAGACCTTGGAAGAGTGTTTCAGCCGCCACCATGCCGGATTTCATCGCCAAGTGAATCCCTTTGAGCCGTTGGGCATTCAAGAGTTCCGCCCCGTCTCCAATAAGGAGCCCCCCGCTGAAATAACTCTTGGGAATACTGAAATAGCCTCCCTCGGGCAGCGCCTTGGCCCCATAATGGATGACTTTACCCCGCTTAAGGAAAGCGGCGATCTGCGGATGATTCTTAAAGCGCTGAAATTCGCGGTGTGGATCCAGGAAGGGATCCCTGTAGTCGAGGCCGACCACCAGCCCTAGTGAAATCATTCTTCCCATGTGGTAGAGAAACCCGCCGCCGTAGTTCTCCGATTTGAGTGGGAACCCTAGAGTATGAATGATGACCCCACAAGACCAGGGATCATCAGGGACTTCCCACACCTCCTTCACCCCCATGGCATAGAGGGCAGGGTTCCTCCCAGCATCCAACTGAAGCCGAGAGACAACCTGTTTGGTGAGTGAACCCCGGACACCTTCGCCAAATACAATGGCCTTGGCAAGGATATCGACCCCGGGCTCGTAGGAGGCCTTGGGCTGCCCTTGCTTATCGAGCCCCCGGGCTCCCGTACGAACCCCAACCAATCGGTCCCCTTCAAACAAGAGTTCCGTGCCGGCAAAACCTGGAAACAGATCAATACCTCGTGCTTCGGCCTGTTCTCCCAACCATTTCACAAAACGGCTGAGCGAGAGGATGAAGTTGCCGCGATTGTTGACTGGGGCAGGGACCCAGGGAAGATGAATTCGTCGGTTTGAAGTCAGGAACCAGAGATGTTCTTTAACAACGGGGGTCACCGTCGGGATGCTCTCGATATCGACAGTAGGCATCAACTCTCGAAGAGCAATCGGGTCGAGGATAGCTCCAGACAGGCTGTGAGCTCCAATCTCCCGTCCCTTCTCGATGACAGCAATGCTAACTGCTCCGAGTTGCCGCGTTGGGCCTGCGGGGCTCTGGTTATGGGAGTCGATCAGATTCCGGAGATGCAATGCACCGCTTAGACTAGCTGGCCCGCCGCCGACAAAGAGGATGTCAACCTCGAGGGTTTCTCGTACTCTGCCCATTCCCACCTCGCCAAATTCAAAGCTACTATATCATGGGCTGTTCCCACTGTGGGTTCTTGCCCCTTTTCGTAGAGACCTGAATGTGGTAAGGTGAAAACGCTTTCGCGACGCCGATCTGGCTTCCAATCAGGTCCAACTCGCAGTGTCGTGAGGGCGTCGTTCCTCCCTTCTGAACCGGGCACGCGGTACCCTAAGGGGGGCATCGCGCTTGGTTCTCTTCTTTGCGCCCGTAGCTCAGGTGGATAGAGCACCTGCCTTCTAAGCAGGGGGTCGCTGGTTCGAGTCCAGCCGGGCGTACCATATTTTCAATAACTTACAATCCTCACATTTTAAATTCGTGTTCAATCGTGTTCAAAACCCCAAAGAGTTTTTGATCTAGAGCCTCGACGGTGGCCTTCACACTCGATGGGATCTCCTGGGTATACACATTCATGGTTGTGGTCGCATTGGAGTGGCGAAGCTGGGTTTGAGCATCCTTCACGGTTCCAATTCCATGTACCTGGGTTGCAAACGTACGACGGAGCGCCTGAAAAGTCAAACCTTCAATCCCCACTCTCTTTGCTCTTGGTTTCAGCACCCTCCTCAAGTAGTTGTGGGCATCCAAGGGAGTCCCCTTCCGTGAGGGAAACACAAATTCATCGGCACCGGGGTAATCACAGCTTTCTCGCCAAACCTCCAGTTCCTTCTGCAGTGATACTGGCATTGCAACCAACGCAGCGCTTCCTTCGGTTTTTGTGGGACCGAGTTCTCCGTGATAGACCGCCTCCTCGATTCTTAGCCGTCCGTCCAGGACGTTTCGCCAACGCAAGGCAAACAGCTCACCGGGACGCAAGGCGCATACAATCAGTGTTCGGGCAATCAAGCGGTCACGGCCTTCCAGCGCAATGAGTAACTTGTGGATCTCCTCGGTGCTTAGGTATCGTTTACAGGTCTTGCGTGTGACTGGCATCTCCAATTTCCTCGCGGGGTTCTTCAACAAAAAGTCCTGGTCAATCGCTTCCTCTATCGCAGCTTTCAGCCAGGTTCGAGCCTTCTGAACGACTGATTTCGAATATTCCTTCGCCAGTTGATTAAGATGCGACTGCAGCTCGAATCGTGTCAGATCACAAAGGCGTGTTTCTCCGAACCTCGGCAACACGTGGTTATCCATCACGTAGGTCACAGCCTCCTTTGTAGAGCATCTCCATTTCGATTCTTTCAATGGCAGGAAACGGCTGGCCCAAAACCATCCGAATTTGAGACTCGGATCGGGTATAGGGTTCGTATTCCCACGGCTTTCTCGCTCAATGATCTTTCCCAGTTCCCGTTCTGCTTCCCACTTTCTCATCCCCGATTTGAGCCCAAGTGTGACAGAACGATGTTTGCGCTTCTCCTTTCCGTCTGTGGTCACTACGTAGACGTAGAAGTGGCCTTTCCACTTCTTGACTTTCTTGCCGGTCTCTTCGACCCATCCGTGTTGGTAACGATCTCTTGGCATATGCCTCCCAATATTCGTGAACTGGAAGTTGGGAGGCGATTTTATCACTGGCACCATTTTTGGATGAACTCCTTGATGTCTTCCGCCCGGAACCTCAGCAGTTTCCCCAGTTTTACCGACTGAAGACGCGGCTGCTTTCGGGTTGCATGATCTCGAACCCACCCGGCTGAGACGGAGAGCCATCGTGCAACTTCAGTTGCTGTCAAGAGCGAATCATCTTTGATCTTTTGGTTTTGTTGGAAGGGTGTCGTCAAACCTCAGTCTCCTTTCTTCGTTTGCCAATTCCCGTTTCGATACGAGCTTTTGTGCTCAAACCAATAACCTCTCATCGAACTCATGACCGGAATCAATGTCAGCATACTGACCAAAAGCTCACTGACGGCTTTGATTGAGGGAGAAGCCTGAGTCCGTGCTCCTCAATCCAAATTGGCCCTCACTTACTAAAAGTGTTTTAAACGCCAAAATGTTAATAAGTATTCTGAATCATTCAAGAACGATCGCCCAATGTACAGGCCTTCAACACCGCTCAAATTAAAGAACATGGGAAAGAGACCCGAATTGGGAACCCGGATGGCGAATAAACTGAGGGCACAGGGAGACCTCTGGCCGCATAGATAGAGAGACTTTCTGGAATCGAAGCAGAGAAGATCAACGAGAAGGCATGCGGCCAACCACGTGGTCAATCCGTTATGTAGGGAGGGAATTCGCAAGAGATATTCCTAATTGTAAACGAGAGCCCGTCTTGGGGGACTTAGCGGCATTAATCGTGCAAGCTGCTATCAAGAGTGATTTCGAACCAAGACTCCGACCTGTCCGACCTAAGAGCGCGATTCCTTCAGAATAGATCAACTTTGGCTGCGGAACTCCGCTCCCCACTTCAACCCTCACAAAACGTCATCCAGACATTCAAGTGCCAACACGACCGAGGATTCCTGCATCGTGCAGAAAACAAAGCGGATGATGTTTCCGAAAGAGCTCTTTCCGATGATGAGGATGGCTTGTTTGAACAACGGCGACTCCACACGGTTCCTAGACCCTGACGACCGCACAATTGATTGCCTGCAGCTGAGCCTCAACCTATACCACGTTAGAGGGTTACGGTTAGGCCATCGACAGTTGATGACGGAAATACCCTGATTATGAGAATTTTTTAATGTTCTTCTCATGGAATTCTCATAATTGAGGAGTATGGTGTGACTATGCGCATTTTGTTGGTTGAAGACGATCAACGAGTAGCCAGCTTCATCCGGCGAGGGTTGGCAGCAGAAAGGTTCGTCGTCGATGTAGCCGGCGATGGCCAGCAAGGCTTGGACCTGGCGGTCTCCAAGGAATATGACCTGCTCATCCTGGACCTGATGCTACCCAGTCTGGGCGGGCAGGAAGTTTTGCGCACCATCCGGAAGAGCAATCGGACGATCCCTGTCCTGATATTGACCGCTAAAGGAGCGGTCAAGGACAAGGTCGAGCTGTTTGAGAAGGGCTGTGATGACTATTTGACCAAGCCATTTGCCTTCGCCGAACTGCTGGCCAGGGTCAAGGCGTTATTGCGCAGGGGAGCCATCGAAGCCAGAGAAGTCATCCAGGTTGCAGATCTCTGCATTGAGCTCAAGCGCAGGGCTGTCACTCGGAGCGGAAAAAGGATTGAGCTAACAGCCAAGGAATACGCCCTGTTGGAATATCTGGCCCGGAACGCGGACCAGGTCCTTTCCCGGTCTATGATCATCGAACAAGTCTGGGACCAAAGCTTTGACAGTTTCACCAACGTGGTTGACGTCTACATCCGTTATCTGCGCAACAAGATCGGCCAGGGGTTTGAACCTAAGCTGATTCATACCGTGCGAGGAGTCGGTTACATTCTCAGTGCGGAGGGTGCCCCATGAATCCTCGCTCATTGCACTTCAGGCTTTCCCTCTACCATGTTTCACTGCTGACGCTGACTTTGCTGGTCTTTGCCGGAACCAGCTATTGGGGGTTTCGACGACACCTCATAGCGTCATTAGAAGCACAGTGCGCGAGTCAAACTCGCCAAATTTCCGTATCGCTGCTGCCCGGCTTGCCCAAGTCGGGGATTCAGTACCTGCGGGACGAGATGGAGGAGCACTATGCCCCTGAATCCAATAACCTGTTCTTCCGCATCGTCAATGCTAAGAACGAGATCATTTATGAGTCGGGACCCCCTCGCGACAAGAACCTTGTTCTTGAACCCACACAATTCAATGCGGACCTGAAGCAGACTCGAACCCATCTCGATACCGACCGGCATCGGCTGGTATTCCTCCGTCCTTACCAAGCAGAAACCGGCGAATCCTACCAAATCCAAATGTCGACTTCCATAGTTCCTATAGAACGTGATTTGGAGGGGTTGTGGAAGGCCGGGCTCCTTGTTCTTCCCTTTGCCCTATTGGGTTCTGTAGTCGGTGGGTTCCTTCTCAGCAAGCGTTCACTGAAGCCGGTTCGAGAGGTCATTGTTACTGCGGGGAAAATAAATACGAACAACTTGAGAGAGCGCCTGCAGGAGAGCCAAACAGGAGATGAGATTGAGCGGTTGACCGCCACTCTCAACAAGATGTTTGAAAGACTGGATGCTTCATTTAAGCAGATGATCCGCTTTACAGGCGACGCCTCGCACGAGCTGCGAACTCCTTTGACAGTCATCCGCGGGAACCTCGAATTGCTCATGCGTAATTCGTCCATTTCACAGCGGGATCGAAACCCGGAAGAAACCAAGGAAATGCTAGCTCAGACACTGGAAGAGACCGAACGGCTCTCCAAAAGCGTTGGACAGTTGTTAGAGTTGACCCAGTTGGACTCGGGTGAGATTCAGTTGGAACAGGAGGTCTTTGACCTGGCTGAACTGACAAACACCACGGCCGAGCAAATGAAGCTCCTGGCAGAGGATAAGGGGATTCAACTTGAAACCGATGGCTTTTCTTCTCTGCCTATTCGGGGAGATCGCCATCGGATCAAGCAGTTATTACTCAATTTGATCGACAATGCCATCAAGTACTGTCCTTCAGGTTCTCAAGTGCATATAAGACTTGCCCGCGGAGTCAAAGAGGTTGTCCTCGAGGTTGAGGACGACGGTCCTGGGGTCCCCCAGGAAGCAATTCAGCACCTGACCGACCGGTTTTACCGGGTGGACAAATCTCGGTCCCGTGAGATGGGTGGAAGCGGTCTGGGGCTTTCCATTTGCACGTCGATTTGTGAAGCCCACGGAGGAAGAATCGAAATCGAGAGCAGGCTCGGAAAGGGGAGTCTGTTCCGAGTATGTCTGCCAGCGTGAACTCATGTTCATTCATCACCATAGCTGCCGGTGGCTGGGCGGGGGTGAGTTTGAACCAGCATTGGATCATTAAAAAAGTGCCTTGGTATCTGATTTCAAATCATGAAAGGAGATGTTATGAAACTCAAATGGGAACCCGTTTTGGTGATTTGCCTCTTCTCCGTGCTAGTTCTTTTGACTGCTCCAGTTCCGACCTTCTCCCAACCCAAGACCTGGAACTTTGACAAAGACAAAGCACAGGCCTTGCCCTCGGGGTGGGTCACCGAACTGACCGGCCAGGGGACAAAAGGGACGTGGTTGGTTGTCCCCGACTCCACTGCTCCATCCAAACCCAATGTTTTGGCTCAGACCTCCACGGATGCCACGGGCTATCGCTTCCCTTTAGCCATTGTTGAAGACACCAACTATAAAGACCTCGATTTGAGCGTCCGCGTCAAGGCCATTTCAGGGAAGGTGGACCAGGGGGGTGGGCTGGTTTGGCGGTACCGCGATGCCAACAACTATTACATCCTCCGAGCCAATGCCCTGGAAGATAATGTGGTGCTCTACAAAGTG
>JBGOTQ010000022.1:0-37312 GCA_041476565.1 Terriglobia bacterium | reverse complement strand
TTCCTCGACCACCCGACCGTCAAACAGGTGGACCTCGCGATCGGCGTGCTTGGCGTAACGAGGATCATGCGTCACCATGCAGATGGTGGCCCCGTTGCGATGGAGATCCCGCAGCAGCTCCATCACGGCCTCCCCATTAGCAGAATCCAAGTTTCCAGTCGGCTCGTCAGCCAGCAGCACGGAAGGATGACCCGCCAGGGCACGCGCCACAGCCACACGCTGCTGCTGACCTCCGGATAGCTGAGACGGATAATGCTTTACCCGGTGCGCCATTCCCACCTTCTCCAACGCTTCCTGGACCCGCTGCCGGCGTTCCGCCGCTGGCATGCCGCGGTAAGTGAGAGGCAATTCCACATTCTCATACACCGTCAAATCCCCAATCAAATTGAAGGCCTGAAAGATAAAGCCAATCTCCCGGTTCCGGATGCGCGAACGGTCCTGCATGCTGAGCGATTCGACCGGCCGCTCATTCAGCAGATAGCGTCCATCGGTGGGGGTATCCAGCAATCCCAGGATAGACAACAGAGTTGATTTTCCGCAACCCGAGGGCCCTGAGATGGAGACATATTCTCCGTTTTTGACCTCCAAGTGAATCCCTGACAGGGCGTGCGTCTCCACTTCGTCGGTCAGAAAGACTTTGGTGACTCCCTCGAGTCGAATCATTAGTTGATTGTTGTTACTCATCATTCGCTCCCACGATAAAGATTCGGAAGCCACTGAGTCACAGAGGCCCCGTCGTACTCCAAGCATTGGTTTCTAGTTGTTCTCATTGTTTTATCTACTGCCCTTATTGAGCTTGAAACCTGTCCATTGTTTCCCAGGTGATTTTGGGTCTCCGTGGCCCAGGATTTTAGTTCAACCTCACGCGGTCGTAAGCATCCCATGCCGACATGTCGGAAAGGACAACTTGATCGCCGACTTTCAGGCCGTCGATAATCTCGATGGTATTGACCGAACTCCGTCCCAATTTGACCTGGGTCCGTTGGGCCGTCTTGCCGTCTTCCAGCAGTTTGAATATCCCTACCACGTTTTTCTCCTGCCCAAAAGCAGGGCGTCCAACGTAAAGGACATCGTCGAGATGCTCCAGTTCAATGGTTCCATCCACGCTCAGATCGGGCCGCGCTCCCTTCGGCAGGGCATCATCTAATGCCACATCTACGGTGACGGTCCCGTTCTGGACGGCTGGGTCGATCCGGATGACATGGCCAGAGACAACTCCGTTTCGAGTATCAATCGTGGCTTTTTGACCATTAAGAATGTCCTTGGCCTGGGTCTCCGGGATCTTGATTTCGGCCTTCAACTGTTTGGGGTCCGCCACCCGGGCCAGGTTCGCACCCGGCGAAACCTGCTGCCCCACTTCCACAGGCACTTGCTGCAGAACACCCTCCATGCCGGGTCTAACATGCAGCGATTCCACTTGGATCCGCTTCAGCTTTAACAATTCCTGGAGCTGTTCCACCTTGGCCTGCTGGGCTGCGAGCTGGGCCTTCGACGATTCTGAACTGATTGCCATTCGCTTCTTTTCCATGTCTAGGCGGATGGCAGAGCCTTCGCTCTGGGCTTCGGAAAGTTTAGCATTCAATTCCGATCCCAGACCTTCTTTCGCCAAGGCTCCGAATTTTTCCGCGTTGAGCTGATCCTGTCGCTGGGTGGACTGGGCTTGTGCCAGGACGGCTTTTTGATCCAAGAGCTGACTTTCCAGGCGAACCTTCAGACTTTCGAATTCCGCCTGGGCTGCTTTGATTTGCCATTCGGCATCGAGGGCCGATTGTTGAACTTCCGGATTGCTAAGTTCAATCAAAATAGTATTGGGAGTCACTGACACCCCAGGCCGAAAGATAATCTTCTCGATGCGGCCATTAGTGGTGGCCGGGATCCATCGAATTTCGAGGGGAACCAGCGTCCCCATGCCGCGAACCTCCCGTTTCATGGGTCCACGCTTCACCGTGTCTAACCAAACCGTGCTGCGTTCCACACTAGGAGCCGCCGGCTTGAGACGGGAAAGACCCACTGTCGTAACCGAAACCAAGATCAAACCGGTCAGCACGTAAAGGACTCGCTTGATTCGACGAGCTTTGATGGCTTGAGTGCGTGGGATGTCCATAAGTGCCTCCGGCAGTTCCGAATCTATTTTCGTGCTACTCCGTCAAGAGAGGTAAATTCAAAAACCTCCAATGACGACCTCTACTATCGCACGCCGCCTGCCATTTGCAGGGCCGAGGGTATTCGCATGAAAACAAAAGATTAAACTCATGAGGCTAATATTGGGGCCGCCTTTGAAGTGTTCGGTTCCGGGACATTGGACTTCCCACTAGCGAACAAGAATGCAGGAAGGATGCAAGTCGGGCTATCCTATCTGGTGGGCCGGCGCAAGTCTGCCCCCTGTTTGGTCAAATCATACAAGCTGTTCCTGTACCAGTCGGGTGCGCCACCGCCGATGAAAATGGCAGGGGTAGCCACGATGAATTCGCACTCTGAATTCATCGTGGGCTTTTCCTATGTGGTCAAAAGCCCACGACAAGCCAAAAGCGGTTTGTCGTGGCTACCCAGACTCGCATTTTCATGAAAGAGAGAAGGGTCAACAGGGTTGAATGGTAGATCCCGCCATGCCTGGTTCTGGCTCTAGCTTCGTCTGGCAGCGTCCAAACCCATGGCTGAAGTGATCATCTCGAAGTCTTCGGGAGTGATTTCAAAGTGCCCGGTTCGGAAAGGGAACCCCCAACGCTTTTTGTTAACGATGAAAGAGAGCCGCTCAATGAGCGGTTGAATCGCGGTGTGGTGACAGGGGAAGTAGCGGGCATTTCTGCGAAAGAAGACAAAACCGTTAGGAGCAAACACCGAGTAAACGTCCGAATCAATCATGCGGGCGACTGCCGTGAAAGCCTGGTATGGTTCTTTGCTCTTCTGCTCCGGTCGCGAAGAATAGTAAATGAGCCAGTCCCCCGTTTTCATCCGCTTTAGAGGAAGTTCTTCACCCTGGGCGAGTTGGGCAAAGCCGCCCTCAATTCCATTCTGCACATGGTCGAGAGATACTACTCCAATCCAGTATCGAGTCGTCATCGCTCTATCAGGAAGGCAGAGTGTCAGCAGGTTCGATGATGGCCGACATGGAACCGTGACAGTGCGAAATGCGAGGGTCGGGGCCATAGGCATGGATCTGGTCTCGGGAGTATTGTGCCTCTGCCAACCCACAGGTAATCAAGACAGTCCGTCCTGTGAGGTCAACCTCCACAGCGTGCTTCAGTGCCCCTTCTTTCGAAAAACAGAAAATCTTCTGGAGCATTTCGATGACATAGTCATAGCTGTGATCGTCGTCGTTAAGCAAGACAACGTTATAGAGGGGAGCCTTGCCTTCCAGAATCTCGACCTCAGTCCCGGGTTCAGTTAGAGTCTGGTCCATAGAATGGCAAGAAACAAATTGGGTTTCAAAAACACCCGACCACGATGATAAGCGGAACGCCAAGTCAAAACCAACAAGAATGTGTCCCTTCTGAATTTCAAGCACCCGTGTTAGAATGACTGTTATCCTGACGTTACACTCAAGCCATCACAAAGTTGGGAGATGGTATGCGAACAAGACTGGGGAAACCCAAATTAATATATCTGTTAAGGAGAAAGAAAATTGAGATATCCAGAAGAGTTCATCGCTCCAATGAGAGCAGAATTGACACAGCTGGGAATCCTGGAGACCCGAACTCCGGCAGAGGTGGATGCCTTGCTACGGGGGACCCAAGGGACGGTGCTGATGATCATTAATTCGATGTGCGGCTGTGCTGCGGGACGCGCGCGGCCAGGAGTAGCACTGGCCTTGAGACATGTAGTCGTTCCGGACAGGATCGCAACAGTCTTTGCAGGGGGCGATGTCGAAGCAACAGCCCGGGTACGCGAATACATTGAGGGCTATCCCCCGTCCTCTCCTTCAATTGCGTTGTTTCGAGACGGAAGGTTGGCTTTTATGATGGAACGCAATCAGATCGAGGGGCGGGACGCCCAGGAGATTGCCCGGGGGTTGACCCAGGCCTTTGACGAATTATGCGTGAAGCAACCCGTATCCAACTAGGGCTCAGGGAAGCCGTTTCGTTGGCAAGCGAAGACCGGGACTCGGTCCCTAGATTGCGCCGAGTCCCTTCTCTCCTGTTCTGATCCGGATGACTTCCTCAATCGGGGAGATGAAAATTTTCCCGTCGCCGAACCTGCCGGTACGGGAAACACCAATGACGGCATCGACGGCCTTCTGAACCAGTTCATCAGGAATGATGATCTCCATTTTCATTTTTGGCAGAAAGCCGACAGTGTCACTCCCTTCCACGTTGTCAATGCGACCTTTTTGCCGACCCACACCGCGCACTTCAGTTACAGTCATTCCCAGGATTCCCAGCTCATGCAGGGCGGCTTTGACATCGTCAACTTTGTTACGGCGCACAACACACTCGACCTTTTTCATTATTCCTCGCTCTCCCTGAAATGGATTTGGTAGTATGGCTTTGTGCCTTCCCTTCCCCCCTTGGCCTGCTGCACTGGAGGAAGGATAGACAGCCAACCCGACCAGCAGTTGTTTGTCGGGTGTACGAAGACGCTCCGATCAGTGGATTCTCTAAACAGCGGAAGCCCATTATGATAAAAAAAGGTCGGATAATCAATATGAGTTGGGGAAGTGTTACTATCAGATTGCATACTCGATGAAGCAATCAATACGATTCCCGACGAGCTTCCCTTTGGCGGCGGCTATGATGCTGCTGGTACACCCGAGGCCTTGTCACTCCGAGCCTTCAACTCATGCAGGCGGTACGGTTGTCTACGGCTACCAAGTCGTGAGTGTATATCCCCATGATTCGCGAGCCTACACCCAAGGCCTAATTTATCGCGACGGGTTTCTGTACGAGAGCACTGGCCTCAATGGCAGATCGACGCTTCGTAAAGTGAACCTCCAAACCGGTGAAGTGATTCAACAAATCGCGGTCGATCCGAGGTACTTCGCAGAAGGACTGACGGACTGGGGGGGCCGGTTAGTGCAACTAACATGGCAGTCCCATCTCGGTTTTGTTTACGACTTGGCAAGCTTCAAAATCCACCGGACGTTCAGCTACTCAGGCGAAGGTTGGGGTCTGACGCATGATCGAAGTCGCCTCATTATGAGCGACGGCAGTTCAGAATTGCGGTTTCTGAACCCGGAGACTCTTCAAGAAACCGAGCGCTTGAATGTCAGGGATGGGGATGCGCCGGTGCGGGACTTAAACGAATTGGAGTTCGTTCGAGGTGAGATCTACGCCAATGTCTGGCACACAGATCGAATCGCCCGGATCTCACCAGTGTCCGGCCAAGTTACGGGCTGGATTGAGCTCAAAGGCTTATTGTCGGGAGTGTACCAACTCGAACCTGAGGCTGTGCTCAACGGAATTGCTTATGACGCGACTCATGATCGTCTGTTCGTGACGGGCAAACTCTGGCCAAAGGTCTTTCAGATCAAACTGCAACGTCGTTAACAAGAATTGATCCGGTCTTACCCTCTGGCCCGGGGGTATCGCTGCCATCTCCTGACGCCATCGTCAGCCTGAGTCGGGGTTGTCTTCATCACCGTACCGGGGGGCGGCCGCCAGGTCCCGATTCTGCTCGCCATCGGCAGGGCGCTCTTCCTTATGGAAGGCCTGTCCGCGTAAACCGAGAGACTTACCGGGAGACTATAACGATGAGCGACTGATCTCAGCGGTGGAGACCAAGCTCTCTCTTCTGGCCCTACCAGGGGAGCCGCCTGGGGTGCTTGCAGTTTACTTTCCTGTCAACCCGGAGTTTGAACGCAAGATCCGGATAGATTTCATAAGCATCCATCCCCTACTATGGGTGTCGGAGGTGGTGGCTATGAATCAAGATCGGGATATCCCCCAGGAATCAGCACCGACAAACGAAGAGATCTACTGGCAAGCGTTACAAGCAAAAGATGCCCGGTTTAATTGCGTTTTCGTTTATGGGGTACGCTCCACTGGCATTTACTGCAAGCCATCCTGCCCTGCAAGGCGGCCTCGACGGGAACAGGTGATCTTTTTCTCTTCTTGTGAGGCTGCCGAGCAGTCCGGATTCCGGGCCTGCCGGCGCTGCCGGCCTCGCCAAACTCTGGTAATCGATCCGCATGTCGAAACGGTTTTGCGCGCTTGTCGGGCCATAGAAGCTGAGGCCGACGGCCCGGTTTCGCTCGCCATCTTGGGCGAGAAGTTAAGGATTAGTCCTCATCACCTGCACCGAATCTTCAAGAAAATCACCGGGATCACGCCACGCCAATATGCCGCAGCCCATCGTCTCAAGTTGTTCAAATTACAAATCCATAATGGGGAGGACGTCACGAGCGCTATCTACGGAGCAGGCTATGGTTCAAGCAGCCGTCTGTATGAAAAGGCCTCGGAGCAACTGGGGATGACCCCCGCAGCCTACCGTCGGGGAGGAAAAGGAATGATCATCAATTACACCATCGTTAACTGTCATCTGGGCCGACTCTTGGTGGCGGCAACCGAGCGCGGAGTCTGCGCCGTCAGTTTTGGGGAGGAGGATGGAAAGCTGGGATCATCGCTGACTGCAGAATATCCGGCTGCTATCATTCACCGCGATGAGAGTCTTCTCAACAATTGGGTCGACCCTCTGCTGAACCACCTCAATGGGCTACAGCGGCATCTCGATTTGCCCGTTGATTTGCAGGCTACTGCGTTCCAGTTGAGAGTCTGGGAAGAGTTGCGAAGAATCCCATATGGCGAGACGCGTACCTACGGAGAAATCGCAAAAGGTATGGGCAGACCCTCTGCCAATCGTGCAGTGGCACGCGCCTGCGCGGCCAATCCAGTCGCTCTGATTACGCCCTGTCATCGGGTGATTCGCGGTGACGTTGAGCTCGGCGGCTACCGCTGGGGGCTGAAGCGAAAAAAAGCCCTGTTGTCCGGGGAGGGGAACGGCGCAAAGCAAGTTTGAAAAGTGGATTGTTGTAAGGGAGCGGAGATGGAGAGTTCTTGTTCTCTTTTGTTCGTAAATCTCGCAGTCCTTGTCGAGTTTGGCGAGATAAGCCAGCAAATTCAGGATGTCGGAGCCTCGACTACCTGGTTGATGAGCTTGGTCATAACAATTATCAGCCTCCTGCTCATTTATGGGGTGCGGACGGGAGGGAGGCTGAATTAGGAACTTGTCTGTACCTGTGAAGCCTCTCTATTTCGAACCTACCGGTCGAACCGCCTTATTGATGTCTTCGAGAATTTTCCTGGCCAGGAAGTTCCTGACGGTCGCCTCGTTTCGAACCACTTCCAGATACGCGGTCTTCAGGAGGGTCTCCTTCCGGTTGAAAATGATCTGACGGATGTCAGCCTGGACTTTCGGATCGGTCAACTCGTGTTGCCCCCCCTTTTCCTTCTCCAGCAGTTTGATAACATGGTAGCCATATTTGGTAGGCACAGGAGAAGGATAGGTCTCGCCGACCCTCAGACTCTGGACCACTTGACGAAAGCGGGGATCGATCGACTCGAGTTGTTGTGCAGAGAGAAGCCGCAGATCGCCTCCATTGGGGGAGGAGGTAGGGTCTTCTGAGTAGTCCCTGGCGACAATCCCGAAATCTTCTCCGCCAAGAATCCGTCGCAACAGCGTCTGGACTTTCTGCCTGGCATCCTCATCCGTTTTTGCGTCATCGCCCTTGGCATTGTTCAACTGCTGGTCGGGGAATGGAGTCACCAGGATGTGCTGAACATGCCAGCTTTCGGGGAGATTGTAATTCTGCCTGTTCCGGTTGAAATAATCGGAAATCTCCGCTTCAGCAACGGTGATCTTGGATGTAATTTCTTTGTTGTAGAGTTTTTCAATGGTTGCATTCTTAGACAATTCCTTGCGCAGGTCATCAGCCGTGAGCCCCTGGTCTTTCAAGAATTGCTGAAACTTCTCTTCAGTGTAATCCTTCTTAAACTCTGCGAACTTGGAAGTCACTTCTGCCTCGGTCGCCGTCAAGTTGTCTTTGGCTGCCCTTTGCATAAGAATTTCGTCGTTGATGAGTTGACTCAAGATGTTGAGTCTCAGCGTTGAAACCTCTTCTTGCGACTGAGGCTGCCCGGCGGTTTTGATACGGTTCTGGTAAACCCTTTCGACGTCGGTGTTCCTGATCTCGGTCAGGTTTACAGTGGCAGCAGTGTCCGGACCGACAATCGGACCTTTCTTGCAGCCCGGTCCTGACAGTAGCATCAACCCCAGGATCGCGGTGAGACACTTGCTTTGAATACGCACAGGCTCTCCTTCCTTCCTGAAATGCAACTCATGCTAGCACTTGCCCCTATGAGAAACAAGCCAATCGAAAAACCGGTGCTTCCCCCATCCAGTGTTGCTATGCCGCCATAGAAAGACGCGAATTGCCCACATTGACCAACAGGGCAGAGTTGAAGAACACGAACGTGACATTTCGCAGCGCCCGAAATGCATCGCTGAGGACAAAATCTCCCTGAACGTCAGCCGCCTGGTGGTCAATCTTTGTCTACCCGAAGAACCTCAGGGCAGGTGATTCTGTGGCAGAAGGTCACGGACTGCAACATAGCTGCAACGCTGGCGGGACCGACGTCTCAGAGCGCAAGGCGTGTCACGGGGTAATCTGGCCTTCGACAAACGGACTTTGTTTTCCTTTTCTCTAATTCTTTAGAAACCAAAGGCTGCGCATTTTTTCGGGTGGACAGCCAGAGAACCCCTGCTGTCCCGTTCCCTCGCTCAGGCAACAATCTCTTCTTTAACCGGATCCCATCGCAGCATGTGTCTGGAACGATAGGAGTCGACGGCCATGCGGCAGGCAAGGGTCACGCGGTAGCCCAACTCGAACGGACAATTCGGCTCGCTGCCGGAACGGATGCAGTCGAGAAAATTCTGCACGTGCGCGATGTCCAGATGCTGTTGCCCTTGATCGATTGCCCGCCCCAAGATCTCGGTCCCTTCGGGTCGATTGACCTTCTGCGGCCGGTATCGAATCTGTTCGTGGCGAAAGATCGTCCCGTCGGTGCCCAGCACGTCTTCGGACCCACTCAGTTCGTCGTTTCCGAAGGCCGAGTCCCAGGTGAACATCAGGTCCTCTCCATGCACCATCAGCGCGTCGACGGTGTCGGGCACTTCGCGCCCGTCCTTCCACAAAAAGATGCCTCCGTTGGCACAGACTTTGGAGGGCACCTGCAGGTTGAGCTGCTTGTACCAGAAGCAGAGCTGGTGGGACATGAGTTCGTAGAAACCGCCGCCCGAGTAATCCCAGAACAGCCTCCAGTTCAAGAACCGATGAGCGTCGAAGTCTCTGACGGGAGCCTCACCCAGGAAGGATTTCCAGTCAACATGCTCAATCGTCATGTCGGGTGGGATGGGGCGCACCCACTGCGGCTTTCCGTGCGGGGTGTTCCTATAGAAGTGCGAATGAATCTCCGTGATCTTTCCGACGTGACCCGACTTCAGAATGCCTTGTGCATCCGAGACTTGGCCCGACGAACAGTCCTGGTGTCCGACTTGAACCGTGAGGTTGCGCGCGTTGAGACGGGCGGCCCGCATGCGCTTGGCATGCGCCACACTGAAGGCCAGGGCCTTTTCCTGGTAAACGTGTTTGCCTGCCGCGAGTGAATCCACGAAGTGCCGGCAGTGCAGGTGCTGCGGAGTGGCAATGATCACCGCGTCGATCGATTTATCGTCGAGGAGCCGGCGGTAATCCGAGTAGGTCTTGGCGTTCGGTGACTTGGCCATCTCCTTAGCCGGATCCAGCCGGCCAGAATAGACGTCGGCGAACGCCACAAACTCCGCGTTAGGGTCTCGCATCGACCAGATCAGTTGCAACCCGCGAAATCCCGGCCCGATCATGCCGAGGCGGATCCGGTCGTTGGCGCCGAGGATTCTGGAAGAGAGGGCCAAGCCTCCCACCATTCCTGTGATAAATGTGCGACGTGAATGCATCGATTCTCCTTCCCTATTCGACAGTTGAGTTTCTCGAGGGCCCAGCTCCGCGGCTCCGACGAAGGGATCGTTTCGTTTGGTCCGAAGACGGGACTACCCCGTGCGGAACGCCCTTGGTATCGAAGCGGGCCAGGCAGGATCCCTGCCTGGCCCGCAGAGATCAGAACGTCATCCGAAGACTCAGCTCGAACGTGCGCGGCAACCCGTTGTACCTGCGGTTGTACTGTGCACCGTAGGTGTTTGCAGAACTGATCGTCATCCAGGGCCAAAGGTTAGGGTGGTTGGTTGCGTTATACATCTCAAAGCGGAACTCGCCCTTGACTCTCTCGCGGAGCGTGACCTTCTTGCTGATGGCGGCATCCGTCGTCCACATCCCGGGCCCTCGCAAGTTACTCACCTGCTGGGAAAGCGTCCGGAGGTGGTTCCACCCTGGTTGTTGGGAGGTGTCCGTGTTCAGCGCCGAAACGTCAAAAAAGTTGTTTGCATCTCGCTGGCCGTTGAGGTCCTGCAGTGTCTTGCCTGGCTGCAGGAGCAGATCGGTAAGCGAGGCCGGATAGCCCTGCTGGGCCTTCATGGTTCCCGCCACCTGCCACTCGCCCAACAGGTAGTTGAGCAGGCCGTTCCAGGAACGGCCAAACAGGCGGTCTTTTCCGAAGGGAAGCTCGTAGACGGCGATGCCGTTAAACACCAGCCCCGGGTCAGCGCCGTTGATCATTTTCGTAGGGTGCGGGTCGCCGCCGTTCAAGTAGAGAGTCGAGTCCATTTGTCTCTGCCAGGTGAAGTTGGTCGAGAAGCTGAACCCTTGGTGGAAGCGGCGTTCGATGCGCGCCTGCAAGGAGTGGAACATGCTCGTGCCGCCCGTCGTAGTGGCCTGAATGGCGCCGAACTGCGAGAAGGGCTGCAACAGTTGCGCCATTGTCGTGGTGGCGCCGCTGAGGTTGGGCAGTGCTCCGGTCATCCCGGCATAGGGATTGGGCACCCTGGCATTCAGTACCGCCAGATTGTCCCCGTCATAGACGGGCGAGGTGGAAAGGTACTTCTGGGGAATCAGGTTGAGATTGGTGCAGGGAACGCCCGAAATGTAACATCCGTTCGTTACCGGCAAGTCCACACCCCTGGCCCCGACATAGCTCGCGTCAAGAAGGAATCTGCCCGGCAGTTCGCGTTGCACGCCGAAGGACCAATGAGCCGAATACGGCTCCCTTGCGGTAAGGTAGCCCACGAAGATAGGGTTGCCGGCGCTCAAGTCCGCCCCGAGCGAGTTTCCGACCGACGGAAGCAGGCCTCCCGGGAACGGATCGTACAGGCTGTTCAAATAGCTTGCGCCGCCATCCACCGAGGAGTTGACATTGGTGGTGCGGGTAAACCCGTCCTGGATGGGCAGAAAGTTGCGGCCCACTCCGAGCGAATCGTAGAAAATGCCGATGCCGCTGCGGATTACGGTCTTCTGGTTTAGCTGGTAGGCCAGACCGAAGCGGGGCAGGAATTCTTTCCAATCGGTCTTCCAGGTGCCACGGTTGCCGGGGCTGGCATAAATGTATCCGCCGTTCACCTTGGAACTGGAGGGGAAAGACGACAGCCAGTTAGTCAGGGTCGCGGTCTGGGCCGGGTTCAGGTTCGCCGCCCCCGCGATGCTGGCCGCATTCGCCGCATATCCGGTAGTAGCATAAGCCGCTTCGGCTACGGCAGCGAAACTCGGCGCGGCCGAGGGATTGAAGCCGATTTCCATACGGTCGTAACGTTCAGTCGTTGGCAGTTCCAGTTCCCAGCGAAGCCCGAGATTGAACGTCAGCTTGGGAGTCACTCTCCAATCGTCCTGGAGAAACAGCGCGCCCCATTTGTAATTGGCCGAGAAGGGGCTGGCAACGCTCATCGAGGAACTGGAAGGCACCCCCAGGAGAAAGGAAGCGAACCCCTGGCCGACCGGAGAGGCGTTGGACGACGGGAGAGGTCCGTTGGTGTAGCTGTTCCCGAACGAGATGAGCGGAGCATTCACGCCGGAGGTGCTCAAGTGATTCTGCGACCAGTTGCGGAACTCGCCCCCAAAACGCAGGTTGTGTTTGCCTTTTTGCCAGCTCAGCGTGCCGCTAAACGTTTCGTTGGTATTGTTGTCGTAATACCCAGCCGTCCCCCCGATATTGTCGAATACATCTCCAAACTGAATGTTTGGGAAAATGGCGAGAGATTGCGAGATCAAACCCGTCATTTGCGGCGAGAAGCCCAAGGCGGCATAATCGACCCCTTGGACCTTAGGGCCGTCGTCGTACTTCTGGTACGTCACCCCCAGTTTCAGGTCGAGGACCATGCTGGGCGAGAAGGTGTAGACGT
Organism: Terriglobia bacterium; assembly: GCA_041476565.1. Taxonomy (GTDB): domain Bacteria; phylum Acidobacteriota; class Terriglobia; order Versatilivoradales; family Versatilivoraceae; genus DATKMG01. The sequence goes on along the minus strand of JBGOTQ010000022.1, from coordinate 25,060 downwards.
CGTCGAGTGCGGCCACATACGAGCTCCGGAGCTGTCTTTCCCCGGAGGTCCCGTTGCCGTAGGTGTCCCCCCACCCTTCGAACCACTTATCCCAACTGAAACGCCCCATCAGGCGGTGCCGGTCGGAAAAACTGTGATCCACCCGGGTGCTGTAGGTGTCGTAGGTATCGACTTGTGGATCGACCCAAATGTAGTTCCCTTGTCCGTCCGGGCTGACGCCGGCCGTGTTGTTGGGGAGGGATATGTACTTCAAGATGCTTTGGGACACCGGGCTGATCATGTTGGAGGGGATTATGTTGCCGGGAAACGGAGAGCGGCTGAGATCGGAGTGGTCCTTGATGGAGAAAGGATTGTAGATCTGGTATTGACTGCCCAAGGCCAATAGAGCGGAGAAATCGCCATTCCTTTCTGCCTCGGTCGGCACCGACTCCTGGCTTGAAGAGGGCGTCTTGAAAGGATGCCTCTCCATTGTGAAAAACCAGAAAGTCTTGTTGTGGCCGTCATAAAGCTTTGGCAGCACAACCGGGCCGCCCAGGGAGAACCCCCAGCGGTACTGCTCGGCGCTGTTGTAATACACGTAGGAGCGGTTGAAGGGATTCTCCGCCGCTAGGGAGGAGGGATAGAACTGGTAGTGCGCCTCGCCGTGGAGAGCATTCGCGCCCGAGCGGCTGACCATGTTGAAGACCGCCCCGGAGGTATGACCCTGAGTGGCGTCGTAGACGTTGGTCTGGATCTTCATTTCCTCGACCGCATAGCTGGAAAGACTGATCGCCGGCCGCGTGTAGGCATTGGCCGCCCCGTTTTGCCCGGGTCCGCCAATGCTCTCGTTCGCGACGCCATCCAGCGTTATGTCATTGTGGGCCAACCCGGCCCCGTTGGAGCTTACCATGGTAAGTCCGTTATTCCAGGCCGGATAGGGAGTGCGCAGCTCGCCCTGTTTCGACATGCCCGGCGCAAAGGTCAGCAGTTCCAGAGCCGAGCCGCCCTGAATAGGGATTTCGTCCAATTCGGCTTTGCTGATGGTCGCGCTCTGGCTCGCCTCGGTGGCCTGCAACAACTCGGCCGCAGCATTGACCTGGACCGTCTCGTTTGACTCGCCCAACTGGAGCAGGATGTTCAGTTCGACTGTTTCGGCCATGTGCAGTTCGATATCGGACTGGACAAAGGTCTTGAATCCCGAGTTGCCGACCGTCAACTTATAGTAGCCAGGGATCAGGTAGGGAATCCGGAAGGCGCCTGAGTCGTTGGTGACGGTCCTGGCGACGACGCCGGTTGCAGTGTTAGTAATCTCGACTGTCGCCCCGGGGACCACCGCTGAGCTGGGGTCAGTCACGATACCGGTGATGGTGGCGCGGGATTCTTGCGAGTAAACCCCGTCGGACACCAAAGCAAGAAGCACCAGCAGCACCACCCCCACGAGCAGCATTTTTGCAGAGAGTTTCATATGAAAACCTCCATTCTTTTAGATGAACGCAGTCTACGTTCGAGGAGGGGAGCAAGGGCAAGTCAATTTTCCGTAAATTAACAGTGTCTTTTTGTTTATTAACTATGTTCGTTAACGGCCTTTACAGCTCCATTACCGTGTTTTACCTGGGCTTGCGTCTTACTCCAGCGAGGATTATGTACCTGGTGGCCAGTCTGGACTTGCATACCCGGTACGTACTAAGTTGGGAACTCTCCAATACTCTGGACACCGACTTTTGCCTCGCTGCTATGAAGAAAGATCAGCCTGAGATTACCGACAGAACTCATGGCGCTCAATTTGCCAGCTGTGAGTTTGCGGGCGGACTAGAAGCCTCTGGAATCCGGATCAGTATGGATCCTAACAATCCACCGTATAACCCCTCAAAAACGGTCTTGACAATTGGGGGAACCTTAGATCAACTTGTCAATTGGGAACTTAGACAACTCAGGGTGTGCCTTCTTTAGGTAAGTTCCTTGAGTCGTGCCGGACTTATGGTCCCGCTGTTACCAGCCCTTTTTAGTTCTGCAAAATGGCAATCCTTCAACATCTTCTGATGCCTGCCATTTTGCACACCTAGAAATTGCGCCCAAATTGACTGTCCAACAGGCGATTTGGCTTAATTCTGAGGGCGGCCAGAGATTAACCGCGGAAGATAGGAGGCGGTAAGAATGGCCGGAGTAACGAAAGAGGATAATCCAACTGGAGGATCAGGCCTTGTGAGCGGCCTCCAGCCGGATATGCGGGACCTCGTGGAGCGGTTGGCGTCGGGTTCCGCCTTTGGAAAGTCGAACCGTCTGCGTGCGCTGTTTCTGTTCCTCTGCGATCGCAAAGCAACCGATCCGAGATGGGTAGTTCGGGAACAGGAAATTGGGATTGCAATTTTCAACCGCCGGCCGGATTACGACACGGCTGAAGACCCAATCGTGCGCGTGCATGTGTCCCAGCTCCGCAAGAGGTTGGAACAGTATTTCGCCTCCGAGGGCCGGGACGAGCCGGTAGTGATCGAGATTCCCAAGGGAAGCTACGCGCCGGTCTTCCACAGCCGCGACTCCTATTCCCCGCTGGGTCGTTTGCCAGAGTTGTTTCGATCGTACCTGCCCCCCCGGGGTAAGCGGCGGATTGCTGCGCTCTTGGTTTTGGCTGTCGGTGGGGTTCTGTTGGTGGCGGGACTCGTGTTTGGGCTTTGGAATCTGGTCAGTTCGACCCGCCCCGCCCGGAATCTCGAGCTGGGTGCAACTGTAGATCGTCTGTGGTATCAGATGTTCGACAACGGGCGCCCGACCTGCATCGTGCTCTCTGACGTGGTCCTTGGATTGTTCGAGGACGCAATCCAGTATCAGCTCACCCTGAACGAATATCGGGACAAGGACTTCAGCCGTCTGAGCGGCGAGCGGTTAAAGGACCCGGTAGAGGTTGCCAAGTGGAAGGCGCTGGTCGGGGAGTACTTCACTCACATTTCCGACGCCCGGTCGGCGGCGACTTTCTCGGTGCTCAACGCGGGCCGAAACCTGCCCACGGAGATCGTCTTTGCCGGGGACTTTGGGGTGAACTACCTCCAGTCGCACAACCTCATTCTGGTCGGCACGCGGCGGACGAATCCCTGGGTGGAAATCTTCGAGAATCAGTTGAACTTCCAAAGCGTATTTCGAGAGACGCCGCCAATGTCGTGCTACTTTCAGAATCGCTCGCCCCTTCCTGGTGAGAGTGCAAACTATGAGGTCCAATGGACAAAGCAAGGGTTTTGCAGGGTGGCCTTTCTGCCAAGCCCGAGCCGAAGAGGAAATGTTCTGCTGATCTCGGGAACAGACATGGCATCAACCGAAGCAGGTGGGCAATTCATCAGCAGCGAGCGTTGGGTCCAGACGCTGCGTACGGTACTAGCACTAAGCGAGAAAGCCCTCTTCCCCTATTTTGAGGTTCTGCTGAAGATCGACTACATGACCCGAGGTACTCCGAAGTTCGAGCTGGTTGCCCACCGCATCTACAAATTCTGAGTTCATATCTGGGTAGTCGCGGCGTACTGCCTTCCGATAAGGATTTCTATCTGCAGTACTTCGCCAAAACGATATCTACATGAAAATAAGGCACAAATGCACGAAGCAAATTACTGCAAATCTATTGAAAGACAGAGACGAGTGGTGTCTAGGATCGACTCATAACACAAAGGTCGCGGGGTCGAAGATGCTCCTGCCATCAAATGTTGCTATGCGGCTAGAGGCGCTCCCGTCTCATCGACACTGACTTAGAAAAGTCTTCCCATTCACGCAATGCCTGTTGCAACCCCCATGTACCCCCAATCACTGTCCTTCGCTCAACCTTCACGATGCGATCATTCCGGCGCGTCTTGATGACCTGACCATAGCGACAGGCTGGCCCAAAGATGGGTCCCATGACTTTCTTATAGAACTCGAATCCGTCCGTCGTAATCATCGAAATCCGATCGGGGTTCATGCGTTTGGAAACATCTCGGAAGAGAGCCAGCGTGTTCCTGTAGCTTCGTCTCCCGACCACCTTTGCAGGCCAAAGCCGAGACAAGACTTCAATCACGGCGAAGACCCAAATTGATTGTTCCCTACCCCCGACGATTGTTCGCATTTCGTCGGCTTGAAGCTCCACGACAGACAGTCCACTTATCTTCCGATTGTCGAGCAGAACATCTTCCCACAATTCCGGCAACTAGTAGCGACGACGCTTTCCCCCTCGAGCCGTGTAGAAGCCATGGCGAATGATGGCCCCGTCGTCGGCTTTTCCCGACAGCTAACATTGCCGGTTTGGAAAGATGAGACTATTCATGGTTTGTGGACCTTGTCGACGCCAGAACTGATGGCCTGGAATTGAGTCTCAAACTATACCACGCACGTAAGTTACGATTGGACTACCAGCAGTTGATAACGGAAGCACCGAGGAAGGGTCATCCACCGGGACCCCCGAAACCACCCATGAAAAACAAAAGGCTGAAAACCCTTGTTGAACGGGCTCTTCAGCCTTCTTCCCGCTGACTGGTGCGGAAGGCGGGACTTGAACCCGCATGGCTTGCGCCGCCACCCCCTCAAGATGGTGTGTCTGCCAATTCCACCACTTCCGCACTCTAAATCGGACTCAAAATCCACGCCTTACTTCGGCTGGGGCTGAGGGCCCCCAGACCCCGCCGGATGAGAAGGAGAAGGGGGGGGAGAAGCCGGCTGGGAAGGTCCAGGAGTCGGCACAGCCGGCTTGGTCTGCGTCTGCGCGCCGGGCTTGGTCGCGGGAACCTTGGCTTTTTCCATGATCGAACTGCTTGTCCCTTTTGAACGATAGATAGATAGCGTCATGGAGGTAATCATGAAGACCACCGCGGCCCCCGTCGTTAACTTGGACAAAAATGTGGCCGTCCCGCGGGCCCCAAAGGCTGTCTGAGATCCAGCACCACCGAAGGCCCCTGCCAGATCAGCACTTTTCCCAGACTGCAGCAGCACAATCAGGATAAGCAGCAAACATACAATTACGTGGATAATCGTCAGTAAAATGGTCATTAATTCTCATCCCATCGCAAAACTCGAACACAACTCCCTAGTAGTTCACCAGCGCGGCAAAAGACTCCGCTTTCAAGCTGGCTCCCCCCACCAGGGCACCGTCAATTTCATCCTGGGCCATCAAGCCTTTGACATTATCCGGCTTGACGCTGCCGCCGTAAAGAATTCTCAATCTCCGGGCAGAATCCTCACCGAAGGACTTTCGGGCCAGCTCGCGAATATGAAGGTGAGCTTCAGCAGCGATTTCTGGGGTAGCCGTCCGTCCCGTGCCAATGGCCCATATAGGCTCGTAGGCTACGATGATACGGGAAAAGTCATCCACTGTCAATCCGGCCAATCCCTCAGAACACTGAGTCTGGATGACCTGATGGGTCTGGTTGGCCTCCCTCTCCGCCAGGGTCTCTCCGACACAAACGATAGGGATCAGCCTAACATCCAGGGCTGCCCGAATCTTCCGGTTGACAGTTTGATTGGTTTCTCCGAAAAACTGACGGCGCTCAGAATGCCCGATAATCGTATAGGCACACCCCACTTCCGCCAACATGGGAGCGGAAATTTCACCGGTGAAGGCGCCCTCCTTCTCCCAGTGCATGTCTTGCGCGGAAATCGCAATATTACTGCCTCGGGTAACTCTGACAGTTTCAGAAAGGGCAGTGAATGGGGGAGCAACGATAATATCACAATGGTCCGATTTTTGAACCAACGGTCGCAGTTGTTCGACAAATTGGACTGCTTCTTTGACCGTTTTGTACATTTTCCAGTTGCCAGCGATGACTGGACGTCTCATGAATACCCCTTTCTATTACGGCAAGAGATTGAAATTATTAAGGCAAAAAGAAAAAAGAGTGGGCAAAGGACGAGTGGCTTTTGGAGCTGAAAGACTCAGCGGACAGGTCAATTTACGCCCAGCTTGCCGCGAACCATCCTGAGAGTTCAAAGCAATCTCCTCCCAGCCTTCAGCCTTTGTCCATCGGGCGTTTCACAGGGTCTTCTTTAGCTCAGCGCAGCCACCCCAGGGAGTTCCTGCCCGCTAAGAAACTCCAGCGAAGCGCCCCCACCTGTGGAAATGTGACTGATTCGGTCGGCTACTCCGGCTTTAGTGACTGCTGCTATGGAATCTCCTCCCCCGATGATGGTTGTTGCCGAGCTTTCCGCCACAGCCCTGGCAATGGCCATGGTTCCCTGGGCAAATTGATCTATCTCGAAAACCCCCAATGGCCCGTTCCAAAGGATGGTCTTGGCTTCGGCTATATGAGCTTTAAACCGTTTAATGGTCTCCGGTCCCACGTCTACACCAATCCAGTCGATGGGGGTCTCCTGGATCGAGGTAACTCGAGTGGGGGCGGATGCGTCGATCTTGGTGGTAACCACATGGTCCACAGGAAGGATCAACTTCACGTTCCGCTCTTCGGCCTTTTTCAAGAGTGACTTGGCGAGGGGAATCTTATCGGCTTCAACCAAAGACTTGCCCACTTCGAATTCCTCTGCTTGCAGGAAAGTATAGGCCATCCCTCCACCAATAAGGAGACAATCCACAACTTTGAGCAGATTCTCGATGATTTCGATCTTGTCGGAGACTTTGGCCCCTCCCAGGATGGCCACGTATGGATGGTCAGGGCTAGAGACAGCCTTGCCCAGGTAATTCAGCTCCTTTTCCATCAGTAATCCGGATGCCGCCTTCCCGACGAATTTGATCATACCGACCGTTGAGGCATGGGCGCGGTGGGCTGTTCCAAACGCGTCATTGACGTACATGTCACAGAGGGAGGCCAACTGCTTGGAGAATTCCGGATCATTGGCCTCTTCTTCAGAATGAAACCGCAAATTTTCCAGTAGCATCACATCGCCATCCTGGAGACTCTTTGCCATATTGAGAACAATCTCTCCTACGCAGTCGGGGGCCATAATCACTTTCTGCTTCAAGAGCTTCTCCAAGGCCTCAGCGACCGGTTTAAGACTCATCTTGGGATTCACTTTGCCCTTGGGCCGGCCCAGGTGAGAAGCCAGGATCACGCGGGCGCCCTGCTTGAGGGCATATTGAATCGTCGGGAGGCTTGCTTGAACCCGAGCGTCGTTGGTAATCCGCCCTTCTTCGTTTAGAGGAACATTAAAATCAACCCGAATGAAAACCCGTTTGCCCTTCAGTTTCAAGTCACGAATCGTCAGTTTGTTCATGGCCACGCTCTTTCTAAAAGGGAGTTAATTCTTATTTTTGCCAGCAATGTACTTGATAAGGTCACGCACCCTGCAGCTGTAACCCCATTCGTTGTCATACCAGGCCAGTACCTTCAAGGTCCGGTCTCCAACCATCTTTGTATAATGGGCATCCACAATGGAAGAGTGCGGGTTGCCTTTGAAATCAATAGACACCAAATCCTCTTCGCAGAACTGGAGAATCCCCTTGAGTTCACTCTCTGCGGCTTGTTTCAATGCAGCATTAACTAAGTCGGCAGTGGCTGGTTTCTCAAGAAAAGTCACTAAATCCACGAGGGAGACATTCGGAGTCGGAACCCGAATTGCGATCCCATCCAGTTTACCTTTCAATTCAGGGAGGACTAAGGCCACAGCTTTGGCTGCTCCCGTTGTAGTCGGAATCATGGAGAGTGCTGCTGCACGGGCACGTCGTAGATCAGAATGGGGTAAATCCAGGATCCGTTGGTCATTGGTGTAAGAATGAATAGTGGTCATCGATCCGCTGAGAATACCGAATGTCTGATGGATGACTTTAGCAACAGGGGCCAGGCAATTGGTGGTACAGGAAGCATTCGACAAGATATGATGGCTGGCTGGGTCGTAACTCGACTCATTCACCCCCAAAACAATCGTGATGTCCTCATTTTTGGCAGGAGCCGTGATGATAACTTTCTTCACCGAGCCTTGTAGGTGCTTCAGTGCATCCTCCTTCTTGGTGAATCGCCCTGTCGACTCAATGACAATTTCGACTCCGAGGCTAGTCCAATTGATCCTGGCGGGGTCTATTTCCTTGAAAACCCTGATCTTTTTCCCGTTGACAGAAACAAAAGCCTCCCCTGCGGAGATTTCTGCATCGGCAATGCCCAGAACAGAATCGTATTTCAGCAGGTGGGCCAGTGTTTTCGGGTCAGTGATATCGTTGACTGCAAGAAAGTCGATGGAATCGTCGTGGAGGGCCGCTCTCAATACGTTACGCCCGATTCGGCCAAAACCGTTAATCCCAACCTTAGTAACCATTCATGATTCTCCTTATCATCCTAATCCAATTCAAATAACAAAAATAAAAGCAGCAGATACCAGAACCCCATTAAGACAGGCAAATTGCCTCCCAACAACCGTCCTGCATCCCCTTTTGTCTTCTTCAAGCAGGCGGCTATCTCCGCAGATGCCCTCCTAGTTGAAAAAGACCAGTAAATATAACTGCTTAGCCGAAATGTTGTCAACGGTTTTGGCTTTGAGCCAGGTCCCATTAAGACTATAATGATAGCCTGCACCCCGGACCCGTGTTGTTCAAGAATCCTCAACTTTCGTGCTCAACGACTCCATGTATTTTCTTTACAGTTTCTGCTTTACCTTCGCCTTCATCATTGCACTCCCATATTTCCTGGTCCGCGGGATCTGGCAGAAAAAGTATTTCTCCAACTTCGGGGAACGGTTGGGGTGGTTATCTTTACCGGGGGGGAGACTCGAGGGCGGCATCTGGATCCACGCAGTTTCGGTGGGAGAGGTTCTAGCCGTAATCCCACTGGTAAGGGCTCTACGGGCTCGATGGCCCAAGCGCCCGTTGTTTGTTTCAACAGCAACACAGACCGGCCAGGCCCTGGCAAGAAACCGGATAGAGAACTTGGCTACAACCCTCTACTTTCCATTCGACTGGCGTTTCTCCGTAAGGCGAGTATTGGCTAAAATACATCCGGAGGCAGTCTTGATTACGGAAACTGAAATCTGGCCCAATTTTCTCCGAGAGTGCTTTCTCCACCGCATCCCCGTCTTGTTGGTCAATGGCCGAGTATCCGATCGTTCCACTCGCAGATACACTTGGGTTCGCCCTTTTATTCGCAAGACCTTAGGGTACTTCAGCGCTCTTTGTATGCAAACTGAAATGGACCGTCAGAGAGTTCTTAGCCTGGGAGCCCCCCCAGACCGGACCGAAGTCTGCGGCAACCTGAAATATGATCTAAAACCTGCTGGTGAAGCCAACCAATTAGCAGCACGGTACCGCAGCCTGCTGAGCCTGCCAGAGGATGCCCTGGTGGTGGTGGCTGGAAGCACTATGAAGCACGAGGAGGAACACGTCCTACTTGCTTTTGATCATCTGAAACGACGACATCCTGCTGCAACTTTGATCCTGGCACCACGTCACCCTGAGCGGTTCAAGGAAGTCGAACAACTTCTGGCTTCCCGACCAGCTACCTTTTCAAAAAGGTCTGCCCTGGTGGAGGATCACTCTCCGACGCCTGTGGACATCTGGCTCTTGGACTCCATGGGGGAATTGGCAACGACTTATGCCGTAGCGGATATGGTATTTGTAGGTGGGAGCCTGGTTCCCCGCGGCGGTCACAACATCCTGGAGCCCGCCTTGTTCAAGAAGCCGGTTCTCTTCGGTCCGTACATGGACAACTTCAAAGAGGTCGCCTCATGTTTCCTGAGCCGTCAGGCCGCTATTCAAGTCAGGAGCCCAGCAGAGTTGGCTGTCCGATTACTGGAACTTGCAGAGAACCAGGGGTTGCGCCAGACGATCGGGGAAAATGGTTTCCAGATCCTGCTGGCAAACAGAGGGGCGACCGACCTGGTCCTTCGGCGCGTGGAGGCGGTCCTGGAATGTAACCATAGGGGAAATCACTGCGAGACGAACCCTTGAAATCCCTTCTGTTGCCACTCGAACTGGCCTACTTGTCTGGAGTCAAGTTGCACCAGTGGCTCTACTCGACAGGTATCTTGAAAGTACGGACCCTGGCAAAACCGGTAGTGAGCGTTGGCAACTTGACCACAGGGGGGACAGGAAAAACTCCGACGGTCATTGCTCTCGGTCAGATGTTACTCGGCTCTGGTTATTTGGTCTCCGTTTTACTAAGAGGATACAAAGGGGCATACAAAGGGCGAGTCTTGTTGGTCTCCGACGGAAGAAGGATTCTCTCCAATCCAGAGATGGCAGGCGATGAAGCCCTAGTCATCTCGCGCAACCTCCCCCAGGCCATTGTGGCAGTTGGCAAGGACAGGGCCGAGGTGGGCGAAAAGATCGAACAGGCTTTTGACGTCAATCTCCATCTGCTGGACGACGGGTTTCAACATCTGCGTCTCTCTCGCACCTTCAATTTGTTGTTGATCGATACTACCGATCCGTTCGGAGGAGGCCATCTCCTCCCGCGGGGGCGGCTTCGCGAGCCATTGCTGGGGGCTTCCCGTGCCGATGCCGTGGTTTTCACTCGATCCACCGAAGGCCAGGACTACAGTTCATTGCTGGATTGTCTTAGAGAAGTAAACCCACAGTTGCCCTGCTTCAAGGTACGGCAGACTCTGATCTTTGGAAACGACCAGGGTTCAGCCGCTTCGAATTCTGCTATCTCCCTTGCCGGAACAAGGGTCTTAGCCTTTGCCGGCATTGCCAACCCAGGCCAGTTTTTTGGTTCTTTGCTTGCCCAAGGTCTCGAAGTGGTTCATGAACTTTCTTTTCGAGATCACCATCGCTACACCCTGCGGGACTTGGAGCTGATAAAGCGCAAATGCCGGGAAATGGATGTCCAGATCGCCGTGACTACGGAAAAAGACCGGGAAAATCTCGGTCATCTGACGCTGGACCCTCTGCGATTGGTGGTGGTGAAGGTGGTCTTTGAGTTTGACCAGCCGATGAGACTCCTCGAGTTGATCAGGGAGAAAGCAAGCCCAAGTGCTGAATAACATTTGTCTAGTGGTGCATGAATCACTTTAATGAAACGACCGCTTGACCCAAAGAACGTTCGCCGACTGCTCATCAGGGGAACCAATTGGGTGGGTGATGCAGTTATGTCTCTGCCGGCCCTAAAGCAGGTGAGGAGAGAGTTCTCGCACGCACAAATCATTCTGCTGGTGGTTCCCTGGGTGAGCGGGGTTTACGAAGAATGCGAATACATTGACGAGTTAATCCTGTATGAGCGTCATGGCAAGCATCGAGGGATTCGTGGAAAAATCCAATTGATTCAGGAGATTCGTCAACGGGACTTCGATGCGGCACTCCTTTTCCAAAATGCGTTCGAAGCCGCTTTCCTCGCCTGGCTATCCGGCATCCAGCTCAGGGCCGGATACGATCGGGATGGACGCAGGTGGCTACTCACCCATCCAATCCGGATTGATCCCCGGATTCAACACCTGCACCAGTGTTACTATTACCTGGACTTGATCGACCAACTTCTGGGGAGAACCCGAACTGCCCTGGAATTGGCTGATCCTGGCCATCACGAGAACAGGCCCTTCCTGCCTAGGGCGGACATTTCTATACCAGTGGGACCCTCTCGGAAGGAAGCAGCCAGGCAGAGACTCAAGCAGTCAGACACAACTCTCCAAAAGACGCTGGTTGGAGTCAACCCGGGAGCCTATTTCGGATCGGCCAAACGTTGGCTCAGCGATCGTTTTGCAGAGTTACTGGACCGGCTCATTGAGAGAAATAATGCGGAAGTCGTCATCTTTGGAGCATCCAACGAACTCCAACTCGCCCAGGATATTCAATCCCACATGCGCTGTCAGCCTTTGATCTTTTCGGGGAAGACTAGCCTGGCTGAGTTGATTGCCATGATTTCAGTTTGTGACCTGTTCATCACCAACGATTCCGGCCCCATGCACCTGGCTGCCGCCCTGCGCGTCCCCACCCTGGCCATTTTCGGACCTACCGATGAGACCGCCACCGGGCCTATGAGCCCCACAGCCGTGCTGGTGAAGAAAAAGGTTGAATGCAGTCCCTGCCTTTTGCGAGAATGCCCGATTGACCATCGCTGCATGACCCGCATCAGTGTCGATGAAGTTTATGTTCAGGCTGTTGAAATGCTTAGAACTGCATCTGGCGGAAGACCCAGCCATGCGGAGGATGCGGGCTAGGGTGCATGCTGCAGGCCTATGAAAAATATTGGAGTCTTCCTTGACAGGGACGGCACTATCAGCGAAGAGGTGGGGTATGTCAACCACCCCTCCAGGTTGCAGGTTTATCCCTGGGCCCCTCAAGCCATCCGACTACTGAATGAAAAGGGACTGAAGGTCGTGGTGGTTACCAACCAGGCGGGCGTGGCCAGAGGTTATTTTAAGGAAGGACTGGTCATGGAGGTTCACAAACGGCTGAGTGATGAGATGACTCGAAGTGGTGCTCATCTTGATGCCATTTACTACTGCCCGCATCATCCCTCGGTGGGAGACCCGCCTTACCGTCAGGACTGTGATTGTCGGAAACCAAAAACAGGGATGCTGCAAAGGGCCGTCGATGAATTCGGCATTGATCTGATCCGTTCTTTTGTTATCGGCGACCGTTATGGAGACATCGAACTGGCACACAATGCCGGAGCCCATTCGATCTTTCTCCTCTCCGGCTACGGCTTAGGTGAGTACGAATACCAGAGGCAAAACTGGACAGTTCAGCCGGAGTGGATCGCCAAGGATCTATTAGAGGCCAGCCAGATCATTCTCCGATTGGCTGACGCCTGGCCTTAGCCACGAGCCTGCCGAATTAATGTCTTTAAAGATGCGAAAATCCATTTTCACAAAATATCGCTTACGGGAAATCGTGGACCGATTTCCAGGTTGCCGGATTGCAGTTTACGGGGACCTGGTGGTTGACGAATTTCTGTTTGGAGAGATCTCCAGAGTCTCCCGGGAAGCTCCGGTCCTAATCCTCAAACAGAAAGAGTCTCGCGTTGTGCCAGGTGGTGCCGCGAATGCTGTCAACAATCTTTGCGCGCTGGGAGCTTGCCCAATTCCATTCGGAATCGTTGGTGTCGACGCCTCGGGAAAAGAACTAATCCGGCAGTTCAAGCAGAGGCACATTGAATGCCGTTTCGTGAAAAAGGTTTTAGGCTACCAGACCCCCACCAAGACACGGGTATTAGCCGGATCAGTCCACTCCGCCAGACAGCAAGTCCTCCGGCTGGACCGGGGATCTCAGTATGATCACCAACCTCAAAGCGAGTCACTTCTTTGGAAGGAATTGGATCGGGAACTGGGATCGTGCAGGGGTGTTATCATTTCAGATTATGGCTTTGGCTATGTCAGCGGGGAAGTAGTTGCTCAGTTGGGACGCTTCCGTGACAGGTTCCCAGTGATCCTGGATTCACGATTCCAGCTCCTGAAGTACCACGGCATGACAGCCGCGACTCCCAATGAACCGGAAGTCGAGGAAGCCTTGGGATTCAAAATTGGGAACGATCTTTCCAGGCTTGATGCTGCCGGCCGAAAGCTGCTGAGGAGACAACAACTTGAAGCTTTGCTGATTACGCGGGGACGCGACGGCATGGCCTTGTTTGAACCACATCGGCCCACTTCCCATCTTTCAATTTTCGGGACTGACGAGATTGCCGATGTAACCGGAGCCGGAGACACCGTGATTGCCGTGTTTACGTTGTCCCTTGCCGTCGGCGCCAACTTTCAGGAAGCAGCAAAACTCGCAAACTTTGCAGGTGGAATCGTGGTGATGAAACGTGGTACGGCCACTGTCAGCGTTGAAGAGTTGGAGGCGGCAGTGATCACTGAATTCAGAGAATGAGCAGATGGTTCGGCCACCTTGGCCAACCCAAGTCGTGCAGTAATGAATGGACCTCTTACTGAAGTATTTTCGGCAATTTCACAAAATTGGGGATTGAGGTGATCTGGCATATGAGCCGAAGCAAGGTCCACACACTGGAGACGTTGCTGCCGGTAATTGAAGAGCACCGCCGCAATGGTCAAGCCATTGTGTTTGCCAACGGTTGTTTCGACCTGCTGCACGTCGGCCATATTCGGTACCTCCAGGGAGCGCGTGCATTGGGAGACGTACTCGTGGTCGGCCTTAATGGTGATAGTTCAGTCAGGATGCTAAAAGGTCCCGGACGACCTTTGATGCCCCAGGAAGAGAGAGCGGAGATTCTGTCCGCCGTCCGGTATGTCGATTACCTGGTGATTTTTGATGAGACCACTGTAGTCCACCTGTTGGAGCAGCTCAGGCCTCATATCCACTGCAAAGGTACAGACTACACCGAAGAGAGTGTGCCGGAGCGAGAGGTTGTTCGCTCCTACGGAGGTAGAGTCGCCATCGCCGGTGACCCAAAGAACCATTCGACCCGAAATCTTATCGGGGAGATCCTCCAGAAGCTGGGGCGGGCTTCCGACCGCTAGCTTGGAACAGACTGATTCATGAGTCGGGTGAGAATGAGGGTATAGTAAAGGCTTCATGGCCTCCAGGTTCAGCAGTCTCGCCTTCCCTGAGTTGAGGCCTGTCGAGCGGAACGAGGACAGGTAGTCAGAAGGAACTCAATGGGGCGTTTCAATCGAATCCTCATCATCAAACTCGGGTCAATCGGGGATGTGGTCCACAGTCTTCCCTCCCTGGCAGCCTTGAAGGAGGCTTTTCCTGAAGCGGAAGTCGACTGGCTGGTCGAGACAAAGTCGAGTATCATCCTCAGAAATAACCCATTATTGCATCGCGTTATCGAAGTCGATACCCATCGCTGGAGAAAATTGTGGGCCAAGCCTTCGGTTTGGAGTGAGATTCTGAAGCAACTCCTCTTCTTGCGGCATCAACGCTATGACGTGGCTCTTGATTTTCAAGGGCTATGGAAGTCCGCTCTGTTCGGCCGATTTTCAGGAGCCAGGCAACTTATCGGATTTGGCAAGCATACCTTGCGGGAAGCAGGATGCCGAATTCTGTACGACAAGAAGGTCACAGTACGGCCGGAAATGCACCATGTCATTGACATTTGTAGTGAACTGCCGCGCAGCCTCGGGGCCAGGACCAATGGATACCGGTTTGAACTTCCCGTTTCCAGCGAAGATGATGCCTATGTTTCCGCTCAATTATCTGCTCACTCGGTACAGGAATTCATCATTCTTAATCCGGGGGGTGGATGGGAGACGAAAACCTGGGAAGCTGAAAACTATGCCCGACTTCACCTGAAGCTCCGCGAGGTGACATCCTTTCAAAGCGTCATTACCTGGGGTCCCGGGGAGCAACATCTGGTGGAGCGTCTCGTCAATGCCTCCAAAGAAGACCCGCCAGTGGTTTTTCCGACCACGATCCCCCAATTTCTTGCTCTGGCCCGTCGGGCTCGCCTGTTTGTGGGGGGGGATACCGGTCCACTGCATCTGGCAGCTGCTTGTAGCACACCAATTGTAGGAGTCTTTGGACCCACAGATCCTGTCCGGAACGGGCCGTTTTGTCCTGACGATCTGGTCGTCTCTCACCCGGTGCCTTGCGGTCCTTGCTATAAGCGGAGCTGTGAAAAATACAAGAAACAGTGTCTTCAACTGGTTACTGTCGATGAGGTGTTTCGTGCCGTCTTGCTCCGATTGGATCTACCGCCAGGGCATGGATCCGGCTCGTTGCCTTCCAGTTGAACGAGTACTCATCGCAAGACCCTGATGGGTATTTTTAAGATTCTTATGTGGGGAGAGTCGCACTTTGCCGTTCCAGTTATTGAGGATTAGAGTTCCCTCCGGTTTTGTACTGGCAGCACTTTTCCTCTACTTCTCACAGCCGACATGGCCGTCGCTGGCCATTGGCCTTTTCATCGCTGGCCTGGGCCTGCTGATGAGAGTGTGGGCGACGGGTCATTTGAAAAAAAATGATCAATTGGCGACTAGTGGCCCTTACGCGCTGACTCGAAACCCTCTATACCTTGGAAGCTTTCTAATTGGCACTGGGTTCACGATTGCCGGCAGAAACCTGGTGATTCTGATTATTTTTCTGCTAGGCTTCTGGGCGATCTATGGGGGCACGATCCGCCTGGAGGCGATCCGTCTCCAAGGCCTCTTCCCTGAAGAATATGCCCTTTATCGGGGCCGTGTTCCCCTTTTCTTCCCTCGCCTCTGGCCAATCGAAAGGGGAGATGGGTTCAGCCTGGGACAATATCGGAAGAACCGCGAATACCGGGCGTTGATTGGGTTCCTCGGGGCTGTGATGGTCCTGGTGCTGAAGATTTGTTATCCCTAGGGGGAAGGAGACAGCTGCGGCTTTTCGAATGCAGATTTTGCTGAAACCTATTTTCATCGTATTCGGCTTCGGCCTGACCCTTTGGTGTGCCGGTTTCTTTCTGGATGTGCCTGAGGCCGGTCTACTTATACAGACTCGGTCGCAACGACCTGCCCCTGCTGTCACCGGCCAGTCTTTCCTCCTCGGCGAGAAATTTACATACCTGGTGTCCTGGAAAGTCTTCGATGCCGGCATCGCTACTTTTGACCTCGTCGACAGGTATCATGCCCAGAACGAGGATCTCTACAGAATAAGAGCCACGGTTCGTTCTACAGGAATCGTGGCCACACTTTTCACGGTCGTCGATATCTTTGAATCAAACGTGGCCGTGGCCACGCTATGCTCAAGAAGGATCGTCAAGAATATTCAGGAAGGGCATCGACAGCGAACCACCGTGGTCGACTTTGACCAGAAGGGGGGGCAGGCTCGAATGGAGGACACCGATTTGGCTCGTCCGGGACTTCCTCCGAGGCACTCCGAATCGCCGATCCCCGCATGTGTGCAGGACGTCATCTCGGCGTTTTACTTTGTGCGAACCAGAGATCTAAAAGTCGATGAGACTTTCAGGTTTCCGATCAATGATGGGGGGAAGACCTACGACGTGGATGTGGAGGTGCAAGCAGTGGAGACGGTCAAGACCCCGGCCGGCACCTTCCAGGCCTACCGGTTGGAGCCCAAGGTGTTTGGCGGTCTCTTCAAGAACAAGGGGCGGCTGTTTGTCTGGCTAACGAATGACGCCGAGAAAATCCCTGTCCAGTTGAAAGCGCGGATTGCAGTTGGGACAATCACGGCATCCTTGTCCAGAATTGAGAAACCTCCAACAATGCAAGCCCTGCCCAAGAAGAGTCAAAATTGAGGGTTCTCCTGAAAATTAGGCTCGTCGACGTGACCGTGTTCTTCCTCACGATTCGGTCACGATTCGGGGAGTCGGTGCCGCACTTGACTTTTTGGCTTTTCATAAGGAAACGCCTATTATCATTCATGAATTCTCGACCGGGATTCTGCAGCATAGGGACTGCGGGTAGCGCACGCGCCGTTGCACAAAGGTTACATTTCAGTGCCTAATGAAAGGCTTTTAACTTCTTGTCACTTTAGGATACAATTCTTCGCGGGCTGTGCGGCACAGGCCATCGGATTTGAAGGTTGAGAACATGACAACGCATCGCCGACTATGGCATAGCCGGTTTTCAGTGCTCGTCGTGGCAGGTTGGGTGTGGCTAACTGGCCCTTTGCTTTCGGGTCAGTCTGAGAAAATCGAAGAAACCTTGGACCCGTCAGAGACCGAGGCTGTCCAAAAGGCCAAAACTCCGGAAGAAAAACTGAAGGTCTACCTGAACATTTCTAACGAACGGATAAAAGCCATTGCTTCTGCTACCCGGAAAGAGAATGCGGAGGATCTTGTCAAGGCAGTTGGCGGCTTTCGTGCTGCGTTGAACCAAGCTGAAGACCTTCTCTCACCGGAATCTCCCACAAGTTCAGCCTACCGAAAAATGGCGGAACCCCTACTGAGAACCGCGAGGAAGCACAGTGCCAGTTTGTTGGAGACATTGAAGAATGCACAAGAGGACCTGCGCAAATACATTCAGTCCGCCCTTGAGGTCTCTGAGCGCATCGTTGCCGTGCTGGCCTTGCAGCTGGAAAGAAGCAATAAGAAGTAAATTCTCGCCCTCCTCTACGTGGAATTTCTCGCCCAGTCGCCAGAATAAGAATGAAAGTTCATCCGTCGAGTCTCGAACAACCCGGCTAACCGGCCGGGCCTCCGAAACATGACCTGATTGACTATCGGATCGGAGGATAATCGGCTTGTTGGACGCATTCGCAGACTGCAATAAGGCCCTCATCTTCCTGGCATGGAGAGGGTCGACGCGGGTGTCGGAATCTCCGCTTATGAACAGCGCAGC
This sequence comes from Terriglobia bacterium, assembly GCA_041476565.1. Lineage (GTDB taxonomy): Bacteria > Acidobacteriota > Terriglobia > Versatilivoradales > Versatilivoraceae > DATKMG01. The sequence continues at coordinate 7,030 of JBGOTQ010000022.1, read as the reverse complement.
AGGATATTTCACTCCCGCTTTCACATGGTGGTAAGGGGAATATGCCAGATAGTGCGCCACGTCCTCCCCGCAGTTCCCCGCCGTTCCCTGTTGGCAGCCGGGATTCGTTCTTCGGCAGGTGTGGGAACTCTTTTTTGTGATAGAATTACACTATAGTTCAATTGTCATAGACTAAGGTAGGCCGGCAAGTTGAAGTGTCTCTTCGCCAGGGTACCATCAGAGTCGGATCATTGGACAAGGTGAGGAAATGGTCCATGTGGATTGCCCCTGGAGAGAGGTGCACCATGCCCCCCCCCAAGACTCTACTCTTCCTGATAAGCGCCTTACTCGTCGGCCTCTGCGCGTGGCCTGCAGCAGCCAAGGATAAGAAGACCCCGCAAGGTCAAGAGGTGAAAACAAAAGAGGACACTTCCGCCTTCAGTCTAAAGATCCCAGTTAACGTCGTCGTAGTTAATGCGAGCGTCACCGATAAGCAAGGCAACCCCGTCAAAGACCTGGTCGTCGAAGACTTCAAAGTTTATGAAGACGGCAAGCCCCAACCGATTCACACCTTTGCCAGGGAATCCTACAAGGCGGTGCAGGGCGCTGACGGAGAGAAGAACGCCGCGGCCGCCACCTCGGAACCTGAGACGGTCGGCGACCGCCCACACTTCATTGCCTTGATGATCGATGACCTGAATGCGCCTGCCTATGACACCCTGTACCGCACGGTGGAAGCCGTCAAGAAATACCTCGCGGACGGCACCTGGACCGGGGACCAGATCGGGATCACTTCAGCGTCCGGCAGGATCCAGGTCCCCTTTACCAATTACGCGGAAGTACTGCGCGACCAGCTCCTGACCCTGCTTTCCAAGCTGGACAGGAGACGCCCCATGCAGGCCGGCTGCGCCGAATTGACCGAGTCGCAGGCCCTGGCGATCGAAACCTATCTCTCTCCCGGATCCATTCCCCGTCCCAGAAGCGATAGCCTGGAGGACGTGAATGCCTATCTCAATTCCGGAGGCTGTCGGCTGAATTCGCTTCTGCCTGAGATCCAGGTCGCCCTTGTGGAGACGGTCGTCTGCGAACGCCTTGAAACAGGCCTGCTGGCTATGCAGACCGCTGCCGACCGCCTCTATCCCATCGCAGCAATGGTCCTTTCCGAATCAACTTACCGGCGCCGCATGATGCTGAACGCCGTGCGTCAGTACGTTCGCTCCATGCGTCACTTCGAAGGAAGGAAATCGCTGATTCTTTTTTCAGAAGGGTTCCTTTCCGAGCCGGTGCGTTATGAATTGCAGGACGTGGTGGACATGGCGCTGCGTTCCGGCGTCTATGTGAATGCCATCGATATTCGCGGGCTATATACAACGGGGCCGGATGCTTCCAGTAGCGTGAGCATTTCAGGCAGCGGAATGATTGAAAACAGGATACCAGTCAGTGGGCGAGGCGGAGGTGGCACTGTCACCGAGAATGTCCATGTAACTAGTTTCATGGGCTCCAAGGTCCTGACCCTGTCCAACCAGCAGTCAGACCAGAAGTCTTCTCTGGCCCAGTTGGCGTCAGAAACCGGCGGCCTCTTCGTCGAAAATAGCAATGATTTGTACGGAGGAATTAAAAGAGCTGTCGACCACCAGACCTTCTACTACATCCTGACTTATGCTTCTCCTGAAACCAAAAACGACGGTCGCTACCACAAGATCAAGCTGGAGGTCGCTCGACCCGGGCTGAAGTTGAGATATCGGGAAGGGTATTATGCCCCCCGCGAGCAAATCTCTACGGAAAGACGGAGGAAAGAAGATATCGTCGAAGCCCTGCGGGCGCCTGGGAATCTCAATGAGATCCCGATTCAGCTTTCCTATCAATTCAGCCAGATTTCGGACTCGGTCTATCAACTCTCCTTATTGACGAAGGTCAACGTGAGCCGGCTGGAATTCCTCAGCGAGGATATCCGCCGCAAGAATTCTTTGAGCCTGGTGGTGGCGGCCTTCGATGAGAACAACAAGTGGGTCGATGGACTGGAGAAGGTAATTGATTTCAATCTGTCGGAGCCCAGTTACGCCGCCCTGGTCCAGTACGGGTTCAGCTCCAAGGTCGATTTCAATCTGCCACCGGGGCGCTACCGAATCAGATCTATCGTACGGGAGAGCCTGAAGAGCCAGATGGGGTCGGCCAGCCGGTTGATCGAAATTCCTTGATATTACCCCCTTTTCTCCCCCTATTCCCCCTTTTTGGCGCTTACTCCCTCAATAACTGGTCATTTTGATCCCCTCGACACGCCTGGGAAGGCCGCCTCTAAGCAGAAGGTAATTCTAAATATATCACCCACGTAATGCCGATAAGGAGAGTCGGAGGCAGCCAAGGTAATCGGCCCTGGTTAGCTCAGCCTTTATATTCCGGCGGTCTTCGGGAATAACACATACCTCGGATGTGCCATAAACCTTTTGCTTTCCTTTCGAAAGGGGGATTCATGAGTTCACTATTACAGAGAAGTCTATTAAACGGTCTGCTATCAGTGCTGATCTTGACTGAGATCGGTCTCGCACAGTCGGGAACCACCTATGTGATTTCGACCATTGCAGGAAACGGCACACAGGGATACAGCGGGGACGGAGGTCCGGCAACCTCGGCGCGGCTTGATCGCCCTTACGGCGTTGCATTGGACAAAGCGGGCAATATCTACTTCTCAGAGCCTTCGAATCAGCGAATCCGGAAAGTAAGCGCCAACGGTGTGATTACGACCGTGGCAGGGACGGGGTCGCAGGGGTCTGCAGGTGACGGTGGCCCGGCGACCTCGGCCATGTTGTCGCAGCCAAGCGGGATTGCGCTCGACGGCAACGGCAATCTTTACATTGCAGACTCTGCAAACAACCTGATCCGGAAAGTTGATTCGAGTGGGAGAATTACGAAATTCGCCGGAGGCGGTTCCGCCGGGTTCGGTGGTGATGGAGGCCCAGCTATCCAAGCATTTCTGAATGGTCCAATGGATGTGGCTGCTGATGCCAGTGGCAATGTTTACATTGCGGATCAGTCCAATTATTGCATTCGAAAGGTAGATACCAACGGTATCATTACTACGGTTGCAGGCACGCCAGGTTTCCTTGGATCTTCAGGTGATGGTGGGCCGGCACTCTCGGCCACCCTCAGCAAACCCAAGGGAGTTGCAGTGGATGGAGTTGGGAACCTGTTCATCGCAGACACCTTGAACGGCCGCATTCGTAAGGTATATGCCAATGGAATTATCCAGACGATTGCAGGCGGCGGAAATGATCAGGATTGGGAGGGGAAGGTCGCAACCAGCCTTAACTTAAACGGGATAAGCAACCTAGCGGCAGATAAATCCGGCATTGTATATTTCTCTGGTGACAACCGAGTATGGCGAGTAAATCCGAGTGGAATCGTCAATGCAATCGCAGGTAGTGCGGATTTTGGATCCACTAGTGACGGGGTCCCTGCAACCTCTACGTATCTAAATAGCCCTGCGGGGATTGCCCTGGACAGCACGGGAAAAATCTACTTTGCTGATTCTCTTGACCAACGAATTCGGTTGCTGACACCTGGATCAGCACCGCCCCCACTCCCATATGTTTCCACCTGGATTCTCCCCTCCAGTGCTCGAGCGGCAGGACAAGGCGGGACGTTCTTTACGACCAGTCTAACCATCGCTAATTTGGCGCCGACGGATGCCAACTTTGTTTTGAAATTCCTCGGGAACAACACAGATGGCCGCTCAGGACCGGAACGTACTTTCACGCTCGGCGCGGGGATGTCGGTCACCTACGCTGACGTTTTAGGGACGGTGTTCGGCTTTTCCTCCAATTATGGCGCAATCCAGATTCGATCATCAACTCAAATGATGAGCATTGTGGGGCAGACTTCCACCCCAGCCGGCTCAGGCGGCTCATATGGCCAGAGTGTTCCAGCGGTCCCTTTAGCAGAAGTCATCCCAGCGGGACAAGCCAGGTCCATCATTGCGATTCGGGAGGATAACGCCTTCCGGACAAACCTGATTCTAGCAAATGCCACGGAAGGTATTTTGCAGGTCAACGTTTCAATTTTCTCGGAATCGGGTGCGGTCTTGGGCTCAAAGCAATACCTTCTCCCGGCACTTGGAATGACCCAAGTTACCCGAGTTGTCCGCGACATCGGGATTGCCGGAAATATTGTTGGCGCGCGAATATCGCTTTCAACATTCACAACTGGCGGCGGATTTGCTGCGTACGCATCAGCCATAGACAACATCACCGGGGACCCCAGGACACTCTTGCCCTAGTAGGCAAGAGTGTCACAATGGGTGATCGTTCTTTCTAGAGAGCCCCGTCAAAGTCAGTTCAATTGACAACGGAGGACTTGATTCGTCGTTCAGAGTTCATGCTCCCGCGTGTTGACAACCTAAAGGTTGAGCTTTAAACGATATTCGGTGACTTTGACGGGACCCTGCGTCTCCATATGCCACTGTGATTGCAGCGACGGCCGCAAACCGGGTTGACAGCGCCTGTGCCTGTCATTGCTGTGGCCCCTCGGTGATAGTCAGACGGGTTTCTTCTCCGTTGCCACGGATCTCCGGGACATACATCGCATGCCCCAGGACTGGCAACGCATGAAACTTCCCGGGGACTTCGGCCCGAAGCTCGTAGCGGATTTCCCAGACTCCTTGCGGCAGTTTGTCGACGAACAAGGCCACTTTGCGGTCGCGCAACTCCTGGTACACCCAACGTGAGCGGCCGGTGTAATCGCCCTCTTCAGCATTGGCATTCGGCGTGGATTCCTTGTAGCCTTTCCGGTCAACGGTTCCTGACTTTAATTCCCTGGCAAAGAGCGGCTCCCCGCTGCGAACTTGAACGGCTTCAAACCCGGCGGGTTTGAGGTCCTCAAAGACCAAGTATTCATAGTTGTTCTTGGCTTCAACAGTGACGACGACCTCCACACGGTCTCCACTCTCGACGGCTCCCTCATCCTTCAAGGGCAGACGTTGGGACACAAAGCCCTTCAACAATGTGGGCTTGTTCAGCAGGCGGTAATATTGACGGCGCACGAACAACTCATTCCCTGCGGCAGTGACAGGTTCTTCGAGGCTGAAGAACTTAGCCTGGACAGCAAAGTACAGCGGACCGTTGCCCGCCTTGCGTGAAATCCGAAACTCATTGCTCCCACTCTTCAGCAGTTGGCGGTCAACCGTCCACTGGCTTGGTGTTGACAGGACCTCCCTGGGGGCGACTTTCCTTCCCCCAACTCGAGACCCATTGACCGAGATTTCATAGTCCGCCTCTGCAGCCAGTTCTCCACTTTTGCGCAGGTAATCATTCATCGACAGAACGACGATGGCGGTGTCCCGGGTGTTGCTCCATTGAGCGCCACGGCGGTTCTTTATCAGCCAGTTCATCACGGGCTCCACCAGCTTGTTCTGCGGGTCAATGGCCAACAAGGCGCGCAGGACGAAAGCGGTACTTTCGACGCCACCGTCAGACCAGCGCCAGTAGATTCCGTCTTCACCCCAATGGGCCGTTGCCATGGTCTCAGACTGAGAGGATTGTTCGCCCCGCAAAATCACGGAGATATCAGGCTTGGAATCGAGCTTTACTCCATTTTCCAGGTTCTCAATCAGCGTCTTGGCTGCTTCGCTGTACCCATAGGAGTGAGCAGAAAGAGCCAACAAAGCCCGGGTGTACGCATTTAGCTGGTCTCGATTCGCCCAGAGGTTTTTGTACGCCCGGTTTTGATTCGGGCTCACCGTGCCCGAACTGGAAGCGGCGTGGTACACCGCCAGAGAATGTAACATCCAAGCTTGAAGGTCCGGATTATTTTCCTGCTCAACCAACTCCTTGTCCAAATAGCTCACCCCGCGCTCGAGAACACCCGTCTTTAAAGAGATGCCTCCCTGGCGGGCCAGTGTTAACCCCCAAACCACATAGGCGCTCATGAAGTGGTCGCTGTCCCCTTCCTTCCACCACCCCCAACCGCCGTCGCTGTGCTGGAAGTCATAGAGCCGATCCAGGCCCTGCCTGATCATTTTTTCCAGGTCATTCAGGTCCTTCTCCCCTTTGGGATGCGTCTGGATGGCAGTCTCTGGTTCAATTCCGCCAAAGATGTGTCCCATGACCTGCTCTGGTTGCAGGCCGAGGTCCTTGAGGGTCTTGGCTACAACCGCCGCCGGCAGGAAACGGCTCATGGTCTGTTCAGTACAGCCGTAAGGATAGTCGATCAGGTATGGAAGCGCGTCCAGCATGGTGACGGCAAAGCTGGGTGTAACCTGAATGTTTATTGATGTGGACTCCGGCTTCCGTTCGGCTGGCAGGTCCAACTTGATAATCGCCTCGTTGCCCCGCAGTTTTCCAGACCTGGAGATGAACTTCTCGATGCCATGTTCAAAGACAGGGAATTCCTTTTCCATGGCATCGGCATACTGGGCGCCTCGAGCCGTAACCTTCAGTTTCGCCGTCCCCTGTTTCTGAACGGAGACGGTCCAGTCAACACGGCCCTCTCCATTGCTTTTGACCTCGACGGGGGCCATCGTCTTTGTACCTTGAAGAACCAGGCCAGCAGCATCGAGGGAGGGGGTGACCCTCATGGGCGTATCCGTATTGTTGTTTATGACCCCCGAAATCGTGACGGTGTCACCCACCACAAAGAATCTCGGCGCCTGCAAACGAATCATCAAGGGTTGCCGAGTTCGCGTATTCGTGGAGGCAATACCGAATTGATTGGCGGCTGAAACCGCTCGGGCTGTGGCTTTCCAACTTGTTAGGGAATCAGGATACTTGAAGCGGATAGTGGCCTTCCCATCTTTGTCCGTGATTACATTTGGTTGCCAGAAGACAGTAGCACGGAAATCGGTGCGGACCTGGACAGCTGGTTCTTCCCCGTTACTCACCGTAACTGATTGAGCCTGATCCTTGGCCATCTCTGCCGCCACTCTTCCGCCTACCCTCATCATCGAGGCAGACTTGGCCATTCCAGGACCAGGAGCAGCCGCAGGCAGCGCCAGCCCATCCACTCTCCCCCCCCATCTAGCCCTACCAGCAACGCCCCCCACGATTCCTGCAGAGGCGCG
>JBGOTQ010000021.1:0-37712 GCA_041476565.1 Terriglobia bacterium | reverse complement strand
GGCCGAGAACAGGCCGTCTTTGTTCAACCGCGACCCCAGCGCGTCGCCGATGATGGCAAACCGATCGCCAAAGGCCGATCTGGCAGTGGTCACGGTCATTCTGGGAGCACACGCACAGGCGAGGGGAGCCGCTTCGATGCCTGGCAAGATGCGGTCGATCTGAGGCAGCGTCAGAAAATCGTGCACGATCTGCTGACTGTCTCGTGGCAAGACCGCCTCATCGATACACTTCCCGATCATGGCGACGGTCAAGAACCTGCCCTTGGGAACGAGCGCCGTATGCTCGAAAGCGAGGTGCTTCGAACCGTACTCGACGAAGAATATCTCTCGGTGCAGATTGCGCTCGAGATAGTCCTCGCCCACGTCGAGCTCGAAGATGAAGGACTTTCGGGACTTGCCTGGAACGAACGCCGGATTCAACCGCTGGACCGAGGCGATCAGACTGTCGTCACGATAATCGAGGCCACAGTGTGTATTGATTCCGGTAGCGATGGTCACAAAGCCGGCCTCGAGCGAGATCCTCTCTCCGGATTGTGTTCTCACCGTTAGACTGGGCATCCCAGACGCGGCATAGGCAATGGCCTGAACTATGCCATACAGAATGCGTGCGCCCTCCTTGATCGCCTCGCCAAGCAGAAACGCATCGAACCCTGCAAGGTTGCCACTCCTTCTGCTGGGTAATGAGCCCCGGAATACTGAGTACATCTGCATGTCTTTGGGAACTCGAAGTCGGAAGTTTTTCCACTGGCCCTGTATCCAGACGTAGTCGAAGTGCCCTTGGATGATCTCGTCCGGAACCACGAGGCCGTGCTCCTGGAGTACCTCATTCAACCTCGGTGAGATGACGCCCGCACAGAAGCTGCATCCACGGCACTGAATGCCCTCGGTGCCCAAATCGATCGCACCACGTTTCTCGACGATGACGACGTCGATGTGTCGATTGAGACGCCTGGCTTCCCGAAGAAGATGGATGGCGAAGAACGAACCAGCAGGCCCACCGCCAACAATGGCAACGCAGTCTTTGTTCTGGAGGCCCCGGAATTGAGAAGATGCGCGGTGCATAGTCCGATCCTATATGGCAAGGATGCGAGGTCAATTCGGGCCGCTGACAAAAACCCCTTGCGGCACAAGCGCAACATCCTTCTTGACGGAAATCTTAGCTTGGATTTTTATTTTGGCTTCCCCGTCAGTTCACAGTCTACTCCGGACTACCTCCCTTTGGAAGATTTCAGCCGGGATGAACTTGCGACCATTCGGCGAGGCTCTCGGCGGAGCGAACGGACAGCAAATCAGTTGCACTTGACCCGCACAGGGAAACGCGCTTTCACTCCTCGCTCTGGTGAATTCGGCCGGGCGACGTGTTGGAGTTGTTCGGTAAGCGACTGCTCAGGTGTGAGGGCGGCCCATTTTGAATGTCGGCGGAATTGGCGAGCCCCGACCCTTCTTGCTGGCACCAGCCTGACGGATAAAAGAAAAAGCAATATTTGAGGTCTGACCAGGTCTGACCCCAAGTGCTCCCCAAGTGCTCATGGGGCACTGGCAAGAAAGGCGCCATCTCCCGTTCTCGCCCCCGGTTGATCCCCATCGTTAATCACACCATAAACGATGAATGGATTGTTCCCTGCTGTGAGCGTGATATGAGCATATCCTTGGCTGGTTCCTGGGGCGTATTGCGCCAGGACCGTTCCGATTTGTGCCCAGCTTCCAGCGCCCAAAGTGATTCCAAAGCTACCGACCTGGACTCCGCTGTCACCGTCAAAAAGATCGATTTGAAATGTACTGCTACTCCCGTCTTGTTCGCCGGTGTTGACGAAGGCCAGATTGGAGCGACTTTCTGCATCCTGCTGCAGATCGTAAACCCAAGCTGTGGTTGTTGAGGCAGAGCCGTTAGGCACGCTGGAATAGAAGAGACCATAGCGACCTCCTCCGCCCGGCGTGGAGGTTCGGGCCGCAAGCGAGACACCGCTCAAATCACCACTAGCGACCGATGCAAACAAAGAGCCGACATACGCGGGCCCTTTTGGCCCAATCCCAGGGACGGTTTGAGTTCTCAAATATTGGACAAAGTCCGGTAAGATCAACTGCTCGGAGGGGTTGATGCTGATCTGAAAATGAGCAGTCGCATCCGCTGTCTGAATTCCAGCAGCGACAAACCGACAATCGAGAGTTTTCTTGCTGGATGACCAGTTTGTTGCCACGATCTCACTACTGAATGCACTGGTCTCGACGACTACAGGCAATGTCAATCCAGTCTTTCCTGTCAGGGAGCTATCCAGAATTGGCTGAACGAAAGAGCCATCCGAATTAGCCTGATCATTAATGACTCCATATGCAAAATAAGGAGCTGTTCCACTAATCCTCTCCACCCGGACATAGCCATTGACGAGTGAAACACTCCCCAGAATTCCGGAAATTTGCTGGAAACCTCCCGGAGGCAAAACGATATCGGGAAGCTGATTGACTTGAGGCTTCGTCACATCCCCGGAAAAAACAGTAACCCTCAGAGTGATATCCCCGTCAGAGGAACTCCCAACGTTTTGAACGGCTATATTTGAACGGTCCGTACTGTTTTGGCGAAGGCCGGAAATATAAGCCGGGGTTGTCAAGCCTTGGCTAATTGGAATACCGGCATAGGCGAGACCGGCTCTCCCTCCTGGCGCAATGGTCGTGGTTCTAACGGAGACCGCACCGTCAGACGCATCCGATAGCCCGGAGAAATTGACCCTCAATGTTCCCCCCTGGCTTCCTGAAGTAGGGATCGACAATCCGAGGAGTCTCAGGTAGGCAATGGCATCTTTGACAATGCGCTGTTGTCCTGCCGGAAGAGAATCAGTTACCGTGCCGCTGCCCTGACCAAAAGTCGCCGTGTACTCAAAGTCCAGCTTCGCATTGGTCGACCCTCGGTTTGCTACCGACAGCTCAGAGGTAAAGAAGGAATTATTGAGTCCTGCGGCAGACAAAACAATGGGCACAAAAACTGTGTTCGAAAAAGTTCCGGAAACGCCATAGATGGCCTCGACGCCATTGATATCATCAGGCTGCGGATCAATAATCGTTGTTCCAGTGGTTACGGCCGTTTCCATGATAGCGGGAACCCTGTCTTCGTGTTGAAGTCCTATGGCATGACCTAACTCATGGAGAGCGACTCGCTGGAAATCCGCCACATTTACGAGGCTGGCGGTTTCCCAAGGCCCGTCGTAGACTCCCCAGGTAAATTTGCTGTTAAAAACAATACCGGCTTGCACATAAATTTTTTGGCTGTTGTTCCATGATATCGTGGTACCCAGGGTCGTGGCTCCCCACGCATTACCACAAACAGTGTCACTGAACTTCGTACCATTCTTGGCGCTACTGTTTGGATTGGAGCAAGGATCCCAAGAGGTGGACCCAGCTACACTGTATTTGAAGATCGTATTATTTGACCACTTAGCCATAGCATTGGTAAATGGCGTATCCCAGTCCCCGCTGGGGCCGTTGGTGACCTGCACATAGAAAGAGGCGGAGGGAGAAGGCCATTTCTTGCCACTGAGAACATAACCCTTGGAATCGCTGACGAGGAAAACAATCCAGATGCCGACGGAGATAGTCCAATAGAGCTTCTTCATGGTTGCCCCCTGTTGATCTCGCGCAATCTCGTCTTAAATTCACTGACGCTCATTCCTTTTTCTTTAGGGTCCTCTGAGATGACCACTCCTCTGGCAATTCCGTCTTTTGAGATTTGAATTCTCCTGGGGCCCGCGGAGCCGATTCCAATAACTTTGAATTGGTTGCGAGTTCTCACTCGCTGGATGCCTCCTCCATCAGTCTTGATGACAAAGTGCCCTTGGTCCCAGCCGTAAAAGGGATGGACCTGCCTGCGTTGCAAGGTCTCCACGAAATAAATCCCTTTCTCTCCTAACACGGGCAGATGCATATCTGAAATCTCCATGGTGAGGCCGCCGACGCTGCCGCCGAGAAAACTCAATTCGATCTTGGGTTGGGAATAATTCCCCTTAATCAGATCGGAAATCTGAAAGGTCACATAAGTATGAATTTGGCTGCCATCCAAGTCGAACTTCGAGACAACATCTAGCACCTGACCTTCAAAGACCAATTCGGAAGCATCCATCATTTCCTTGATGGTGGTCTGGACAACCACTGAAGCGAAGCTGGTCGCAGATTGCAGATTCACAAGAATGAGGAGGGCTAGACAGAGTTGTCGGGACAGGCGCAAGAAGAGGTTTCGCCCACCAGAAGTGAATCGAGTCTTGACCGAAGAAGAAGGTTTCATGGATCCAATCTCCTCTTATGGCCGATTGCACTGGATTTCCAAAGGAACATCACGAAAAGAAATCGTGCAATCTTCGTTCTAATCAAAAAGGACAGGTTTCGTGTTTGATTTATTGTCTTTTTACTAAATTCCACGAGAAAAATCAATCAAATTCCAAGGGTGCAATCAAAAGTGTCGGGCAGGATGGGCGGAAGACGTGCTGAAAGGACGAAAGAAATTAGCCAGGGGTTGACCGGCGACCACGTTCGCCGCGATACCCCTGGGAACGGATTCCCAACGGATTAGTACCCTGGAAGGGCGCGGGACTCTTCTGGCACCCTTCCAGGGTGCCCGCCTATTGAGGTCCTTATTCCAGAGGCGGCGCGCGGAGGACCGCAGTCCCCGCCCCTGGCTTTCTTTCTGAAGGCTTCGGGACGTGCCGCCGTCAGCATCCATCCTGTCCGCCACTTGTGATTGCACCCCTGAAGCGGAGTCAAGCTGTACAAGAATTAAGAATGTCGTATAATGCTCGGGCACTCAGTGTGCTTCCACATTGCTATCTCCCTGGGCGAGGCAAATCTCGCCTCCATCCTTACCGCTATGCTGCACACAGAAGATCATCGCAATAAGACTGAGGGCTTTTGCAGCTCTTATCCTCGATTCAGTGGGGGTGGCAGGACAGTTGAAGTCGTCGAGGCCCTGAATGTTGAGCGGATTTTCAGCCCGAAGCTGTGAAAAAATCGAATCGGGGCATCCCAGACCCTGCTCGGATTCTGAGTCACAGCTGAAAACGTGGGTGGAGCGGGCGCTCCCGCGCACGCTTTTTGCCGGGAGGAACCATCTTTCAATTTTTTCACAGCTTCCCCGTTCAAAGGGGCACGAGGAAGGAACAGCCAATGAGTTGCAACGCCATCTCATACCAGTTTATGAATCGTATTGAGCCGGGTGGTCGATCACAAGTTCGCAACAGCAGTTTACGGAAAAGGATTTTGCTCATGCTCTTGGTCGGTAGTGCCGTGAGTGCCATGGCATGCAGCAAGGCATCGCCTCCGCCCGCAAAGGAAACAGTGGCACGATCAGCAATCACGGTGACAGTAAATGGGGGGGGACCGGTACTACTGAAGTCGGGAACAGCCGAATTCGATATTCTGTCGTCGGGTTATGTGCAAGCGTTCCTCCTCAAGGATGGGAACCGTCTAACCTTGGATGAGCCGGAGGCCGGCCCCTCGGTCTCCAGTGACTATCTGTTGAGCGCGGGAAAGGAGATCCGTGAATTCAATTTCGATTTTGACCACGTTAGGATCTTAGACGCTCAAGGGAAGCTTGGAACGCTCGGCAAGAGGGTGGAGATCACGGGCCGCAATTCATCCGGAGGAGCGGGTGACATCGAGAAAGTCCTCGTCGCGGAGGTCTATGACGACTTTCCCACCCTCGCCCTCACCACCGTGACCTACAAGAACGTTGGCTCGAAGGAGATTAAGCTTGACCAGGTCGTCACTCAGCGGCGCCGTCTCAATGCGGCGCTGACCGATCCCACAGCAGTTCCTTATGACCTCTGGTCCTTTCAAGGTTCGAGCTATGATTGGGGCAAAGAAGAGATTCTGCGGATTCCCAAGAGTTTCTCCCAATCCAACCTGATGGGTGGTCCGGGCCCAAAGGGTCAGGGCGGTGGCGTTCCGGTTGTTGATTTCTGGACTGCGAAAGTCGGGGAAGCTGTCGGCCACCTGGAGCCTCTCCCACGGGTTCTCTCTCTACCTGTCCAAGTTGCAAAAGACGACCGCATTAATGTTTCGATGGTATTGGAGCCCGCTACCACCTTGAAACCTGGTGAGGCGTACTCGACACCCACCAGCTTTGTCATGGTTCATCCCGGGGATTTTTATGAATCCCTGCACCTCTGGTCCAGCGCGCTGCAGCAGCGTGGATGGAAGCTGCCAAAAGCAACCAACGCTGATTACAGCGCCAATTGGTGCGGTTGGGGATATGAGGATCACTTTACCCCTGCCCAAATGCTCGGCACTATCCCTAAACTGAAGGAATTGAACATCCCAACAGCCACTCTTGACTATTGCTGGTTCGACAATTTCGGCGACTGGAAACCGAGGTCGGACACTTTCCCGGGAGACACTATCAAGAAGGTTGTCGACGAGTATCACAAGCAGGGGATCCTGATTACGCTTTGGTGGCAGCCGCTGGCCGTTGAAGATGGCCAGGGCAAGCCTTCCCTTGGCAAGCCGATGACCAAAGCAAAATTGGTTACGGAACATCCTGACTGGATGATTCTCGACAAAAACGGCAGGCGTGCACGGTTGATCAGTCCAGTCTGCACGGTGGCGGCCATGTGCCCGGCTTTACCGGAGGTGCAAGCCTATCACAAGGAGTTGATAGAACGGTTTGTCCGGGACTGGGGATTTGACGGAAATAAGATGGATAGTGTTTTCAGCGTGCCACCGTGTTATAACCGCAAGCACCAGCACAAGTCTCCTGAGGACTCTATAAACGCAATCGCTGATGTTTACAAGGTCATATTCGAGACCACTCGTGCCCTCAAGCCTGAGAGCGTGACCCAGATCTGTCCTTGCGGGACCACACCAAGCCTGGCTTGGCTGCCCTACATGGATCAAGCAGTCACAGCCGATCCAGTTGGATCAGTCCAGGTAAGGCGGCGTGTCAAAATGTATAAAGCGCTGTCGGGACCTCAGTCGGCAGTCTATGGCGACCATGTGGAACTCAGCGGCATGAAGCGTGTCGGGAATGACTACCTTGAGTCAGGCAGAGATTTTGCTTCCACGGTTGGGACGGGCGGAGTCGTGGGCACCAAATTCACTTGGCCGGGCGATGCGCCGGACCCACGACTTCGAAAGGTCAAATTGACTCCCGATAAAGAAGCACTCTGGAAGAAATGGATCGATTTATACAATGCCAAAATGCTCTCCCGGGGAACTTTCCGTAACCTGTACATATACGGCTATGATGTGCCGGAAGGTTATGCCATTGAGAAAGATGGAAAGATGTATTATGCCTTTTTCTCCCCTGACCCGCAGAAGCCCTGGCAAGGTCAAATCGAACTGCGCGGTCTTCAAAATGGAACGTACCGGGTTGCGGACTACGAGAATGGAAAGGATCTGGGATCGCTGGATTCCCGGCGGCCCAAATTGACGACTGAATTCAAGAACCACCTCCTACTCGAAGTCAGCAGTCAATGAGAACTGCTACACTGTTGCCTTTTCCAGTGGGCGGACCCGAGGGTCCGCCCCTGCTATCTTTTCTTGACACGAGCTGATTTAAACCCATGTCGATCTCACCCACGACTTCGATCGGCACTGAACCCAAACTCAGACGCGTGCTTGGCCTTTGGGACCTGGTTTTCTACGGGTTGATTGTAATTCAACTGACTGCGCCCATGCCGGTGTTTGGGGTAATGAGCCAGCGTGCCCAAGGTCACGCCGTGACCACTGTCCTTTTTGCCATGGTGGCGATGTTGTTCACAGCCAACAGCTATGGTCAAATGGCCCGGGCTTATCCCAGTGCCGGCTCTGCATTCACTTATGTCGGTCGGGAGATCCACCCCGCACTCGGCTACGTGACGGGTTGGGGGATGGCCATGGATTATATGGTGAATCCCATCCTTTGTACCGTCTGGTGCAGTAAGGCCGCTGGAAACATGCTGCCGGAGATTCCTTTCCCGGTGTGGGCGGTTTTCTTCGCGGTGCTCTTTACGTGCACAAACCTGTTCGGCATCCGCACATCAGCGAGGATCAATAAAGGGCTGGCTGCGGGAATGGGGGTTGTGATTGGAATCTTTCTGATCGCGGCCGCACGTTACGTCTTACGGACCCCGCATGATGGGGCCGCGTTCTTCACGCGGCCGTTCTATGACTCACAAACCTTCTCGTTGCCCGCGGTACTCGGTGGAACATCCTTGGCAGTGCTGACCTACATCGGGTTTGATGGTATCTCCACGCTCTCCGAGGAGGCGGAGAACCCGCGGCGCAACATTTGGCTGGCGACTGTCATGGTCTGCCTGCTTACCGGCGTCATGGCTTCGGTGGAGGTTTATGCCGCCCAGTTGGTCTGGCCCGGGTCGCAACCCTACCCCGATGTAGATACAGCTTACGTCCACGTGGCAGGGCGTGCCGGCGGCCCCTGGCTGTTTGGGCTGATTAACGTGACACTGCTGGTGGCGACATTTGGCTCAGGCATGGGTTCCCAGTTGGGAGCGGCCAGGCTGCTTTATGGAATGGGACGGGGAAACGCCATTCCCCGGTCCTTTTTCGGCGCCGTGGAACCCAAACGACGCATTCCCCGCAACAATGTGCTGTTTGTGGGCTCGCTGGCACTGGTCGGATCCCAATTTATCAGCTTCGAGCGTTGTGCGGAATTGGTTAATTTCGGTGCCCTGCTGGCGTTCATGGGAGTCAACGCGGCTGCCTTCACGCGTTATTTCTTGCGCGAACAGCAGAAGAAATGGACCAACTTCCTTGCCCCGGCACTGGGCTTTGTCATCTGCTTGTTGCTTTGGTTGAACCTGAGCCGGCCGGCCAAATTCTTTGGAGCCACCTGGGTGCTGATCGGGATCGGTTACGGAGCCTTCCGGACCCGTGGTTTTCGGTCTAAATTGGTCCAGTTTGATGTACCCGAGGACTAGGGGAACTACCTAGAGCGTACCAATAAGTAAGAGTAGGTGTTCTGCAAATCATCCCTGAATTCATCAGTGTTCGTCGTTCGCCACGATCAATTCAACCAGTCATTGCCCTTCACAGTGACTTAGTACGCCACACATTGGTACAATATCATTTTTGAGAGATCGTTTGAGATTGTTCCGTCGCTCATAATCCTAATTCAAGGTCTTAACTTTCGCAGTCTGGTCCCGACTTCCCTATGCACAAGAAAAGTAAGCCGCTCTTAGCCAGAACGCTACTCACCCTTTATCCGGTCCTTTCATTTTGGATTATGTGTCTACCCCTGTGGGCGCAACCGCAAAGGAACTTACTTTCCGGCAAGTTCCAGGAAAAAGAAATCGCCTATCTGTTGTTGCCGCGCGCGCGATGGCGCCTCATCCCAACCCTTGATGAACGGGAAAAGTGGAACACGGTGCCTGGGAATTTGCGGCAGGCCGCTATTCAAAATGCCGAGCGATATCTCAATACCCGTTGGGATCCGCTTCCTGCAACGTTGTTTCTTGAATTCGTGCGGACAGGTAATCGCTCGGATTATGAAGATAGTCTTTTTGCGCGCCGTGAAAAACTAGCGGCCCTTGTGGTGGGTGAGGCCCTAGAGAATAAGGGCCGTTTCCTGGATGACATCGTCAATGGAATTTGGGCCATTTGCGAAGAAAGCTATTGGGGGGTGCCTGGTCACTTGGGCATGCAGCAAAAAGGGGTCGGCCTGCCAGACATCACTGAGCCTACCGTTGACTTGTTTGCTGCCGAGACCAGCAGTCTGTTGTCCTGGACCCTGTATTTGCTGGAGGAAAAACTCAAAGCCATTTCCCCCCTGGTCACCGAACGCATTTATGTCGAAGCAGACCGTCGAATTCTCACTCCCAATCTGATGCGTGAAGATTTTTGGTGGATGGGATTCGGGCCGCGTATAAGGGTGAATAACTGGAACCCCTGGATCAATTCCAATTGGCTGTCAACCGCCTTGATATTGGAGAGGAACCCCGAACGCAGGCAAAAAGCTGTCTATAAGATCATGCGGAGTCTAGATAATTTCCTCAATACTTACCCCGAGGATGGCGGATGTGATGAAGGGCCTTCTTATTGGGACCGCGCCGGGGCATCACTTTTCGATTGTCTGGAACTGTTGAAAAGCGCCACCAATGGGGCAATTGATTTGTATCAGGAACCGCTGATCCAGAAAATCGGTCAATACATTTACAAAGTCCATATCAAGGATGACTACTTCATCAATTTTGCCGATGCCAGCGCCAAAAATGAACCCGAGGCGGGTCTGGTATATCGCTTCGGTAAACAAATCAATGATCCCGTGATGATGGGCTTTGGAGCTTTCTTGGGGCACCAACAGAAGTACGGGACCGAGGGAATCCTCAAAAACGACTCGCTCTTAAGAATGTTGCCGGACCTCCTCATCATCAATGAGCTGCAATCCATTCCTCCCGTTGAACCCCTTCTCGGTGATTTCTGGTTGCCGGACTTGCAAGTCATGGGCGCGAGATCTACCCCGAACTCTTCGAGAGGATTCTATGTGGCTGCCTTGGGCGGCCACAACGATGAAAGCCATAACCATAATGATGTAGGGAATTTTATCGTTTATGCGGACGGGAGACCTGTCCTGATCGACGTTGGAGTGGAAACCTACACCGCCAAAACATTTAGCCCTCAGCGCTATGAAATCTGGACCATGCAATCGGCCTTTCACAATTTGCCCACAATCAACGGGGTCATGCAAAAAGAGGGTCGAGAATACCAGGCGACCGACGTGCACTTTGCGGCAACCCAGCGTGCTGTGACCTTTTCACTCGATATTTCACATGCCTATCCCGATGCGGCCAAAGTCGAGAAATGGCTCAGGACACTGACACTCTGGCGAGATCAGCCAAAGGTCGAACTGGATGAGCAATATTCCTTGAAGGAGTTCAAAGAGCCCGTCAGACTCAACCTGATGACTCCACTGACGGTGGACACATCTGTTCCCGGGGAAGTGAACCTGATCGACAACAAAGCAAATCAGGGACAAGGGCTGTTGCTTACATATGAGAAAGAGAAGTTCAGCGTTTCAGCCGAGACAATCCCGATTACGGATGCTCATCTCAAGCCAGATTGGGGTGACAGAATTGCACGGATTGTGTTTCTTTCGAAAAGTAGATCTCTGCAGGACCGGTACAAAGCCAACTTAGGCTACCGAAAGTAGAAGGGCGCGCGCCCCCCCCCTCATTTTTCAGTCTTGCCCACGCCGCTGGAGCGGATTTTGGCCAGTTCCTCCTGTGCGGCACGGTCAATCCACGTGCGAGGAAATTCCTTGCGCAAGTTTTCGAAGGCGAGGATAGCCTCACCGTTTTTTCCGGCCTTTAACAACGACTCGGCTTCCTGAAAACGCTCCCCACCGATCGTCATGGCCTTTTCGGCAATCCGCACGGCTTCTTCGACCGTTTCCGAAGGAGGTATCTTTTGGAGTGCGGGGGGATTTGGATCAGTCAGGAGACCGTAGGCGGCGGGGTTCCGTTCACGAAACAGCCGCGCCCGCATATCCGATTGTGAATCCCATGCATCCCCGGCCTGGCGCCCGGCATACGGGTTGATGTCCGCGATGGCAATGCCATCCGACCCTTTGCCTTCAGCCAGTACCTTGCCCTGTGGCGAGATGACCATGGCGCCCCCGCCTCGCTTAGCGACAACCACATAGAGGTAATTGTCCGCCGCCCGTGTGCGGAAGGATGCGCGATCGAGGTCTCCACCCTCAGCGTCCGGATCTCCCGCCGTGGTCGCGCCCCCCAATGTCGCCACGAAGATAATGTCAGCCCCCGCCAGAGCCAGGCAGCGGGAAGACTCCGGCATCACCATGTCGTAACAAATCAACATGCCCACGCCGCCCAGATCAGGGGTCTGGAACACGGGGAACCGATCGCCTCGCTTGCGGTCGGACTCAGTGATGGCCGGGTGAACTTTATAGTAATGCCCAATTTCCTTGCCATCGCGACCCAGGAAGAAGGCCGTGTTCCGATACGTCCCGTCTGCCTCAGCGGTATCATTGGAACAAACAAGGTACATGTGGTGGGTTGCTGCTTCGCGGCCCAGGCGAGTCAACATCCGACCAACCGCCTGGGGAAGCACTTCTTTTAGAACCGATTTGTTGCCCATTTCCCAGTGCAGTGTTCCCAGGGTATCTTCCGGCAAGGCCAACACATCGCATCCGGCCGCTCCGGCCTGATTCACGATTCGCCCTAATTCACCCAGGGACTTGTCGACCTGGGCCAGGACTTCAATTGGCTTCAGCCGCCAGTCAATCAAACGAGATACAGGCTGAGCGGCGCAGACACGCATCATGTCCTTTCCATTCTTTGCTGACTCAGCCCTGCCCTCCGCGCTCAGCGGCAGCCAAGCCCAAATAAACGCAACGGTCATCAACAGAAAATCAACCGCATAGTTCGCCCTCATTCTGCTATCTCCTCCGTTTGGAATTCATGAAATCCCGGGAGGGTTATTGGATCGACTCCCGGACCAGTTTGAGCAAGGCCTCCAGAAAGTAGTAATCGCCGAAAATCAGGGACTCATCCACCCCGATGCCGGCAGGCTTGTGTAACGTTCCGTGCATCAGGATTCTCCCGTTGTCCCTCGCTTCTCCACTCCCCAGGCAGTTCCTCGTCAGCGAATCGACGGTCTTGACCGCAGCTTGGTGATACGTTCTTTGTCTTGATGGGTCCGTAACCAGGTGAGCTAGTTCAAGCAGCCCGCTTGCCGCCAGAGCAGCCGCCGATGAGTCTCGAACCTCGTTGGGAATATTCGGAGCGAGAAAGTCCCAATACGGAATGAAGTCGGCGGGAACATGCGCGAGGTAGTAATCGGCCATTGCTTGAGCTGCCTTTAAGAACCGGTAGTCCTTGGTGTACTCGTAGATCTCAGAAAACGCATAGATCCCCCACCCCTGGCCCCGGGACCAACAGGAGTTAACGGAATAGGCTTGTTTGCAGTGGTCCCTAAGTTTGCGCCCAGTTTGTGGATCAAGTTCGACGACCTGAACCGAACTCCCATCCTCCCGCACCGTCGTCTGCAGGATGACCAGCGAATTGTCATGAGCCACTTCGAAAAGGAACGGATTACAATCTTCTTGGGCCGCCCAGAGAAGGAGGCTCATGTCAATCAAGGAATCGATAATGATGAAACCCTGTTCGTTAGGGTCGTCCAACTGCCCCCAGGAGCGCAAGTACTTCCCCTCGGGCATATGACGCTTGGCCTGGTTGGCCGCAGCCTCCAGTGCCATCTTCCGATAGTGCTTGTCCCCAGTTAATCGATAGCCCTCGGCAAAGGTAGGCTTGAAAAGGAGCCCGAAATTCAGGTCCCGTTCGTCGTGGCGAAAGGCGGCGATGGGTTCGGTCCAACGTCGCGCTCGTTCGAGCCACACGGTCTCCCGGGTTTGCTCGTAAACCTTCCAGAGCATACCGGGGAAGTATCCGGCCGTCCATTCATCCGGGCCCTTGATCTTCCATCTGCCCTTCTCCGTATAATCGGGGTAGCCATTACCTGTCAGGGCGCACAATCTTTCAAGTTGCCGCTTAACAAACTCGAGAGACTGAAGGTGGTCAGGATTCGGGGTGGCACCAGCAATCCGGAGAAGCAGAACCAACACGAACCCCATGCCGAGAAACGGTCTCATACGGAATGGCTCACTGTGAGGATTCAAAGAATCTCATTTTGCCCAGTATTGAACGGCAGCCCGCGGCTTGGCTCCCGCAAGGAGCCGCACCCGGTAGCTCCTACATCCGCTGGATCCTCCTCGGCCCATTTGTTATTTCGAGAGTATGACAACAGCATCGCTGGGCACGGCGCCGGCAAATACGGCAAAACCCCCCGGGACAGGCCTGCGCGCAAAACCTGCCGTTTCAGAGTGATACTCTTCCCCTGCAGTGTCAACGTGGATTTCCAATGGAGAACCCGGTACCGCCTTGATCCTCAACTCCAGCTTTCGGCCAGATCCTGTGGGCAAGATTTGGTCTGCTCCTTTAAAATACACAACCCGGGGTCCCTTCTGCTCAGGCTCGATGAGCAAGATCATGGGCTCACTCCCGGCCAGCGTGACAGGAATATGGGCAAGGTCGGAGATGCTGTAAGACCCGTCCGAAAGATAGCAGTTATTTCTCAAATCGACGAGGCGGTAACGGACACCTTCTCTCAGGCCGAGCTTGCCTGGAGCAAGAACCTTGAGCTTGTCCGGTCGCAGGCCGCGCCCCCCTGGAACGCCCATCACGGCCAGAACCCGACCATCCCGGCTAAACCCGTTCACCATCGATCCGGGCTCGGCCATGGCGATCACGTCGCTTGCCTCAAAACTCGAAAACCGGTGCGCCCCGTTCAGCCCGAAGAACCGCCAGTAGCCCCACATCTCCCGTGCCACAGCCAGTTCGGGCGCTTGTGCAGTGCTCCAGCCTTCCAGTGTCATACGCGCGCCGTCCAGGGGGGAGGGAACCATCAGGATAGTCAAAAGGTCGAGCATGGACCGGGGATCCTGGCTGGGACGCCATTCTCCGAGCGACTGTACCCCCTGCCCCCAGCCATTCCAGGTTGCTGCCAGGGTCGCGGCCGTCATATTGAGCGGGTCATCATTTTCGCCGTTCAAGCGGATATCAAACCAGGGAACCAGGCCCGAGAATAACAGCATATTCGCGTTCAGCAGCATCACCCCTTTGCCGGCCGTGTGGCGTGCCACCACACGGCGGGCACGTTTCGCAAAATCGTGATAGCCCTCGGTAGCAAAACTTCCGAGGTAACCTCCGCAGCCATGCCGGAAATTGTTGCAGAACCGGATGTTGATCCAGTGGTCGATATAGAGCCCGTCAAAGTCGAACTCCGCCAGGAGTTGATCCCATTGTTTTTCGAGGAAATCTCTCCAGCCCTCGGCGTTGTAACACATGAGTGTGGTCTCATTCGCGTACTCAATGCCTGCGGAGGCCATCCACTCAGCAGCGTGTTCCTGGTAGCCGGGCGCGGTGAAATTGAAATCAGCGAAGGTAACGTAGGGGATCACCTTGATCCCGTAGTTGTGGGCAGACTTAATGAAGTGCTGTATCTTCTCCGGCACAAGCGGTCGCGCATAGTCTCCCGACCAATAGTTCGCTCCTCCAACAATCAGGTTGACGCCGGCCTGGGCCCAAATCTTCACCTGCTCGTCGCTTGGCGGTTCCCACGGCTCCTGTGTCCCGCGCCAGCGCGCCATCACAATCTGATGCGGCCCCGGCCATACAACCCTGACGCTGTTCAGGTCATCGCGGGGATGCTTAGCTGGGGTCGTTTGCACCCAAAATACCCGTCTCCGGACATCGCCCGGGTTGAACGGGTACGTGGCGTTGCGGATATCAAACTCCTCGATCTCGAGCGCGCGATCCCGCATGTAGAGCTGAGTGAAGATATTGGTCTTGCCTCGCGAATCCCAGCCATTCAAAACGCGTCCGTCCTTGGTCACAACAGTACCCGTGTCCACAGTCGTTCCGTTCTCAAGTACAACACTGGAATCGCGGTAACCGCTCCACCGGTCACCAAAGTCCTGCTTCGAGAACTCAATCCCCGTGATGCGATTGGCCAGGTGGAAAAAGGCGTTCCAGTGAGACTCCAAGACCGGTTGGTCTGGCTCCACGCCCTGGAGGCTGACAGTTGGTTCCGGAAGCACTTCAGTGGGCGGGGCCTTCGGGTCGTTGACTTTCGTGAGGT
Organism: Terriglobia bacterium; assembly: GCA_041476565.1. GTDB lineage: Bacteria > Acidobacteriota > Terriglobia > Versatilivoradales > Versatilivoraceae > DATKMG01. The sequence continues at coordinate 22,079 of JBGOTQ010000021.1, read as the reverse complement.
ACTCAGCGGAGTCCTTCGCAAGGAGAGTGTGATTGAAGCAATTCCAGCGAAGCAGCACCGCTTTCGAGGTGGTCAAGCTGATGGTCACCTTGGTGAAGGAATCGACGTCGAACAGGTAATCTACCTGCCATGAGAGCGGCGTCTGGCCATACCTGCCGGTTGCCCGGACTTCGACCATTTCCGAGCCTGAACTCACCAGTTCCGTCTTGATCCCCGACCCATTTGCGGCGTCGAAACGGAAGGCGTCTGTCAAATCGCCAGACCACAAGGGCGGCCTTCTTTCGACGGCCTTTTCGTATCCAAACCGCGGCCGGTCTTTACCACCTTCGCGCCGCGCGCCCGGATCGTCTTCCGGCATCACACCAATATAGGGATTGGGAAACGATGTCCCGGCAACTACAAACTCCGTATTCAGCGCTTTTGCCGAGACGATTTGGCCGATGGACCGGTCAATCATGTACTGAAAGGTTCCACCAGTCACGGTGATGGTTTTCGGAGTCTCAAGGGTCGTGAGCGGCTCGAAAATGCCGTACACCTTCCCGTCGTAAATGGCGGCATCTCCCCCTCCAAGAACAGAACCCGAAAACATGAAAATGAATGTGACAACCAAGAGATTTCTCGTCATGGATTGCCCCCCTTGGCAGAGCTCATCTCAGCCCGCGTTGACTTCTTGCAGTGCAGTGGGCGAACCCTGCGCGTCCAGACTTTTCGTCTTTGGACCCGACGTGGTAACACACCTGGAGATTGATGACCGGTGCCGAGTGGTCCTCTAGCAACAACTACCTGACCTTCAGGATCGCTGGTTTCAAGGTCCAGGCTTGTAGCTTCGCCAACTCCATGATCTTTGGGGAATGGAACCCTTCCGGGAAGATTTCCCACTTCCAGATCGAAAGGGAATCGTCTGCTACGAAACGGTCAGCAGTAAAGTTTCCTCCCCGGAATGTGATAGTCTCTCCTATTCTGCCCTTCTGGATCAGTTCCTCAACTGCCGCAGCCAGCGTGGCAAGGTAGTTGGCCGGGGATATGGCTTGGGAACCTATCCAAACTTCACTGGGAATAGAGCCGTCTGTAAGCAAAGCCGAATGAACATCGAGACAAGTTGCTGCGAACTGGTTTTTGCTGATACTCACGAGTCCGGCCGACCCTTCGATTCCCCGCTTGGGGCCATAGATGAATTTGAGTGCGACCTTGGAGGGGACTTGCTGCTTCTCAAGATAACTCGCCATGAAAGAGTTCAAGAGAAAGAAGACTTCTGCGGGCGACAGGCTAAATCCAGGGCCATTCCAGAAGGTGATCCCCTTTTGCATATCCCGGGCTAACCCCAGGATTTCACTCGCTGTAAACGCCCTTGCAGCGGCCTCGTCCTGATAAAGACGAGGCAATTCGCTGCCGGTGACAAATTGAACCCCTGGCGCGTTCTTCAGAAAGGTAATGTAGGCCTTAAAATTCCTGAAGCCTTGTTCGATCTCGCCCTCACTCTTCACCGCCGGCTGTCTCCAAGCTTGGCGGGGCGGGTTCATCCCCCGAGAAAAGTTCACTGCATCCCAGAACAGCTGATGGACGAATTCACAAGGATGATAATAGACACTCACCAATCCTCCCCCTCTGGCCTGCAACTTTTGACAAATGCTCTGGAATTCAATTTCAGCTTTCGCCAGATCGGAATCCTGGTGGAGCTCGACTCGAGTAACGAATTCCTGCAGGTTCAGGACATTCAAGACACCGCAGTACCAGAAGGGTTGGCTTTGAATCCCCACATGAGAGCTTTCGTCCAGGTAGAGTGGCATGCCCCACCGTTTCATGGCTCCATAGGCCTGTACGGCCCAGGAGCTCCCCGGCTGACCATAGCAGATAGGAGTCTTCTGGAAAATCCTTCGAACATCTTGGAGACCGCCTCGCTCAGTTCTGTCGAATTCCTCAACACCTTCATCCCATTCCATATCCCTTAGTCGCTCGGCAGGAGTGGGGTGCAAACTGTGAAAGTTAGAGTGGTAGCCAATGTCGTGAAGGCGGAGCGCCGTGATGACATCCTGCCGGTTGCGTTGTTCCAAAACGCGAGCCAGTTCACCGACAATCTTGAAGGTTCCTTTCACCCCCTCGGCGGTAAGGTGGTTCGCCAGGCGCAGGGTGGCGTCGTCGCTGGCCGGGAGAATGAAATCTTCGGTATCGAACCAGAGAACGACATAAACGGGGATTGTGCGAGATTGAGCGCTTGTTTCGTGGCCTGCTGTCGATGCAACTGGGACGAGAAACAAAGATATACAACAAAGGACCACACAGGTGCAATGGAGCCTGCTCACTGAACGCAGCAACATGGAAACCTCTCGATTTTAAATTTATCGTCAGGGGTCAACTACGACTTCGTCGGACCTTTTTGTCCGATCAGCACCACACCCCATCCTCATCCGGTCCAATGGTCGGTGCCTGACCGCGTTCGACCCATCACCCTGGAAGCCTTGAAATGAATAGGATCATCACTGTTCAGCTCCCGTTCACAATAGCTTTGTTACGCCCGGAGTGAAAACCGGGTATATACCTTCAGCGTCGGGCTTCACGGGCGGTTCCGTTTCGGCCCTGCAATCTTCGGGTTTTGGAGTATAGCAAAAGTCAGAGCTTGTGATCTGGTCCCAGGTAACCTCCTTCCCGGTGTAACAACTGAACTGGCCCATCAAAGCAATCAGCGTGCTGCGGATCATGTAGTCGCCGTTGTTGATCGGCCGCCCCGAGCGGATGGCCTTGAATAGTTCGATATGTTCCAGATCGTAGGCGTCATTCTTATTTCTGGACCCATCGTACAACCAGTTGGTTTCGCCTTCGATGCGGCATTGGACCACGTTGCAGCGGCCTTTGCTACCGAGCAGGATGCTGGAGACCTCGTTGTAGCATCCCGGGATAGTCCGGCAGAAGGCATACATTCGGACGCCATTGGCAAACTCATAGACCACGCCGTGATGGTCGAAGACGCTGCCGTAGATCTCCCCATGGAGAGTCGATCTCCCGCCCATCCCATGGGCTTTGACGGGCGCCTGCTCCCGCATGGCCCAGCTGGCCCTGTCAACGTTGTGGACCAGCGACTGGGGCACATCATCCCCGCACAACCAATGGAAATGGTACTGGTTGCTTGCCTGCCACTCGGCTTCCGTTAGACCCGCCTTGCGGGGGTACAGGACGTAGGGCGGGCGCAGGAAATTCTCTTCAATGGCGACGATATCGCCGATGGCACCATCTTGCACGCGTTTGATGGTTTCCTGGTAACCTGGATGGTAACGGCTGTGCAGTCCCGAAACCACACAGAGCTTTTTTTGCCTGGCCAGTTCGCAGGCGGCCCGCACAGCCTTAATCCCGGCCGGATCGATAGCATGCGGCTTCTCCACAAAGACGTGCTTGCCTGCCTCAATGGCAGCCCTCATGTGGAGCGAATGGAACTTGGCTGCGTTGGCGATCAACACGACATCGACGCACTCGATGAGCTTCTTATAAGCATCGAATCCGGTGAAACAGTGATCATCATCTACCTGCACTTGACCCGGTTTTTTCTGTTTCAGCGTTTCCCGTGCTTCCCGGATCCGCTCCATAAGAATGTCGGCCATGGCGACCAGACGGACGCCTTCATCGGCGTTCATGGCGTTGCGTGCGGCATCGGGGCCCCGATTGCCACATCCGATCACGCCGACCCGGATTGTGTCAGTGCCGGCGGCAAACACTCTAGGAATAGTCAGGCTGGTCAACGCAGCGGCCGGAACCACCGCTGAGGTCTTTAGGAAATTACGGCGTGAGGAAAGACTCCGGTTTTCATTAAACCCTCTTATAAAAATGCGGTTTTGGTGGAGGGTCGCGCGGGTGACCGCTGTCACCTGTGGCGACCGTGGCCCCGACGGAGCGGGGCCCTCCAGCATTTTCATCGACCGTGGTGACCTTAGAAGGTCATGGAGCACTTTCATGTTTTGGATCTCCTCGCTTCATTATGAATAGTGGGCGCCTCTACTCGGGTCTGCCGGTGCTCTACAGGATGGCATTCCGAATAAGTCGGCGGTAACCAGGATAACGCATCGTCGAGTCGCTGTGGCCCAACTGGATGAAAATGACCCGCGCTTTGGGATACGGGCCGACATAGACGACGGGCTTGTCGTTGAGCGGATTGCTGGTTTCCATCAAGACATTAATCTCTGGCGAGTGCCACATGCCTCGATAAGCTTCGTCATCCACGACCAGAGGGCCCACATTGCGAGTCACCGGATGGAATGCGCCGGCCTTGGTCAGGTTGACGACCAGTTCAACACCTTCGCGGTAGCCCGAAGCGGGATGACCGGGCTGTTCCTTGGTGAAAAACTTGCCGCCAATAACATCCTCATACCACCAGGGCCAGGCCGTGTAATCCACAATGGAGTGATGGATCGCCACAACCCCTTTGCCGGCCTCCACGAAACTACGGAGGGATTCCCGCGCGCTTGTCTCGAGGTCCTCCGCCATGTCGTGCAAAACAACGACATCAAATCGTTGGGCCAAGTCTTGGGTAAATGCTTCCTTTGGCGAGACTGCATGTGACCAGGCTATGTCTCCGTACCCTTCGAACAGGGTGTAGAAAGAGGTAGGATATCCATGCCCTCCTGTGACCACCTGCACACGGACCGGGCTCTTCGACGCAGGGGATAACGTGACTTCCGGCGGCAATGTGACCTGTCCGGTGGCCGCCCATTCGGCTCCGCGAGCAAAGGCAGCTTCAAAGCCCGGCTGGGTGATGGCTGAAAGATCATGCCCCAACGTGAGGTGAACAGTGCGGCCGCTGCCAAAGCGGGCCGTCCACACCATCGGTTCATCGTTGCCCGTTCCTCCTGTCGCCGGGTCACTGTACGCCGTAGCGAGCACCGTCGTGTTGGGAAGCAACTCCAGACGGTGGTAGAGTTCGTCATTGGCGAGGAAAGTTGCAGGCATCCCCCGGTTAATTGGATGTTGGGGATCGAGCCACTTGACGGGAAAGACATGGCGGGCACCGTGGCCGAGTTTCTCTGGATCCCAGCGCGCACCAATGAGAGACGGGTAAGCAGCCCAGCCCTCGCCCCCTGCCGATGGTATGCTCCATTTCTCTGTTTTTCTGTCGAACACCATTCCATACATGGGGCCGTAGGTGACACCATGGAACGAAATCAGTCCCTTGCCCCCACGGACAAAATCCTCTACGGCTTTTTCAGTTTCCGCGCCCCAGCGCGGACCGTTGTAGTTCAAGATCAAAACATCAAACGGAACGAGTGCGGTGGCTCCCGTCCCCGGCATCTGTTCCTGAACCTTGACCTCAAAGCGGCCGGTCCGCTCCAGGAGGTTCCTGAGAAAGGGCGTAGAGACTCGCCAATCATGATAGAGCGTGTCACTTTCACCCGTCAGGATCAGCGCCTTCAGGCGACCCTCCGCAAGTAATTGGACACTCGAACAAATAAGCGTGAGCAATAGTGCGATTTTTCTGAGGTTCATGATTTCTCCATCGTCCTGGTTTGAGCTTTACTGATAACCGCAGTAGCAACTACACGCCGGAGCCACTCCAGGCTTTTTTCGATCATCGGCCCACCCTGCCCTTCGCATTCGATGCTCAGAATGCCGTCGTACCCTGCGGCGACAAGCTTTTCGATGCAGCTGACAATGTTGGCTGCGTTGATGCCATCGCCCAGGGCACAGTGGCTCACTGCAATGCCGGTCAACTCTCCTCGCGCGGAGGCTGCCAGACTCTGACTGACGTCTTTGATGTGAACATGACTCACGTTTTGCATGAAGCGTTCCAGAAAGGCCACCGGGTCCTGGCCGGCGATGAATGTGTTGCCGGTGTCCATGTTCATGCGCAGGAACGGGGAATCGACGAAAGAAAGCATTTCAGCCATGAAGTCCGGTTTGGTCGTGAAATATCCATGCGGCTCGATATTAATCGTAATCTCGTAAGCTTCGGCGACGCGGACGATCTGCCGGTAGAGAGATCGCATCATTTCCAGGACCTCGCGCTCGTTCATGCTTTCCGGCTTGAAGCGGTCGTCGGTGGTATCCACGCGGGGGCAGCCGGCGAGTTTCGCCCAGCGGACCGTATGCAGCACATACTCGACGCCCAGCGTGGCTCCTTCCGGCAGCGACAAGGGGAATGCTGCATCGATTTGTGAAAACTCGATTCCAAGCCTTTCCATCTTCTTCCTCATCTGCAGGGGGTCTTGCCACAATGCGATATGAGGCTGGTAGCCGAGTCCATGAATCCAACTCACCCCATCGATGGCACCGCACTCGATGAACTTCAAGCCCTGGCGATGACACCAAGTGAGACACTGGTCGAAGCTCCAATAACTGGAGTTGAAAGCATCCGTGTGAAAACCGATCTCGATCATAAGAAACGACCCGACTCAACAGGATTTTTAAACAGCGACGGACCTCCGAAGCGACAAGGAGCGTGAGGGGCAGCGGATTGGGATGCCGCCCTGGATGTCCTCGGTGTGGCCAATGAGGCAGGAGTCGTCCCCTCATTGTGATCCACACTAGCAGACCGGTTGCTAGTGTATTAAGAAGAGCACTTCCTCGCAATACTGAATTGGCAAAGAATCCAGACGAGTGGTCTCTAGTGTTTTCTAGGAGTGCAGTCAAAAGTGGCGGACAGAGGAAGAACATCGAAACCCTGGCCTGAAAGCCCGGCATAACCCAACCCAGAGAGCGTTCCTTTGCATCGCTGGCGTACAACGATTGGATTTCAACGTCGGCTTCGGCGACCCAGGCCCGAAAGCCCCTGATATTCCAGCCCGGGGCCAGCGGGGGCTGAAGGCCACCGCGTCGCCCTGGGTTTAAATGACACGAATGATTGAACCCCTGACAGGGCGAGATAGAATGCTCGAACATCAAGGGTTCTATGCCCGGATTCAACACTACTCACACCCAAGAATTGGGAAATGGGTTTGAGTTGCTATTGCGCTCTCTCAGAACTTGGCGCGCTTCGTGGGGGTCATTTACCCAGGGTGACACTCGGGGCAGAAGTCCCTTCGCTTGCCCTGAGCTCCGCGATCTTAGCCTTTCAGGCCAAGTCTGGAGTTTGGACATTTTTCAGTCCCCAAAGTAATTCCCAAAGGGGATTCATTTGAATAGCCGTGGGTCGAGCGGAGCGACACCCACGGGAAGGCCAACAATAGTCAATCTCAACCCTGAAGGGGTTGAACCGTCGCATGGAACCCTCGGCCGACGTGGTTGTTGTTCGACCCCTTCAGGGTCGGTTCCTCATGGTTGCTCTTCACCCCGGGTGGCGCGGCAGGAGACGGCAGTCACCCAGCCGCCGCGCGACCCGGGGCTATTCGTATTCGTCCCCTGCGGGGACGGGGCCGTCTCGGGTCTCACGCTTCGTTCATCTCCAGCAGAACGATCTAACGAAACGAGAGTCTCAGCGCAACGCCGTCCCAATTCCCTTTCTGCCAGGCAGCTTTCTCTAACTATGAGGTTGAATGGAATGGCCGACAATCGCTTCGGATAGTTGAAGCACAGCGGATTCTCGGAGGAACGGGAGCTTAAAGGTGAAGAATGCAGTTGCCAAGTGCGATGCAACGCCGCTTGCTTCAGAGAGAACCGGGAGGCAATCCCGGGGTGGCATTCTCAGGGGTATTGTGGGAACAAATCATGGGCAGGCCACACGGTCACCTGATCGAGGGCTTGCGCGATTGTTCGATCCAGTTCAACGAAGAAGGGTGCCACTTCAGAAATGGACGCTGGAATTGAGTTGAATAACGCCGCCCAAGACAATCCCTTTGGGGTGCGTACGATCACGGCCAGGCTGCTTCCGGCCAGCGCGCCTGTATGATACCAGACCACTCCTCGTTTCAACGGCCGCACATTCCACCCCATCCCGTAATAAACTGGGGTTCCGACCCAAAGCGGAGGCTCAGGGCGCGCCAACATTAGATCAATAGTCTCCGGTTTAAGCAAGCCGGGGCGGCCGTTACGTCCGTCGACGGCAGTCAGGAAACGGACTAAATCAATGGCAGACGCGATCCAGCCTCCATGAGAATCCATGGACTCCAAGTAATACCCCCCGTATTGGATTGGAACTCTCTCCCCTTGGGATGAGAGGGCGGATGGGATCATGGATACTCCTGCAGCACTATAATAATGCACTTCCCCAGGATACCGATGCTCAGGAAGCGTACGCCCGATTCGCATGCGGGTGATCCCGGCAGTTCTCAGCAAATGCTCACAGACATACTCCTCGTAACTCTGCCCGCTTGCCTTCTCAATCACCCGGCCGAGCACGCAATAACCAAAGTTGGAATAGGCATGCCGGGTCCCCGGATCGAAATCGAGCGAGCGCCCAAGCATATAGCGGATGACGGCCTCTGCACTGACGGGAAGCGGAACGTTGAGTGTGTTGGCGGCTTCTCGAAAATGTCCCATGGGATCAAAGCTCTTCTGCTGATCCCACCCGCCTGAATGATAAAGGAGTTGTCTGATTGTTATCTGTTGGACGCGGGGATCGATTTTGGCCTTGGGGGCAGGCTGCAGATGACCCAGAAATTGAAAGGCGCGAGTTTCAAGATTCAGTTTCCCATCCTCAATCAATTTCAAAATCGCAACGGCTGTAATGGGCTTGGAAACGCTGCCAATACGGAACAGAGAATCGGGTTGAACGGCTTGTCCTGTTTCTTTTGCGGCAAGCCCGTACCCTGTGGCAAAAACCAATTTCTCATCCTTGCTGATGGCAATAGCCCCGCCTGGCAGGTTCCATTTTTCCATCAACTTGGGAATTTGTTGGTCGATGCCCGTGAATCCCGGAAAGGGTTCTGGTTCAACACGCTGTGCATCCTGAGTGTTTTGAGACGCAACAGTGAGAACATGGGCAGAAGGAGTCTGCCAATCGGTCTGGGCTATCGCGTGAGGGAGAGGGCCCAGAAAAAGCAAGCTGCAAAGGCTAAGAATCTTGCAGAATCGCCTGCATAATGTGAAACCGTCCGAGGACATGCCGGTCCTTTCGAACAGGCGTCGTCTAAAGTCACGCTTGGAAATAGCCATTGGACAAGCTAAACAGAAGGGCGGCCAGCACGAGCAGAGTGACAATGACATACGTGCGGTCTCCCTGCAACATAAAGGCAACGGCCGAAAAAGCGACCCGGGCAACGGGAGTGACCAGCAGGAGTAGTATGCCAAATTGGATCAGGCCACGACGGCGCAGGGACAAAGCATCACTAACAATCCCGGTCACACTACGCAAGTCGGAGGGTTCTCCACGAAAGACCTGATAGTGAGGATAGTTGCCACCGTAAGTGATCAGGTAGGCTACCCCTCCGATGAGAGACACCCCAGCAGCAGCAATTACTCCGGTTCTCAGAATGTTGCTTACAATCTCTTCCACTCGACGATCGGTCCAGTGGCTCCTAAGCGGTGGCATTCTCACAACCTCCCGGTCAGTCCGTTATAGATCATTTCAATCGCCAGAATCAGGATTACTACGCTGAAGACGCGCCGCAAGAGTCGAGTCCCTGCACGCATCAGGAAGCGCGCGCCCAACAAGGCGCCGAGCAGCACTCCCAACATGACAGGCATCGTCAACCCCGGGTCGATGTATCCGTGGTTGAGATAGACCCCCGCGCTGGCTGCAGCCGTGACACCGATCATGAAATTACTCGTGGTTGTGGAGACCTTGAATGGAATCCCCATGGCTAGGTCCATGGCCAGCACTTTGACAGCGCCTGAGCCAATTCCGAGGAGGCCGGAAAGGGTACCTGCCAGGCACATCAACCCAAAACCGGCGGGAATCCTGTGCACTTGGTAGTGGCGCATCCCAGCATCGGTGGGGAAACTTCCGTCCATCCTTAGCCGTTCTGCAAGCGGGTCTGGGCGATCGCCGGCAGTAATGCGCGATTTGGGCTGTTCTGAGAAAAAGGCGGAAAGGAGGAGGACAATACCAAAGATAATGGCAATTACCTGGGTTGACACCTTGGTCGCCAGCACCGCTCCCGCCAATGCTCCGAGAGTCGTGGCAATCTCTAGAAACATTCCAATCCGGATGTTGGTATACCCTTCTTTGATATAGGCGGCAGCCGCACCTGAAGAGGTGGCGATTACGGACACCAGCGAAGCACCGATGGCGTATCGGATATCCACGCCGAAAACCAGGGTCAAGAGCGGAACGATAACGATACCACCCCCTAACCCGGTCAAAGCCCCCAGAAATCCCGCCAGCAACGACCCCAGCCCTATAAAGAGAGTGAATTCCAAGATGTTCATTGATTCAATGCGTTACCTGTCCCCACTGCTTCAGATCACGAACAAGTCTACAAATTCATGGACCGCTGTCCCTTCCAGCTTCCGCTGGTCCTGGCGGAGTGCAAGGATCGTGTTCTGTCGCCTGGCCGAAAACCGGCGACCGAGGTTGGTCCGGAACTTGGCTTCAAGAAGAGGGATGGCCTCCTTGCGACGTCGGCGGTGCCCAACCGGGTATTCCACAACGACCTCTTTAATCTTCTCTCCACCCTTGAACTCGATGGCGATTCCATTGGCAATCGAGCGCTTGTTGGGATCAAGATAATCGCGAGAGAAACGCAGGTCCTCGACACACTCCATCTTGTCGCGCAGTTGATCAATGAGTGGGTCCCGGGCGATTTCGTCCTCATAGTCGCGAGCTGTCAATCGCCCATAGATGAGGGGCACGGCAACCATGTACTGGATACAATGGTCGCGGTCAGCCGGGTTGTGAAGGGCACCCTTCTTGTCGATGATTCGGATCGCCGACGCCTGGGTTCGGATGGTGATTTTCCTGATGTCAGAGAAGCGGCCCTTGACCAGGGGGTGCAACTGCATTGCGCACTCGACTGCAGTCTGGGCGTGAAACTCGGCCGGGAAAGAGACTTTGAACAACACGTTCTCCATCACGTAGGAGCCGTATGGTTGCGGAAATTTGAACTCGCCACCCTGAAACAGGACATCGTAGAAGCCCCAGGTCTTGGCAGTGAGCACAGACGGATAGCCCATTTCGCCCGTTTTCGCAATGAGCGCAAGACGGACGGCGCGACTGGTGGCGTCGCCCGCGGCCCAGCTTTTGCGTGTCCCGGTGTTGGGGGCATGACGGTAGGTGCGCAGCGCGTGTCCGTCGACCCAGGCCAGCGACAGCGCGTTGATGGTCTTCTCGTGCGAAAGGCCCAGCATGTTTGCCACAACTGCGGTCGATGCGACCTTTACCAGGAGGACGTGGTCGAGACCGATGCGGTTGAACGAGTTTTCCAGCGCGATAACCCCCTGAATCTCGTATGCCTTGATCATTGCGGTAAGTACGTCGCGCATCAGGAGCTGCTTTTTGTGGCTAGTAACTGCGGTACGGGAGAGCCAGTCAGCTGTGGCGAGGATGGCGCCGAGATTGTCCGACGGATGGCCCCACTCGGCTGCCAGCCAGGTATCGTTGAAGTCGAGCCATCGGATCATCGTGCCGATGTTAAACGCCGCCTGGACCGGATCGAGCTGGAACTGAGTGCCCGGCACCCTGGCGCCATTCACTACGCCCGTGCCAGGGACCAATGGCCCCAGCAGCCTGGTACAGGCCGGATAGGAAAGCGCTTCAAACCCACAGCCCAGCGCGTCGAAGAGGCAAAGGCGGGCTGTGTTGTAAGCCTCGGCGGACTTGACCCGGTACTTCTTGACGTAATTCGCGATGTCGACCAGGACTCTGTCGGGTTTGGGGTGGGAGTTGGAAATAGAAGCAGGCATGTCAGTACCTTCCTGCACTCAAGGGGACAAGTCAATGCCTGGTGATCCTTGGAGGATGCTCAAGCCCACGCGACGTCACACCCTCTCGTTGGGTCATTGATGGGGCAGGCAACACTTAACATCATGTGCCGCCTGCCTACGGCAGATCACTGGCGATCCTTGAGCGGAACCCAATTCCGGTCTTCCGGCCCCACATAGTTCGCGCTCGGGCGGATCAGCTTGCCGTCCATGCGCTGCTCGATGATGTGCGCCGCCCAGCCGGACGTCCTTGCTATGGCAAAGATCGGTGTGAACATGGCAGTCGGGATGCCCAGCATGCGGTAAGTCACCGCACTGTACCAATCGAGGTTGGGAAACACTCTCTTTTCGCGCCACATCACCGACTCGATACGGTCGGCAATTTCGAAAAGCTCCAGGTCCGCTGCGCTAGATGAAAGGTGCCGTGCGACTGCCTTGATCACCTGGTTCCGAGGATCGCCTGTTGTATACACCGGATGGCCGAATCCGATCACGATCTCCCTGCTGTGGACGCGGCGTATGATGTCGGCCTCGGCCTCGTCGGGATCGTGGTAGCGTGACTGCACCTCGTAGGCGAACTCGTTGGCACCGCCGTGCTTGGGCCCGCGCAGCGCGCCGATGCCGCCGCAGATCGCCGAGTACACATCAGACCCCGTGCCGGCGATGACGCGGCAGGTAAAGGTTGAGGCATTGAACTCGTGCTCGGCATACAAGATGAGCGAGGTGTGCATGGCTTGTACCTGTTCCTTCGACGGCGCCGCTCTCTGCAAGAGGTTCAGGAAGTGTCCCCCAATGGAATCGTCGTCTGTTTCAACCTCGATGCGGCGTCCGTAATGGCTGTAATGATACCAGTAGAGCAGCATCGAACCCAGCGAGGCCAGCAGACGATCGGCGAGATCGCGCGCACCATCGGGATTGTGATCCTCCTTTTCCGGATGTATGGTTCCGAGAACCGAAACCCCGGACCGCATGACGTCCATGGGATGCGCAGTAGCCGGCAGCCATTCCAGCACGGCCCTCAGATTAGCCGGAAGGCCATGCAGTATTTTGAGCTTTGCCTTGTAGGCCGCAAGCTCCTCGTTATTTGGTAAATTGCCGTAGACGAGCAGGTAGGCAATCTCCTCAAATTCGGTTTCGCCGGCTAAGTCGAGGATGTTGTAGCCGCGGTAACGCAGTGTGTCACCCGAGCGGCCGACCGTGCTAAGCGCTGTGTTTCCGGCGGCCACGCCCGACAATGCCACGGACTTTTTCGCTTTGGGGGCGGCCTGCGGTTCGGTCATAAATCCCTCCTTGCCGTTTCTGACCCGGCTTACTTGTGCCTGGTCCTGGCGAAGAGCTGGTCCAGCTTTTGCTCGTAAGCGTCGTAGTCAAGGTAATCGTAGAGCTCCATGCGGGTCTGCATGGTTTCGATCACGTTTTTCTGAGTGCCGTCATTGCGGATGTGCTCGTAGACGTTGAGCGCAGCTTTGTTCATGGCACGGGATGCAGAAAGTGGATAGAGCACAATGGTAACGCCTACGGAGCTTAGTTCGTCGATGGTGAATAGCGGTGTCGAACCAAACTCGGTAATGTTCGCCAGCACTGGCGCCTTTACTGCATCGACGAACTTTTTATAGATTGAAAGCTCGGTTACGGCTTCCGGAAAGACTCCATCGGCGCCGGCTTCGACACAGGCACAGGCACGGTCTATGGCTGCCTGCAATCCTTCGACAGCGATCGCATCAGTGCGAGCCAAGATGACAAAATCGGAATCCGTCTTAGCATCGACCGCTGCCTTGATGCGTTCGACCATTTCATCCCGCGTAACGAGTTCTTTACCGGGGCGATGGCCACAGCGCTTGGCTCCAACTTGATCTTCGAGGTGCAATGCCCCGGCTCCGAGTTTGATGACCGACTGGACCGTTCTCGCAATGTTGAACGCGCTGGGACCAAAGCCGGTATCGACGTCGACGAGTACCGGCAGGTCGCAGACGTTGGTGATGCGCTGTAGGTCCGTCAGAATGTCGTGGAGGTTGGTGATCCCAAGGTCAGGCAAACCCAGAGAGCCTGAGGCGACGCCGCCGCCGGACAAATAGATCGATTTGAATCCCACCCGCCGCGCCATGAGAGCATGTAGGGCATTGATCGCACCGACGCACTGAAGCGGCTTTTCTTCCCTCATGGCAGCTCGGAACTTCACCCCGGCTGACATCGTGCTCATATGATTTCCGTTCGCAGAAACAGAGGATGGAACGCGACGGCCGCGTTTCAGCCCATCCACTGAGGATTGTGGGCTGTGCCGTCGAAATTCGCTGTCGTCTTGAACGGCTCATAAGTTCCGGTCATGGCAGCACTCCTGGTCTTAGCCAATAGCGCCGATATTTGCACCTGGTTCATCGGTTGAAAAGTCCGCAGGGCCTCGAGCGCTTGGTCCAACCTCTCCATGCTATCGCAACCCGTGATGACGACGGAAGTCGGCAAATTCAGGGCAAAGTGCAGGCACTCGATCGGAGTGACGGCGCCACTCTTGAGTATGTTTCCGTCTCCCATCGGTTTCATGCCAAGGACGGCGATGCCTTGTTGGACGAGCTTGGGAAGGACCTCTTGACCGAAGCTGCGAAAATGCGCGTCCATCACGTTGAGCGGCATCTGACAAGCGTCAAAATGAAAATGGTGCGCCGCTGCAACCTCCAGCATTCGGAGGTGCACGGCCGGATCTTTATGCCCTGTGAAACCGATATAGCGAATCTTGCCCGCTTTCTTGGCTGCCAGCAAAGACTCCAGAGGACCATCCGGAGCAAAAAAACGGTCGGGATCTTCCATACGGATGTTTTCGTGGTATTGCATCAAGTCGATGGTATCGGTTTGCATGCGCTTCAGGGACTCGTCGATCTGCTGCGTGGTTGACTTCCGGGTGCGGCCATCGAACTTGGTCATCAAGAATACCTTTTGCCGATAACCGTCAAGCAAGGCCAGGCCCATCCGACGCTCGCTCTCACCGTCGTGGTAATCCCAACAGTTGTCCATAAAGGTGATTCCCCGGTCGATCGCACTGCGAATGATGCGGATTCCTTCAGACGGGTCCTTGGGCCGCCCGATATGATGACCGCCCAAGCCAATAGCAGAAACTTTCTCTCCGGTCTTCCCCAGCGGCCGATAACTCATGTCTTTTGATTCGGCATGAGTCAGCGCCATCATGCCCATACCGGTCAACATACCTATTGCATCCCTTCGATTCATAATCTCTTTCCTCCCCTCTAAGCTTTCCCGTTGGAAGTCGCGCGGGTAATCGGAGGTGCCGAACCCGGGAAATCTTTCTGTTACCTGCTCCGAATTTTCCGCTCATGCGCCAGAGAGATCAAGCACCTTTGGCTTAGCCCAGAGCTTCCCTGGCACCGCCATTTTTTCGGGGTCCCTTTTGCTTAAGATGTCATTCTCCCACCCTGAACTCCCTCCAGTCAAGACCAGCCCAGAACAGGGGCGCAAACAGAAGCGGCGGGCAACGGAGAAACCGGGTCAAGGTTTCTCGGAAGCCTTGCAACTCCTCACTTGGCCTGAAAGGCCAGCATAATCCAAGCCCAGGGCAAGCGGATGGCATTGGCCACCCGCGTCGCCCTGGGTCGGGTCCACCCCCGTGACCGCCAGCCCTGAAGGGGCGGAACTTCCCATCGTGCCGGTCATCGTGTACTCTGAGAATTCCAATGACACCCCGTAAAGAAATGCTGGACTTGAGCAAGCAAATAGCATAAAGGTTGGGCAGTTCGAGCGCACAAGATCCATGTGAAGGATAAGCGATGAAAAGAGATCTCATGTCGCGGTTTGTCATCCTGATTACTCTTCTTTTCATGGGGCATGCCGCATCAGGAGAGGACCGTTCCGTTCCCCAGAGCGGCTATCGTGACTGGAAGAAGTATGGCGGCGGGGCTGACAGTTTGCGTTACTCGGCCCTACGTCAGATCGATCGCGATAACGTGCAGAAGCTCCAGGTTGCCTGGACCTTTGATACCAACGATAGCTTCCCCGGTTCAGAGATGCAGTGTAATCCGATTGTGGCGCATGGGATGCTCTTCGCCACGACGCCCAAGTTGCGGCTGATTGCCCTGGACGCCGCCACTGGCAAGCAGCGCTGGAGTTTCGACCCGAACCAGGGCAAGAAGGTCTTCGGCAAAGTTCGCAATCGGGGCTTCGTTTTTTGGGAGGAGGGGGAAGACCAGCGTCTCTTATTTGTCGTCCGGCAATACCTTTATGCGGTGGACGCGAAAACTGGCAAGCCCATTTTGAACTTTGGCGATTCCGGACGAGTTGATATTCGGCAAGGGCTTGGGCGGGATCCTCAAACGCTGTCTGTTTCCGCGACTAGCCCCGGCGTGGTTTACAAAGATTTGCTCATCCTGGGTAGTATTGTCAGCGAAGACTTGCCGGCAGCACCGGGCGACATCCGGGCCTATGACGTTCGGACCGGAAAAGTCCGCTGGAGCTTTCACACCATCCCGCACCCCGGAGAATATGGTTACGAAACCTGGCCGAAGGATGCCTGGAATTACATTGGCGGAGCCAACAATTGGTGCGGAATGAGCCTGGATGAGAAGCGGGGTCTTGTCTTCGTTCCCACAGGCTCTGCCGCCTTTGACTTCTATGGCGCGAACCGGATTGGCGACAACTTGTTTGCAAATTGCCTGATTGCCCTTAAGGCCCAGACCGGCGAACGGGTCTGGCACTTTCAAGGAGTTAGGCATGACACTTGGGACCGCGACTTCCCTGCTCCTCCAAGCCTTGTCACAGTCAAGCGGGACGGCCGCATGGTTGATGCAGTGGCACAGATCACCAAGTCCGGCTTTGTCTTCGTCTTCGATCGGGAGACCGGGCGGCCGCTCTTCCCCATTGAATACCGCAAGGTCCCAGCCTCTGACGTCGACGGAGAAGTTGTGGCGGAGACTCAGCCCTTCCCACTTAAACCGCCCCCGTTCGCGCGCCAGGAGTTCACGAAGGATATGATCACCAACCGGACTCCAGAAGCACACCGGGCAGTCCTGGAACAATTCACAAAGGTCCGCAGTGGTGGCCAGTTTACGCCTCCCAGTTTGCAGGGAACGGTTGTTTTCCCCGGATTTGACGGTGGCGGGGAGTGGGGCGGTCCCGCCTTCGATCCCGAAACAGGACTGTTGTACGTAAACTCCAACGAAATGGCATGGATCCTGCGCCTCGTTGTGCGCCCCGAAGTTAAAAGCCGGGCCAGCGGGCGGGATCTGTACATGGCAAATTGTGCCAACTGTCATCTTTCGGATCTAAAAGGCAGTCCCCCTGAATTCCCATCCTTGATTAGGCTCGGAGACAAGTACACGGAAGACGAAATCTCCACCGTTATCAGCAAGGGCGCGGGTCGAATGTCCAGCTTTGCTCATCTAGGGGAGGCTGCGATACAGGCAATAGTCAGCTATCTGGTTTCTGGCAAAGACTCCGGAATCCTGGTGGGTTCCGGGGGAGCTCTGCCCCACCCGCTCAAATACACGCACGACGGCTATAACAAATTCCTCGACCCGGATGGGTATCCGGCAGTGGAGCCTCCATGGGGGACTCTCAACGCAATCAGCCTCGATACGGGCGCTATCGTTTGGAAGGTACCGTTCGGCGAGTATCCAGAGTTGGCAGAAAAAGGTCGGAGTGACACCGGAAGCGAAAACTACGGGGGGCCCTTGGTGACGGCGGGAGGACTTCTCTTTATTGGAGCTACCGACCGCGACCGGAAGTTCCATGCCTATGACAAAGCTACCGGGAAGCTTCTGTGGGAAGCCTTGCTCCCGGCAGCCGGGAACGCCACTCCGGCAACTTACGAGGCGGGAGGGCGTCAGTTTGTGGTTATCGCCGCTGGAGGCGGCAAGTCGGAAGCGCCTTCCGGCGGAGCGTACATGGCCTTTGCACTCCCGAATCGTTAAGCTGACACAGCTGGGTCAGAAGGCGTGTCCCCCGGCCCGTTGGTTGTTCGCTGCTGAAAATTCCAAGTCCCTTCTCCTCCTACCCAAGCTTTGAATTTCGCACGACTGCTGTCGCTCAAGTCATCTCAATAGGCTCTCAACAGCGGGAGGGAGCTTGTTTGCATTGGCGAGTAGGAGACTTACTTGCCACATTTGCAGGTCAGACAGAGTCTTGTCGAAGGCGGGCATGCCGGAAAGACGAATGCCGTTAGCCACCTTCCAATAGGTTTCACCTGCTGGATCATCGGTGACACCGGTGCCTTTCAGTAGGTGCGGAGGCCGGGGAAACATGCCTTGTACGACAGGGGAGAGGGGTTGACCGGCTTTACCGTGGCAGCCACTGCAATGCAGTCGGTAGATTTCCGCTCCAGCGGCCAGATTCACTTCCGTTGCCTCGACAGTTTGGGGCTGTTGCGGCATTTCCTTCTCGATTCTCGCCTTGAGCGCCATGTGCGCTAGTTTCTCTTCAAAGGGCATCGGTTTTGCGCTGGTTGCAGCCGGCGCCATTCCATGACTGAAGTAGAAGTAAACCCCGACCGGGACAACTGCCAGCCCTATCACAAAGCCGACAATAAAAGCTTTCATTGGTTCCAAGCTCCTTTCGCTGAAACTCTGCAATGCGGTCCCTTAACAGACCCGGGGTCCATATTGAAATTTCAGATACCGGAGATATACACCTCTTAACGGGTGGATACAACCAGAATGAGCGTGGCGAGAAGCACAGAAGGTGGAGTGGGCGCTCCTGCGCACGCTTTCAACTAGCCGCACACATGGGACCACTTTCCCCCGCGCCAGCAGAATGAACGCGCGACGGAGCGCACGTTCCACCCGGGATGGGATTTTTCCACACCTTCTGACGCAATACCTGTCGTCTAAGTTTGTCTTTGAGTCCATAAAGCCGAGTGCGATTAAAATCGTCGCACAGAGGGGGAGCATCAAAAGGCTGGCCTGAAAGGCCAGAATAGCTCAGCCCAGGGCAGAGCGAGTGTTTGTTACGAGCCCCGCCCTGGGTCAATGAACCGGATAACGATTCTCCCCGTGCTGGCGCGGGAAGCCTCCCCGCGCCAGCACGGGGAATGAACTATGACGGATGGGAATCCTTGACCCAGTTTCTCCGTTGTCCGCCCCCTTTAGCTGCACCTGGAAAGCTCAGACCACCGATAAATTTCCTCGCACTTGCAGTATACTTCCGGTTTGAAGTGAGTCGTCATGGAGCAACATGATACCAGGTTGCCTGACGGATTCCAGCCGAGGGAGGGACATTATGAAAGGATCGTCAAGAGCAATCCAGGCCGCTTCGAACCGATGGCTGAGATTGCCACTGTTCCTGGGGCTCGAACGGGATTGTTTGTCGCCGAGACCGGCCGTCTCTACGTGGCAATCCCTCAGCGTGGCCCTCGGTCAGCAGAAATTCTCGAATATTCTGTTCAAGCGTCGGATGGGGGAGGTGGGAGTGGCCTCCGCTAGTCGGCTGTGCATGTCCCATAACTTTCGTGCTGGACACAGTGGGTGCCGCAACGCCGCGGCAGCAGCTAGCTTTCGGCCCTGTAAGGGCCAAGTAATCCAGCCCAGGGCCAGGGAGCGCGTGACAGCGATCACGCGCGAACGCCGCCCTGGGTCTGGAAAACTAAATGGTTGCCCCTCTCCCCCGCGCGCCAGACCCGAACGGGCCAAAGGGCTCCCCCAACGCGGGGGAGAGGGGATCGGGGGGAGTGGCGGCAAGTCCAAAGCATCGGGATACGCCAGTACCCCCTGTTTCCAGTAAACCGACTGATGGGTAATGCTCAGGCTTGTCAGGGGGACGCAGGTTCTGTAGCTGTGTTCACGGCAGGATTAATAAACACAGGAGGCACAATGAAAGAGATAGGACTCGGATTGATTGGCTGTGGAACATGGGGATCCGTTCACGCTCGAACTTATCAGGCATCTTCCCTTGTGCGGCTAGTCCAGACCTGCGACCAAGAGGAAAAGAGAGCCGCACACTTTGCAGAGAATTATGGCGCCGAAACGTATTCAACAGACTGGCACGAGGTCCTGGCCAACCCTGAGGTCGAGGCAGTCTCGGTGGCAACACCGGACTTCGCCCACGGGGATGTGGTCCTCGCGGCCCTCGAAGCAGGTAAGCACGTCCTTACCGAGAAGCCACTGGCCACCAGTGTCGAGGAGTGTGAGAAGATCCTGGAAGCTCAAAAAAGGACAGGACGCAAGTTAATGGTCGATTTCCACAATCGGTGGAATCTACCGTTCGTCAACATTCGCCGAATGATCGAAGCCGGGGAACTCGGATCACTGGCAGCGATCAACATCCGCCTCAACGATACTCTCTTTGTACCGACAAAAATGTTGAGCTGGGCTGCGCGTTCCTCCCCGGTTCACTTCCTGGGCAGTCATGTTGTGGACCTCATCCGATGGCTCTCCGGCGCGGAGGTCGTCCGTGTCTATGCGGTCAGCCGTTCGGTGGTCCTGAAGCAAGCCGGAGTGGACACGCCGGATTTCTTCCAGTATATCCTCGAGCTCTCAAGCGGCGCCACGGCCATGGTAGAGAATTGCTGGATCATCAACGAAAGCTCACCCAGTGTTTTCGATTTTCAATGTGAGTTCATCGGCACCGAGGGGACCGCCTACGTGAACGCCAGCCATCACCGGATGGTGGAGACCTACACGGCCAAAGGGATCGGATTCCCTGACGTGGCCGGAGCGCCGGACCTGTACGGGAAACCGGTGGGTTTTGCCGTTGCTGCAATCGAGCACTTCATCGAATGCGTTTCAAACGACACCACACCCAGGGTCACGGGAGAAGACGGATTGATTGCCGCCCGCGTCGTTGCGGCCATTGATAAGGCTGCTAAGGAAAGGCAGCCGGTGGTGCTGCCGTGAATTCTTCCTTCGCGCTCCTCGACTGGCTGCTGGTGTCCGTCTTTCTTGGCTTCTACGCTTATCTCGGTTTTCGGGCCAGAAAGCATTCGTCCTCTGTGGACGAGTTCCTGGTGATGGGGCGACGCCTGGGTCCCGTCTGGGGAGTCGCAACACTGGCAGCCACCGAAACGGGACTGATTACCCTCATCTATTTCGCCGAGGAAGCCTACCTCAGCGGGTTTGTTGCCTTTTCGGTGGCCGGCCTCGCTGCCCTGACGATGTGGTTTGTCGGCCAGACCGGGTTCATCGTCAAGCGGTTGCGTACACTGGAGGTGCGGACTGTTCCGGAATACATGGAAGCTCGATTCAACCCGGCCGTTCGATCAATCGCCGGACTGGCCACTTTTACGGTCGGCGTGCTTAACATGGGGATTTTCCTGCAAGCAGAGAGCTCCTTCATGGCCATCATCATGGGAATTCCGGAGTCCCGGATTCTTCTGGTGATGGCTGTCATGCTAGTTGTGGTCGTGGCCTACACCATGTTAGGAGGGATGTACTCCGTTGTCCTGACCGATGTGGTCCAATTCATCATGATCGTCTTTGGAGTGGGCATCACCACCTGGCTGATTGTCGCTGCTGCCGGGGGCTGGGGAAAAATGGTGGATGCTGTTGCTTTTCATTATGGGGAAGCGGGTTTTCGCTTGTGGAAGGCGCCTCGTTACGGTGTGCTCTTCTTAAGCTGGACGACGCTTTACTACCTCAGCGGCTGGAGTTCCTGGCAACCCGTCGTGGCCCGGATCCTGAGCATGAGGGACATCAAGACAGCTTTGACCCTCTATCGAATCAGCAGCCTTTTTATGTTTATGCGGGCAGCCTTTCCCATGGTCTGGGGCATTGGTGCACTGGCTATTCTGGGAAAAACCGGCCACTCCAGCATGGCTTTGCCGAACATGCTGGTTGGAATTCTGCCGACAGGACTGATCGGATTGGTCACCGTCGGCTTCATTTCCGCATCAATGTCCACCTACTCGAGCTATCTGCTGGCGTTCAGTTCAATTCTGCTTCAGGATGTGGTAGGTCCCCGGCTCAAACGGCAACTCGGGGCACAGCAACGCGTTCGGATGATCCAAGGTGGCGTCGTGCTGATTGGACTCTTCATCTATCTATGGGGCTCCTTCTATCACTTCCCGGAATCGGTATTCCGCTACATCACAGTGACTGGTTCGTTATCCTTTGCCGCCACGCTCACCGTGCTGGTGGGTGGAATGTACTGGAAGAGGGCAAATGTCCTCGGTGCTTACTGCACCTTCGTCGGGAGCGCGATCCCCCCTCTATTCTGTTTAGCCGTGCCTACAGTCGATCCAACCTACGCCGGGCTGCTGAGCTTCGTGCTGGCTCCGGCCGGCCTCGTGTTGGGCTCGCTGTTCCGGCACAAGCCTGAGGAGGTCAGGCCTCCGCTGCAGGTATAGGATGAGGATGATGGATTCAAGTGCGTGCAATTAAACGTGGCGGGCAGAGGAGGAGCATCGAAAGCCTGGCCTGAAAGGCCAGAATAGC
>JBGOTQ010000020.1:0-38619 GCA_041476565.1 Terriglobia bacterium | reverse complement strand
GTTTTTGAACAGAGCTTGAGCCGAATCAGCAAAGTCTCGGTGCGCCGCATCCTAGAGAGAAACCGGTCGAAAGCTACCGAACAATTGAAGCACCTGGTCGACGAACGGCTGGAATGTCTGGTATCCGTCTATGTGGGCATTCAGCTCTGCACCGTGTTTCTTGCGATAATCATAACTGCCTACCTGCATAGCTGTTTTCAAAGTTACAGCCAAGCATTGGCCGCTGCCTTCGGAATCATGTTTCTGATCGTTGTGCTTTTCCGTCAGTTGATTCCCCGCCTGGTGGGATACCGAAATCCGGAACGAATAGTACTGGCGTTGATTCCTGTCTACAACCTCATCCGCCCTGGACTGGCCGCCTTTTCTTATCCTCTTTCTTCGACCCTAAGGCTGCTGGATAACCGAAGAGCCCCGGATGATGCGGAGAAATCCGAAGAGCGCCAGGAGGAAGAGAGGCAAGCCTTCCTTGACGTAGGAAAGGAAGAGGGTCTCTTTAAGAAGGAAGAGGAACAACTTTTTCAATCAGTGGTGGAATTCGGGGACACTATTGCGGGGGACATCATGACCCCCAGGACAGACATGGTGACTATTGAAGTCACTGCCTCCCTGCTTCGATTGAAGCAACTGATGAAAGAAACCAAGTACTCCCGAATTCCGGTCTATCGAGGCCAGGTGGAAAACATCGAGGGGTTTGTCTATCTGAAGGATGTAATCGATATCTGGGACAAACCAGCCCAGGCCTCAACGATTGAGCGCCTTATCCGCCCCATCTTATTTGTCCCTGAGACAAAGAGCGTTGCAGAACTCCTGAAGGAACTGCAACGCAAAGCTTCCCACATGGCGATCATCATCGATGAGTTTGGTGGGGTCGGCGGGCTGGTCACCATCGAAGACATCCTGGAGGAAATAGCCGGGGAGATCCACGACGAGGACGAAGCGGCAGAAATGGTGCAGATTTCCAAGGAAGCCGATGGACGCTACCTGCTCCCCGGTAACACCGCCATTCACAAAGTGGAAGAGTTGTTCGGAATAACTCTCCAGAACGGCGAAAACAGCACTATTGGCGGGTTTATCAGTTCTTTCCTGGGCCGGGTGCCTCGCAAGGGGGAAAAGCTCTTTCACCACGGAGTTCAGTTCGAAATCAAGGAGGCTGACCGGAGGAAGATCCATCACCTCCTAGCCAGCCAAGCCGTGCCCTCCAAATCTCTGAGCGCTGATCCTGGCAAGGGATAATGCCTATGTTTAAGTCCGGCTATGCGGCCCTAATCGGGAGACCCAATTGCGGGAAGTCCACACTGATGAATCAACTCCTAGGCGAGAAGGTGTCCATTGTTTCCGACAAGCCGCAGACTACCCGGGACCGGATCCTGGGGATCCTGACCCGGCCGACTGGGCAGATTATCTTCATCGACACACCCGGGATTCATAAGCCTGGTTATGAGCTCAACAGGCGGATGATGCAAGCCGTCCACGATTCATTCGAAGGGACCGATTTGGTATTGCTCCTGGTGGACGCCAGTGTTTCTCAAGGCGCGGGGGATCGGTTTGTTTTAAACCTCATCAAAGAAAAGGCGCCAAAGACTCTGCTCCTACTTAACAAAGTTGACCTCATCCACAAAGACAAACTCCTGCCACTCATCTCCTCCTATTCAAAAGAATACGAGTTCCTCGAAATAGTTCCAATCTCCGCTTTGAAACGAGACAACCTGGATTTGTTAGAATCGCTCATTTTCAAGCATCTCCCCGAAGGCCCCGCCTATTTCCCCGAGGATGAATTCACTGACCGGTCGGAACGATTCCTGGTGGCCGAATTGGTGCGGGAAAAGGTGCTTCACTACACCCGCGAGGAACTCCCTTACTCGACCACGGTTCTTATTGCCAGTTATGAAGACCGGGAAAAGCTCGTCTTGATCCACTGTGATATCTATGTGGAGAAAGAGTCACAGAAGAAGATCATAGTGGGCAAGCAAGGTCAAACTTTGAAGAAGATTGGAATTGCGGCCCGCAAAGACATCGAGGATCGGGTGGGAAAGCAGGTTTACCTGGAACTTTACGTAAAGGTCAAGTCCCAATGGAGGGATGACCGTCGCTTTTTGGATAACCTGAGGAGGGAGGCCATGGGATCGTAACCGGATCTGGCTTATGAATGTTAAGGTGTAGCGCAGAGTCGTTTTTTGACTCTGCGGCTTTTCCTTTAAGTTGGAGTTCCAGGACTGTGGATTATGAAGGTCCATGAGATCTACTGTAGCATCCAAGGGGAGTCTTCTTACTGCGGGCTACCCTGTGTTTTCGTGAGATTGACCTACTGCAACCTGCGTTGCTCCTACTGCGACACATCCTATGCCTTCTACGAGGGCAAGGACCTGACTGTTGAGGAGGTTCTTGCCGAAGTCTCAAAGCACGGAACGTCCCTGGTAGAGATCACGGGGGGGGAGCCGCTTCTCCAAAAGGAAGTGTACCCGTTGATGGATCGCTTGATTGACTCGGGATACACTGTTCTCCTCGAAACCGGCGGCAGCCTTGAGATCGGAGGTGTAAGCCCAAAGGTCGTCAAAATCATGGACCTGAAATGTCCTAGCAGCGGGGAGTGCCATCGTAACCTCTATTCCAACATCGAGAAACTCCAGCCCCACGACGAAATCAAATTCGTTGTAGGCAATCGAGAAGACTACCTCTGGACGAAGGAGATCATCCGGAAATATTCCCTGGCGGGACGATTCACACTGCTCTTGTCCACTGTGTTCAATAAGATCGAAACCCGACAGGTGGTCGAATGGATGTTGAGGGACCAGCTACCGATGCGCTTCCAACTCCAGATGCACAAGTACATCTGGGACCCGGAGGCCAGAGGAGTGTAACTTGACTGGGCTTGAAAACCGCTGTAGAATTGGTTTTTTGCGCTTTATAGTCTCACAGATGAGTGGAGGATATCCTTTTGGCAGAAAAACTCAGCAAGACTGCACGCCAGAGCCTCGGCGATAAACAAGCCCAGTTTTCCGGAAAGCATTGTCCCGCCTGTGGAACTCCCATGGTGGCTACGAAGGTGATTAAGTGCGAAGATCGTCCAGGCGGCATGTATTGGGTCTGCCCGAAAGACGACAAACGGATCCGGATCTGAATTACTCCTCGTCTTCCCCGAAATACCGCAACCATTGCTGGAGATCGTCGATTTGAGTCTCCCGGTTCTCTTTGGAGTTTTGAGTCCTCTCTCTTTCCCTTAGAAGCCGGTTAAACTCGTGGCACTTCATGGCGCGCGCTCCACAACTCCGACAGTAGCCATAGACAGAGTTATCAGAAGTCACTACACTAAGGCTTTTCGGCGAAGATGAGGCCTCCACGAACTGTCGGATTTTTTCGTCGGCGGAAGACTTCGGGCCGGAGAAGACGATCTCGATGTTGCGGCTTTTCCGGAGCGACTGGGAACCTCCATCAAAAAAGATAATGGCCTTGCTGCCCCGATCGCCCAGGAACGGAATTATCCGCTCCAGCAGTTTTTGCCGGGCTTGCGGGTCATGATACGAGATCTCTTTGCTGTGTCCGATAAGATTGTTTCCGTCAATCAAGTACATCGTCAGTCTGAGTGAACCTCCCGGAAGACTTTGTCGTAATACGCCTCATAGCGGGGAATGATCCGGGTTGTACAAAAATTGTCCATGGCCCGCTGTCTGGCACTCAGCCCCATGCTGTGGCGAGTCTCGTCATCCAAGAGCAGTTGAATCGCTAAGTGGCTCATGGTTTCAACATCTCGAGGTGGAGCCAAGTAGCCGTCCACTCCGTCGCGTACCACTTCAGGCATACCTCCCGTATTACTGGCAATGACCGGGACCTCACAAGCCATCGCCTCCAACGCAACCAGCCCGAACGACTCCTTGTCGCTAGGCAGCAGCAGGACGTCCGAAATGGAAAGGAGGTCCATGATCGATTCCTGCTTCCCCAAAAAAAGCACCTTACAGCCCAGCTTCTTGCTCCGCACCATCCACTCGGCATTAGAGCGCTCCGGGCCGTCCCCGACCATGAGCAGCCGCGCTGGAACCTGCTGCTGGACCCGATCAAAGATCTCAATCACGTCAACAACCCGCTTAACTGGCCGGAAATTGGAAATGTGGATGAGGATCTTCTCTCCGTCCGGCGCGAACTTCTGCCTCAACCGGGGGTCATTGGAAGCATGGAAGAGATCGCAGTTGACAAAGTTGGGGATCATCTCGATGGGGCGTCGGATCTCAAACTCCTGACAGGTTAAGTCTTTCAAGTAATTAGAAACTGCTGTGACCCCGTCGCTCTTTTCAATGGAAAACCGGGTGATAGGCAGGTATGAACGGTCATTTCCGACCAGTGTAATGTCGGTTCCGTGCAGTGTTGTAATGACCGGG
This sequence comes from Terriglobia bacterium, assembly GCA_041476565.1. Taxonomy (GTDB): domain Bacteria; phylum Acidobacteriota; class Terriglobia; order Versatilivoradales; family Versatilivoraceae; genus DATKMG01. The sequence goes on along the minus strand of JBGOTQ010000020.1, from coordinate 34,249 downwards.
AGCTTATTGGGCAACATCATCTCCTTAGCTAAATACGCGCTGACTGAATGGGGAATTGCATAATGCACATGCAGCAGGTCCAGGTTCTCTAGCGTTGCGACTTCGAGCATCTTTGTGGCTAAGGCCAGTGCATAGGGGGGGTGCTCGAATAATGGATAATTCAACATCTCCACTTCATGAAAATGGATTCGATCATTGATACTGTTCAACTTGATCGGGATGGCATAACTAATGAAGTGGATCTCGTGCCCCCGGTTAGCCAATTCCTTGCCCATTTCCGTTGCCACCACACCACTGCCACCGTAAGTTGGGTAACAAGTGATTCCTATTTTCATGTCTCCTGCCTTTCAAAATTGTGACAAGGTGGCCACTGGATCTTCCAAGGCAATGGCCCGTTTCGAGTAGAACGCCTCCGCGTAACCAGACCTCAGCAGATAACCGTAGTAGCGGTGCTTGGCTTCAATTCTGGGAATGAACTCAGGCACACTCAAGTAGGTCTGGGGCTCGTCCGACTGGGGGTCATGGAGCTGGGACTTATAGCAGCGAATGGCTTCCATCTTCCGGTCAAAATGCTTGGTAATGTCGACCAGAAAAGAAGGTGTAACCGAGTAAGGGATCCGGAAGTACAAGACGTGTGCCGGGCGGAACCGGGGATGACGCGTTTTAATCTTCGCCAGCCCGGAAAGATAACAACAGTCGGTGACGAGGTGGCTGGTTTGAATGTGGTCAGGGTGCTGATCGTCCCAGTAATGAGTCATAACCACTTCCGGCCGATACTTCCGTAAGACCTCCACGACTTTCGAGCGGGCGATCTTGGAGTTGAGAATGGCCCCATCCTTGAGCCCGAGATTCTCACGCACCGCCAGCTTCATTACTCTGGCCGCAGCCCGTGCTTCTCGAGCCCGAATCCGAGATGTGCCGCGCGAGCCCAGTTCGCCTCTCGACATGTCTACAACACCCGTTCGGTACCCCAGTTCGGCCAGTTTAATCAGGGTCCCGGCCACTGCCAGCTCCACGTCGTCCGGATGAGCACCAAATGCCAGAACATCCAGTTTCATTCTGAAACGTGCCTCCCTTGAATATTCAGATATTTCATCATATAGTGACCACTGAAATTACTGTAATGCGAATTGGCAATTCTGAAGTCTCTCATTCCTGATCTCTCCCAGTTGTACGTTTTGCCACAAACACTTCAACCGATGGGCTCGCGTGACCAGGGTTGAATCTCGATTCTTCGAATATCTTCTCCCAGGTCGGTCATGCAAACCAAGACCGCGCGCTGCGGAACCAGGTCCTTGAGTTTCTCAGCCCACTCCACGATTACAATGCCGGGCTCGGCAAAGATTCCTTCCAAATCCAGTGTGTGCAGCTCTTCAACGGTTTCTAATCGATAGAGGTCGACGTGGTAGACCTTTAATCTGAGCGAGTACTCGTTAATAAGTGTAAAGGACGGGCTGGTCACATCGTCGGGATCGGGACAGCCCAACCCACATATCAGGCCCTTGGCAAAAACGGTCTTCCCCGAACCCAACTGGCCTTTCAACAGGAAGACACCCGGGCTGGTCAGCAAACAACCGAGGGAGAATCCCAGTTGGAAGGTCTCATCCCGAGAGGAGGTGATCGTGGTTCCGAATGCAATCTTCACGAGCTGGACTCCAATTGGGCAAACGCTTGAGCCAGGTAACCAAGTAGATCAGAAGCCACCAGGGCCATTTCCCCTATACGAGCCCGAGCGAGGTCCCCAGCCAGTCCGTGGAGGTAAACGGCAAGCCCGATGGCCTCCTCGACCGTGGCTGCGGAACTGGGAGTCTGGGCAAGCAGGCCCGCAAGAAGTCCAGTCAAGACGTCCCCTGCGCCGCCAGTGGCCATCCCAGGATTTCCGGAAAGGTTGACGTGGAGCTGACCCGAGGGAGTAGCATAAAGAGTCCGATGCCCTTTCAGCACCAGGTGCAGTTGATGTTCCATGGCGAATCGACGTGTCAGTTCGATTCGTTTCACCAAGACCTCCCTGATGGAAACCCCCAAGAGGCGGGAAAACTCCCCAGGATGTGGGGTGAGGACCAGGGTTCTCCCCTCGCCATTGAGGAGGCTGGCTTTGCCGGCAAAAGCATTGATCCCGTCTGCATCAAGTACCAGGGGCAGTCTCGATTCCTTGACGAAGCGACGGACAAACTCGACTGTTTCCACGTGGGTCCCGAGCCCGGGCCCCACCGCGGCAACATCTTTGCCTTTGAGAAGGCCGTCCATCCTCCCGTAGTCGAAGGCCTTGGTGGAGAGGGTTCCCTCCTCGGTGGCCTCCAGCATTTCAGTCATGATTTCAACGGCCATGCTGGCCACGATGGGCAAGCACGGAGCGGGCAATGCTACCGTTGACAAGCCCGCTCCAGCCTTCAGCGCAGAAAGCGCAGTCATGCCAGCAGCTCCAGTCTTCCCCATCGAGCCGCAGATTGACAGGACGTGTCCGAAGCTCCCTTTGTGGGATTCAGGAGAGCGTCTGAACTTTCTCAGAACCCGGGTCGCTTCCCCCCGAGAGAAAGCATTCAGCCAGTGTTGCGGCTGGTCGAGGAGCACATCGGGAGTCCCAATGGGCACCACGACCCAATCTCCAACAAACTCCGCCCATGGATAAAAAATATGAGAAGGCTTGGGGGCAGTAAATGTCACGGTAAGGCGAGCCCTGGGGGCCAATACCTCTTTGGCTTCAAACGTTAGAGAGTCGTTTTCCAGGCCAGAAGGGACATCAATGGAAATCACGCGTGGGAGTTTCTCCATATGCCGGACCACCTTGGCCATGAACCCAGTCAGAGGAAGGCGGGTCCCGGTCCCCAACAACCCATCCACCACAAGGTGTCCTACCCAGCGCTCCATGAAGGATCCAATTCGATCACCTGGGAATTCCTCTTCTGTGACTAAGGAAATCGGAGTCCCCGTTTTTTTCAGGATCTCAAAATTGATCAAGGCATCGCCCTTCAGTTCTTCCGGAGATGCGAACAGGAAAACAAGCGGCTGGTGGCCTCGCATTATTAGGTGCCGAGCGACCACGAATCCGTCACCTCCGTTGTTCCCTTTGCCGCAAAAAACTACAAGCCGTTCGCCTCGCAAGGATCCAAAGCACCGCTCCATTTCAAGGACAACGCCGCACCCCGCGTTTTCCATGAGGATCAGACTCGGGACTCCATACCGCTCTATAGTCAGTTGATCCACTTCTCGCATCTGGGTTGCAGTGAGAATTTTCATGGTTTCCTCTTGTAGCAGTTGACTTAGAACATCGCCTGACTTACAGTAAATTAAAAAGGCACGGCTTCATGCAAAATCTTTATAGTTACCTCATCATTTTCCTGGGAGTCAAATCGGTCATCATTCTCGTATTCGGATTTATCATTTATAGAGAGCATTCCAGGATCAAGAAAAATCTGAAAACTCTGGCAGAAAAACGCATTATTGGGGAAGAGTTCTACCTGGTGAAAAGCTCGCTGAAAAGGGTGAATGAAGGATTTCTTGTGGGCCAGATTCTTTTCTGTAACCGGAAGGGTCTGGTTCAACCCACGCAGAAGGAAATGCCCCGACACTCGCCTGATGCGCAGAGTTAGCAGGCTGCTGAAGCCGCTCTGAAAGCAGTTGCGATCTCTAAAAGACCCATTATCGAAGTGGGCCAAGGGTTTTCGGGCTCGGGCCAGTGCCCTCATTCGAAGTATTCGCGGATCTTCTTCCGTAAGAAGCTCGCCGATTCTCGAAGTTCCTCAAGCCCGTTGAGTCCGTCTTCGATGGAAACCCACCCGTCGAAACCAGTCTCCTTGAGGATCCCAAAGATCCGGTCGTAGTCGTTGAGTCCCTTTCCAATCACCCCATGCTTGAGGAACTTGGCGTAACCGACGCTTCCTTCTTGGGCTTTCAAGTCATCCAGGGTGCCACCCTCCAAGTAGCGATCGGAGGCATGCATCGTCACGACTCGACGTTTGACGGCTTCCAGGAGTTGCAGTGGGTCCTCCCCGGCTATCAAGGCATTGGAAGGATCGAAGTTGACACCAAACCAAGGGGAGTCGATTTGAGTGACGATTTCAAGGAAAACCTCCCTCTTCTGAGCAAATTCTGGATAGCGCCAATAGTTGTCCTTGTAATGGTTTTCCATGATCAGGACGACCCCTTGCTGACTGGCATACTCTAGGCATTGGTGAATGCATTCAACGACCCATTGAACTCCCTGAGCACGCGCCACCTCCGGGTACGCTTGGCCCGAAAGGACCCGGCAGTACCTGCCTTCAAAAATGGCCACCAGATCGATCATCTGCTTCTGTTTGGCGACTTCTTCAAGGCGCCGCTGGGTGTCGGGAACTGTAAAATCGGGAGAGTAGCAAAGCATCGGCATCTCGAGCCGGTGTTGGTCCAGTTTCTTCCTGACGGATTGAAGGTAGTTAGACTCCAGAGATTCGAAGAAGCCGGGGTAGAACTCCAGGCCGTCTACCCCGAGAGTGGACGCCATCTCGATCCATTGAAAGATCGTCAATGAACGATCCACACAGAGTTGGTCCATGAAGCACTTTGGGAAGACAGCGAGTTTAACCATAAAAGAAGAAAGGCAATTGATAAATGTTCTCGGAATGTTCCTAAGTCAGGGCAAGAGCTCTGACGGTCCATTTATCAATTGCCCACTCGGCGCTCTTTCGAGCAAAGGGGAAATTGGAGCGGGAAACGGGATTTGAACCCGCGACTTCGACCTTGGCAAGGTCGCACTCTACCGCTGAGTTATTCCCGCTTTCGCTGGAATGTTAATGGCCCCACTTCAAAAAGTCAACTTCAAAAAAGACTCATCAAAAAAGACTCACACAACCTTCTGATTGTACCCGGCGGCCTCCCTTAAGTAACGCGCTTAGTCCTCTGGCGCCACGGGGTTGATGTAGAAACCAGTCCCCCATTCGAACCCCGCCACTTTGGAAAGCTTCGGCATCAGCTCGATGTGCCAATGGTAATAGTCGTTGATGGTTTCCAGGATGGGCGAAGTATGGATCACCATGTTGTAAGGAGGAGTATCCAGGACCCGGTCCATCCGGGTCAGCACGCTTTTCAGGATCATGGCAAGACTCTGGTAGGTTCCCTTCTGTGCATCTTCGAAGCAGGAGTCGTGAGATTTAGGAAGGACCCAGTTCTCAAAAGGAAACCGAGGGGCATACGGTGCTATGCTGACGAAGTCTGAGTTCTCCTCAATCACACGGACAGCAGAGTTGATCTCCTGGCGAATGATGTCGCAGTACACGCAACGCTCTTTGTAAGCAAAGTGGGCCTTGCTGCCCTGGATTTCTTCAGATACCAGTCGCGGCACAATCGGTAATGCTATGAGCTGGGAATGCGAGTGCTCCAAGGAGGCTCCGGCCGGCTCACCGTGGTTTTTGAAGATCAGGATATAACGAAAACGGCGATCCTTTTTCAGATCGATCATCCGGTCGCGGAATGCCCAGAAGACATCCTCCACGGACCGTCCCGACAGGGTCGCCAAGGTCCCGTGGTGATCAGAGGTCTCAATAATCACCTCGTGTGCCCCCACCCCGCTCATTTTGTCAAACAACCCTTCGCCCTGCCGATTGAGATTGCCTTCGATCATCAGGGCGGGAAACTTGTTGGGAACGACTCTGAGATTCCATCCCGGCGTGTTAGGATTGCCACCGTCAGATCTGTAACACAAGACTTCCGGCGGTGTCTTGTCCTCATTGCCGTAACAGAAAGGGCAGAACCCACCTTTCATCTGAATGCTGGGCTTGGTGAAATCGGTTGGTCGCTTGCCACGGTCAGTAGCAATGATGACCCAGCGTCCAGTGATGGGGTCTTTCCTCAGTTCGGGCACGCTATCCTCCCGGCGTCAGTGATCTTCGCAAAATGCCGCACGGATGAGCTGGAATTGGGGGGCTTCCAAAGCCCCCGAAATGCTCACAATATCGTAACGATAGTTTATATCATGAAGCTTGTAGCGTTTTCTATAGTCCCGAGCCACCCGGCAGATTTGTCGCTGCTTCCTCCGGTTCACCGCCTCCTCGGGACGCCCATGGTTCAGCTGTGTACGCAGCTTGACCTCTATAAAACAGAGTACCTCCTTTTCCCAGCCGATCAGATCGATCTCTCCAAAGGGTCTGCGATACTGGCGTGCCACGATCCGATAGCCCTGGCCTCTCAAATAATGATACGCCAGCCATTCACCCCGGTCCCCCTTAACTGCAATGCTGTTACCCCGTGACGGCGGATTCTGGGGAGGGATACTCCCGAAAAAAGATCGAGCCCATCGGGTCAGGCGTGCCAGAAAAACAGAATCTGTAGGTAACATGGAAGGCTCCAGTGCAGCCGCCGAATCAGGCGATGGTCCGTGCCACAATCAAGCAGTGGAAGGCGATTGAACAACTTGTCACAGGGACTGCTTTCAAGTATCCGCCCGCGTTCACGGGCACACAGTCGAGAAGCCTGGTGGGCGTGTGCTGAAGCGCAATATTCCTGGATCAAAACAATTCTCTATCAATGCGGTGCAGCAGCAGGAGTGCCGGAAGATTCGCCCGTCCATCACTTCCCTTGTTCTATTTCTCTGAGCACTTCCTCCAGAATCCCCAGCGCGACTTCGGCTTGAGCCCGATTAACAATGAGGGGAGGCATCAGCCGCAGTGTGTTCTCACCACATCCCAAGATCAACAGGCCTTTCTCGAAGCATTTCTGGACCGCCAGACCCTTCTCGACCGTTGCCTTTTCCTTGCTGAACTTATCTTTCACCAATTCGATACCGATCATGAGGCCGAGACCGCGCACATCTCCAATGAGGACGTGGCGCTCCGCCATTTCCCGAAGCCGATCCAAAAGAAAGGTTCCGATTTGTGCTGCGTTCTGGACCAGCCCTTCTTCCAGCATCCGGATGGTCTCCATGGCGGCAGCACAACTAACCGGGTTGCCCCCAAACGTTGAAGCATGAGACCCAGCTTCCCAACTCATAAGTTTGGAAGACGCCACTGTAGCGCTCAGAGGCATTCCGGAGGCAACGCCTTTAGCAACGGCGATGATGTCCGGGATACAGCCGAAATGTTCCACCGCAAACATTTTGCCGGTGCGGCCCATCCCGGATTGGACTTCGTCGGCAATCAGGAGGATCCCGTAATCTCGAGCCAATCGCCGGAGTTCATCAAAAAACTCTTGAGGGGGAACAATGTATCCACCCTCTCCTTGGATAGGTTCAAAAACGATCGCCGCCACCTCGGTTGGGCTGAGAATGGATTTGAAAAGTACGTCTTCAATATGGCGGACGGCACAGCAGCGGTCCGGATCCCGATGGAGACAGCGATAGCAATAAGGATAAGGGACGTGGTGGACCCCTGAAAGCAGTGGCCCGAAGCCCTTGCGTTGAACCGGCTTACTGGCGGTCAATGAAAGAGCGCCGAGTGTCCTCCCGTGAAAGGCGTTGTAGAAGGCAATGAAATGCTTCCTGCCTGTGGCGTAACGGGCCAGTTTCATGGCAGCTTCAATGGCCTCGGTCCCGGAATTCCCGAAATAAACCCTCTTGTCCGTTTTTCCCGGAGTCACACGGGCCAGTGTTTCGGCCAGATGCACCATTTGAGGATAGTAAAAATCTGTCCCGGACATGTGAATCAGTTGAGCTGCCTGATCTTGAATGGCCTTGACAATACGGGGATGGCAGTGTCCTGTAGCACAGGTGGCGATACCCGCACTGAAATCGAGGAAAGCATTACCATCCACGTCAAAAACCACCATGCCTTGTGCCTTCGCCGCTACTAGAGGATAGGGACGACTGTAGGAAGGGGAGACAAAGCGGTGGTCTTTTTCTAAAATGGCCTGCGCTTGGGGTCCAGGAAGTTCCGTGATTATATGAATCCAGGGATTCTCTTGCATAGGAGTCTCCTCTCGCCAGGGAATACGGAAGAAACGTAAGGGAGAGGGACAAGTAAATCGGGAAACGGCAGACGCACAGCTCAGGATTAGCCCCCGGGTTAGATTGCTTTCTCGCCGTTTCTTTGACTTGCTCTGTCGCCTATTCCCTATCCTGTATACCCTAGACAGAGACTAAGCGGCACTGAAGAGACCAGGGCGCGCCTGGCAAGGCATGAAGCGGTCTGGCAACCGATAGGAATGCTGAGCCAGGAAATCATTTAACGCTTTTTCCATCGGGTACCCTCCCGAGTATCCTCAATTATATAGCCCATTTCGTAAATCTGGGAGCGAAACCGATCGGCCGAGGCGAAGTCCTTGGCTTTCCGCGCATCATTCCGCTGTTCAATCAACTCCCGGATGTGGCTATCTACTTCAGACTCCGGCTCCGCCAGGATATCGAAAACCTGGTTCATCTCGTTTAGTGCCTTGTGAATCGCGGCGCGATCCTCTTCCAGAACGGCACCCTGGTCCATGGCAGTGTTAACCTCACGGACCAGGTCAAAAAGTGCCGCCAGCGCCTGTGCAGTATTCAGGTCCTCGTCCATGGCCTGTTCGAACCGGGCCAGAGCCTCGTCAGCCAACCTCATGACGGCTTGATTGGCGCCGGTCTTGAATCGGTCGGTACTCAGGCGCAGTACGAAATCTTGAAGGCGTTTTAGGGAGCTTCCTGCCTGGTGGAGAGCCTCAAAAGTGAAATTGAGTTTTCGCTTGTAAGGAACGCTGAGCAGTGCGAAGCGCACATCCAGAGCATCAATGCCCTTTCCAAGAAGGTCCCTGACCGTGTAGTAGTTGCCTTTCGACTTGGCCATTTTCTCGCCGTCTACGATCAGGTGCTCTCCATGCACCCAATATCGGACAAAGGGCTTCCCTGTGTCGGATTCGCTCTGGGCGATCTCATTCTCATGATGCGGAAAGATCAAGTCCACGGCGCCGCAATGCAGATCAAACGTCTCCCCCAGGTATTTGAGGCCCATGGCGGAGCATTCTATGTGCCAACCGGGGCGACCCGGCCCTATGGAGGTCTCCCAGGAAGGCTCTCCGGGCTTGGCCGCTTTCCAAAGAACAAAGTCCCTGGCATCTTGCTTGTCGTATTCGTCGACGTCCACCCGGGCGCCTGCCTTGATGCCCTCGGCGTCCAGCTTGGAGAGCTTCCCGTAGTTTTTAAAGCTCGAAATCCGGAAATAAGTGGAACCGTCCTTTTCGTAAGTGTGTCCTTTGGCCGTAAGCCGCTCAATCAAGCTGACCATTTCCGGGATGTGATCGGTCGCATGAACCACAAGATCCGGCTCTAAGATTCGAAGTTGCCGACAATCCTCCATAAAGGCGGCCGTGTATTGGTCTGTGTACTCCCGCAACTGGCCGGGCTCAGTGGCCATGGAATCCCGGATGGTTTTGTCGTCAACATCAGTAATGTTCATCACGTGCTTGACCCGGTACCCCTTGAAACGCAAGTACCGTTTTAATACATCTTCGAAAATGAACGTCCGGAAGTTACCGATGTGGGCGTAACCGTAGACCGTGGGTCCGCATGTGTACATCCGCACCAGACTATCTTCTAGCGGATAGAATTCCTCCAATTGACCGCTCAACGTATTAGAAATCTTGAGCACCGAGCTTCGGTCCTTTCCCTGAATTCCCTGTAAGCATAGGCTTCCGCGCCTGAAAAGTCAATTGGAGCAAGCGTCTCAGCATCTCAAGTCTGGTTCCTTGACCGGGAGACGCCTTCGCGACGATAATTATAGCCTGGGTGCTATCTCGTCTCCAGCCAGGGTTCAGCAACTGGGCGGGCTGACCACGGAGGAGATTGCCCGGGAGTTGGGGATTAGGTATGGATCCAAGGTCAGCAAAGGGGTGCGCGAACTGGAAGGGTGGCTGGAGAAGGATGGAAAGATCCGACGACGCCGAACTAGATCCTGGCACGACTGGCCTCCTCGAATGCCGAAATTAAGCCCTTTGACTCCCCTTTAACTTTCCAGTTAACTACGCACACAAACCGACGCGGAGGAGCCCAATGGCAATCAAGCGCCGTATATTCATCAGTAGTCCTAGGGACAGGCATCTGGATGACCGTCGTAACGAAGTCAAACGGGCCATCGTCGAAGAGATCGAGAAACTCGGATATGAAGCCCAGGTCTTTGGCTCACGAGAAGGAGGCAGAGGATTAGCTGCCGGAAGAACTTGGAGCCCCGAGGAGGCTGACAAGGTTATGCGTCGCTGTGTGGGAGCGGCAATCATAGGCTTTCCGATATGGAGTTTCTCAAGGGGGAGCCAACCCGTTTCGTTAGTCAGCGAGTACTGCCACTATGAAGGAGCGATAGCGAGAGCATACAAGCTCCCCATTCTTGCTGTGCTCGAAGAGGGTGTCGAAGAGCGAGTTTTTTTTATGCCCTACGCAGGTGATCCGATCGCTCAGGTGCCTTTGCAGGCAGACCACAAATGGGTTGATGCTCCTGACTTTCGTGGCTTTTTTGACGGCTGGATTGACCGGCTGGAAAAACGGCGGGACGTTTTTTTGGGTTATTGCTCCGGTTCGGAAGACATCGCGGAAAGGGTTAAGCAGTACCTTGTAGATGCGCTGCGGGCATCGGTCTTGGACTGGCACACCGACTTTGCACCTGCTGGGAGCATTCTTGACCAGATCCAAGAAGCGGGATCGCGTTGCAGCGCTGGCATTTTCCTCTTCACAAAAGACGACACTCTTGAGCCTGGGGGTGAGATCAAGGTGGCAGTCCCGCGCGACAATGTCGTGTTTGAAGCAGGTTACTTCGCACATGCAAAGGGAAAGGAGCGTGTACTCATTATTCGAGAGGAAGGTTCCAAGATGCCCGCAGATCTCGGCGGCGACATCTACGCTCCCATAAGGAACAGAGGAGACATATCTGATGTCACGCCCTATGTAAAGCGTTTCGTGGAGCAACGACTCTAAAATCCTCTGCTACATAGGGGCGAATTGGGTCGCCGCTCAACCCCTGGCAATTTCTTTCTCCGTTTCGGGACGCCTTCTGGCGTTTATTTCCGCTACTCTTAATCGCCTCTACCGGCATAGGCGAAATAGACAAGCAGCGCGTATTGTCTTATAATTTCCCTTTTTGTCTGAGCTTGATGAACCAAGCAGGGAGACCCTTCCGTGGACCTCAAAGCTTCTTTGAACCTCCCCAAGACTGAATTGGCATCAATACTCAGTTCCCCACGGTCTGCACTAAATGTGCTAAGGTTCTTAGAGAGATTGGAGGGAACCCTGTATGAACCGGGTGGTCTTTTTTGTAGCAGCCCTGGGTGTCTTCGCTTTGGATCGCGTCTCGAAACTGGTGATTGAAGCGACGCTCCACCTCCACCATTCAATCAACTTGATTCCAGGCCTGCTCGACCTCTTTTATACCCGGAACACCGGGGTTGCCTTTGGTTTGCTCTCCAATGAGGAATCCTCCTGGGTGTCCTATCTGTTAACCGGGGTCGCAGGGATTGCATTGATTATTATCCTGATCTTCTCTCTTCGTCACGCTCCCGGCCAGCACCGGCTACAGTTGGGGCTCATGCTGGTCTTTGGGGGTGCTGCTGGAAACCTCCATGATCGGATCAAGTATGGCTACGTCATCGATTTCATAGAGGTTTATTACAAAAGCTACCATTGGCCCACTTTTAACGCGGCAGATGCATGTATCACCATTGGAATCAGCTTGCTCATGGTTGAGGTTCTTTTCCAGAAGGCCAACATTAAGGACAGAAGTATTTTGGCATCCGAGGAGTCCAATGGTAATCCGTAGACGAAGGAGTCATTTGATCATTGTTCCCTAAACTCCTCGAATTTCATTCTTTGGTCATCCATACCTATGGATTTCTTCTGGCTGTCGCCTTTGTCTCAGGACTCTACGTGAGTGCTCGGGCTGCATCCAAGCAAGGGTTGGATGCAGCCCGAGTTTATGATCTGGGGCTTTATCTGGCAATCAGTGCCTTGGCCGGCGCCAAAATCCTCTTATTGATCACGGATTTTGAATACTACCTGCAGAACCCATCGCAGATTTTTTCACTGGAAACGCTGCGTTCAGGAGGAGTCTATTACGGAGGTTTCCTAGCCGCAGTAGTAGTCGGAATCGCATACATGCGGCACCACCATTTGCCTGTCTGGAAGATGACCGACTGCTACGCCCCCGGACTCGCCCTTGGACAAGCCATTGGGAGGTTGGGTTGTTTTTCAGCTGGCTGCTGTTACGGAAAACCCACCTCCAGTGTCCTGGGTGTTGTTTTCAAGAATCCCTACAGCCTGCAAACGGTCGGCGTTCCCCTGATGGTGCCGCTACACCCGACCCAGCTTTATGAAGCTGCTGCCAACCTCATCATTTTTGTGACCCTCTGGCTGGCTCTCCACCGAAAGCGATTTAACGGGCAAGTTTTCATCTTGTACCTGTTCATGTACTCGATTGCCCGGTTCTTTGTCGAGTTCCTGCGCGGTGATGCAGATCGGGGTTTTCTGTTCGAAGGAAGGCTGTCGACTTCCCAAGTCATCAGCCTTACATTAGTGATCGTCGCATCCGGGCTATACTTCAGGCTGAGAAAGGACCCACAGAGCAAGAAAGTTGCTTCCAGGCACTGAGGAGGAAGACGGATTTTCCCTGAGTGTGGCCGACGCTCGCCACCGGGGCTGTCATTGCAGGTTTGATGGCCAATTCTGACAAGGATTCAAACACACCCTCTCCTCTAGCGATCACAGTAAGTGCTGAGTGTGCTGGGGTTCGTCTTGATCGTTTCCTCAGCGAGAAGCTCCGGGAAATGAGCCGGTCCTGTATTCAAAGGATGATTGAGAGCGGAGAGGTCCAGGTGGATGGCCGCACCACCAAGCCAGGACAGAAACTCCGGGGGCAAGAGGTCATCACTGTCAGCCCGGTGGAATCCAGGCCTACCGAACTCCTTCCTGAACCCATCCCTTTACAGATTTTGTATGAAGACGAAGACCTTGCCGTCATCGACAAGCCTGCTGGTTTGATTGTCCATTCGGGCGCAGGGGTCCGAAGCGGAACCCTTGTCAATGCCCTGCTCCACCACTTCGGGCAGCTTTCCTCGTCGGGAAACGCGCAGAGGCCCGGTATCGTTCATCGCCTAGACAAGGAGACATCCGGGCTGATGCTGGTAGCCAAGAACAACTATGCCCACCTGCAGCTTTCCCACCAATTCCTTTCGAGACAGGTCACCAAGATCTACCTGGCCCTCGTCCACGGATGCGTGGAAAAGGAACTAGGAGAGATTACGAGCCGCATCGGCCGAGACCGAATTCATAGGACCAGGATGACAACCCGCGTGGCGTGGGGCCGCGAAGCGTGCACCCAGTATCGGGTCCTGGAAAAATTTGAGCGCTATTGTCTGCTCCGGCTCCATATCAAAACGGGCAGAACGCACCAGATTCGGGTCCATCTGAGTTCCATCAAGCATCCGGTCGTGGGTGACAAGCTTTACGGTGCCCCTGCCAAGCTTCGAGTTCCAGGCGAACCGGATTGGCAGCCTACTCTAAACAGGAATTTCCTACATTCATCGGAATTGGAATTCACTCACCCTCGAACACAAAAAAGAATGAAGTTCAACGCGCCGCTTCCTGAAGAGCTAGCCCTTTTCCTCTCCCGGTTACGTCTGAAGCAGGCGCGGTGAAAGAGCCGGAATGAGACTGTTGCCGTTCTGGTTTTCAAACGCGGTAGGAAGGCCGACATGAGCTTTCTGGAGTTAGGGGGCCGGACTTTCATCTTCGGCCTGTCCGATGCTAGAATAGCTCTTAAATTGGGAGGGACAGGAGAATCAGTCTGGCAAGGTTGAATGCCTCCTTTCTGAATCTTGGGATGCGAAGGAAATAGAGAGAGAAGAGCTATGGTTTTCGAGAAGACTTCTAAACACCTTTTGGGGGTTGCATTTCTAGGTCTCATGTTAAGCCCGGATGTCCGGCCACAGACCACCAATCCCAATGGGTCGAAGACAAATCCGGGGCGTCAGGAAGAAAAACAAGAGAAAATTGTTGTCGATGTTGATCTGGTGAACATCTCTTTTTCTGTACTTAACAAAAAGGGAGCACTGGTCACCGACCTGCAGCAGAGCGACTTCAAAATCTTTGAAAATAGTGCTGCCCAGAATATCACTAACTTCTCACGTGAAACCGATCTCCCTCTTACCATTGGGATGCTCATCGACACCAGTAACAGCATTCGCGATAAAATCAAGTTCGAGCAGGAAGCCGCCATTGATTTCTTTCACTCGACCTTGAGGCGCAAGAGAGATAAAGGAGCCATGATAACCTTTGATTCCAATGTCCAGATCCTGCAAGATTTCACTGACGATCCCGATGTCTTAACCAAAGCGGTGAAGCGAATCAAGCCCGGCGGCGGGACCAAAATGTATGACGCCATTTACATGGTATGTAAAGAAAAGCTGATTAATGAGTTTGGAAGCCGCAACGTACTTTTGTTGATCAGCGATGGCGATGACAACATGAGCAACGAAACCTTCGAATCCGCCTTGGAGATGGCCCAGCGAGCAGAGGTATCAATTTATACCATCAGTACCAATACAAGTGGTTTCTTTGGAATGTCCTCTCCCAAGGATGACAAGATTCTTAGGAAACTGGCTGAGGAGACGGGGGGGCGAGCCTTTTATCCAGCCAAGTCTGATGAACTGGCTCAAAGCTTCTACGACGTCGGCCAGGAGTTGCGAAGCCAGTACTCGCTGGCTTATCGTTCCACCAATAAAGTGAGAGACGGGTCATTTCGGTCCGTGAAGATTGAATCCAGCAGGAAGGACGTCCGGGTGAAGGCCCGCAAGGGGTATTATGCTCCGAGGGGATCTTCGTCCTAATGGTCGCAGGATGCGAGGTTGCTATACTTATTACGCATTCTGCAATACCGTCTTATTCGGTGAGAGTGGTTTGTGGGGTTTTCTGATTCATGTCCGATTAAGCCAGATCGCAAGTTTTTGAGCACCTGAGCCGGTCCCCGCGGCTGGTGCACTGTTCTTTTCGGAGGCAGTCTCCCTCCGACCTTTCATTTATAATATTCGACAATTGCCTTTACCCATTCCTGGCCAATGGCGCGATAAAGGTCTGGTGTCGTCAGGACCTTCTCCTTATTAGCAGTCCGAATAGCCAGCAAGGGGTTTTCGCTGGTATATGACAGGACTCCCGTCTTAACAGAAAAGCGGGTTGCGGCATACCACATGGCCGAACCTGGGGTCTTGGAAGGGTTAATCGAGAATTGATAGTTCCGGTTCATGAAATCCTGGGCGAATTTCACCTGTCGGCCATAGACCGTTTCATCGACCAGTGTGGCGTCGGATGGGTAGAGCCACAAACCCTCACTGAGAGGGGTATGACAATGGAGATCCACAAAAAGATCTAACCGGTTCCCTGCCTCTACCCATCGACTAAGGGCTTTTTGGACAGCCTCGACTTCGGGTTCGGGTCGAGTCCGGTCGGCATAACCCTCCGCCAAGTTGTCCCAATTCCGATTGAGGTCCACGTCATGCATGTTGTAGCGAAACCCGCCATGGGCAATGGCGTCGGGATTGACAATGGGAACCAGCTTGAAGACAAACTTTGCCAATACTGGATTCAGTGCGTTGCCAACCAGCAAAGCGTTGACAAAACCTTCGCAGATAGGCCCTCCTGCCATTTCATAAGCATGTTGTTGCCCAATCATCCAAATCGTATATTTCATGGAGTCCGCAACCCCGGGATCCGTGATGGTGATGATTCTGAGATCACGCCCTTCCACACTTTGTCCCAGGGTCTTGACCTGACAATACCGGTTACCTTCAACTGTGTGAAGAAAACGATCCAGATCGCTGGGAACATACGGTGGTGACCATGCTAAATACACGGGCGAGCGAGGAAAGGTATGGCGGATGATGAGCGAACACGTCTGTGGGTCGTAAGTCAACTCCGCATCCTGCAGTCGGGTCCAATGTGGATTAGAAAAGTTGTAGTTGACATAGGGAATAAACTTCTCGTCAAAAGACTGATCGTCATCGTAAGGGGTAACGTAGAAGGGCACCTTACGATTGGGTCCATACCCATAAATCTTGATACTCACCGGGACATTGGCAATGTTGTCGAGCCGGAAATACCACTGTAGCCCCCACTGGTTGTATATAGTGAAGTCGTTACCGCTTCTGCTGTTCACGCCGCTCCTGCCGCCTTCAAACCGGTCTACAAGAGTCATCCCCCATGCGTCTGGAGAACGGACCTCAATCCGCTGATACGTCTGGTCAATTTGTCCCAGGTCATCTTTGACAGTGAGGGTCGCGGTATAAGCACCGACATGGTTGTAATAATGAGTGATTTCAGGCCCTTGATGATCCTCCCTGACTGCGTCTGAATTGTCCAAATCCCAGGTCCAAGCTACGATTCGGTGGTCCGGTGGCGCGCTTGAACGCGACCCATCAAAATGAACAGGCTGACCCAACACAATGGAGAGGTCCGTTCCGGAGATGGCTTTGAGGCTCTGTGAAAAACCGTTCCCAAGGTTTAAGCTGAGCAGAACTAGAGAAGTGAGTAGAGGGCGCATATTCCATTCCTAGGGTTGTAACTGCCACAGGCCGTCACCGGCGATGTGCTACTCCCAGAAGCGGAGATCTTTCAGTGGCGGCCTAGCAGGAGGATGACAGCAGTCCCTAAGAGAATCAAGGCAATTATCGCAAAGGGAATCCAGTTCTTGGAGGGTTTTGAATCCAGCGTAAGACTGGGAAAAGACGGAGCAGCGGCCGCAACCTCTATGGGTTCTTCTGGAGTTTCCGGACCCAAGGATAACTCTTCCGCCGAAGCAGGATCTGCGGCCACTTCTGAATTGTTTAGGGGTTCCTTGTCTTCCAGGTCTATGATTTCGTTTTCTCCGGGGTTTCGTCCCGACGAAGCGCCAGGAGAGGCTTCCAATACCTGTTCAAGTTCCAGAATGTTGAGGCCGACGGGGGCCATCTCCAGTTCGATCTCTTCAGCAATCCGCTGGTCTCGCAATTGGACCTCGCGGTCCGAATCGATCAGAATCGATGCCAGCGCAGCTTCAATCTCATCTTTACTATCGGGAGGAAGCAAGGGAGCCCGAGCTTCACGCACAACGGGCTCCAAAAGGGCTGGCTCCTTCCATTCGACAACCGGGTCAATCTCAAGAACGGGATCGGCCCGTCGGGTTTCGAAAAGCTCGTTGACATCCAATAGATCCCCCGGCAATGGCAGGCCGGGTTCGCCCATCAAAGATGTCATTGATATCGGGTCTGTGTCATCCAGGAGTACCTCTGTTTGGCGGGGGCTCGGTTCGGGCTGTGGCTCTGGTTTGACGGGGTGCTGCTGGCAAAGGAGATTTCGGACGACTTTCACCAGGTGCGCCTCGACGAGAGGTTTCTCTAGAAAGTCCAACGCACCGCATCCCACGATAGCTTCTTTCCGGTATTTTTCGGCTTTATAGATTCCAGAGAACATTATGACCGGACGGATTGAGCCGAGTTCCCCGGCCGTAATTTTCTTGCAGAGTTCGAAGCCATTCAATTTGGGTAACAACGCTGAGGTCAGTACCAGGTCCGGCATGCTCGATCTGAAGATGTTCTCCGCTTGGGTTCCGTCGTGAGCCGTGAGGAAAGTAAGATTCAGGCCGTCGAGGATGCTTCTAATCTCTTCCAGAGTCTTCTGATCGTAGTCAACAGCAAGAACGGTTTTAGGCATCTAAAGTCCCTGGGGGGCCCCGATGTAAGGCACTCTTTAGACCGGAGGTGAAAGTGACATTCAACCCGTTGATTCCATTAGCTCCGGTCCCGCACCTTCTTCATCGGTACCCTGTCTTGGGAACTTTAAGGATATTGGTTCTCCTCGGGTTGGCAAGCCCCAAGCTTTTCAACAGGATTTGTGAGAATTCGAACCCCAATGACTATGGTATGATTGTTTTGCTGAAAATCCGTTAGACTGCTCTCACTGCGCGAACCAGAACCCTGATGTTTCCTGTTAAACCACACCCTCCCAGAATAGCCGACCGTATAGCATTAGGTCTGTTCGTACTGATCGGAACCTTTTTCCTGGCCATCCCACTCCTAGAGTGTCAAGAGAGCGACCCGAAGAAAACCGACGAATACACCGTGAAAGTCCCGGTTGATCTGGTGCTTGTCCCAGTTACCGTCGAAGACGGCGGCGGCATGCCTATTCCCGGTCTGCAAAAGGAGAACTTCAAGCTGTCGGAACAGGGGGTTCCCCAACAGGTGTCTTTCTTCTCAGTGGATCCCTTCCCGATGTCGGTTGCCATCTTGATTGACCGTACCGGAGATGCTAAAACGTTTGCAGCCCTGAAGGAGACCTTGGTTCCGCTAACCGAGGCTTTCAGCGCTTTCGATGAGATGGCTGTTTACCAGTTTGAAAACACTCTCGACAAGGTCCAGGATTTCACTGCCGATAAAGACGAGGTTTTGAAGGCATTCAAGCGAATCAGCCTCGTGGGCGCAGCGCCGGCTCTGAGCAGTGAGCCATTTTCAAATGGGACTACCATCAACGGAATCTCGATGGAGACCGCGACAGGAAAGGTTCCTCCACCCAAGACTATCAACATTCATATCGATGATGCGATATTCAATGCTTCTATTGATTTGAGGCAGAGGAGCAAGAATCGGCGGAGAGTGATCCTTGTCATCTCCAACGGGCAGAATGCTCCGGGGAATCGACACTCGTTTGAGGATACGGTTGAAGCCTTGACTCGAAATGAGGTCGTAGTTTACGGGATCGGTCAAGGGACTGCTTTTCTAATGAGAAAAAACATCTTAACCCGATATGCAAATTCGACAGGTGGTAGCGTTTGCTACCCTGTAGGCGTCAATGGTTTTTCAGAGACTTACCAAAAGATTGCCCAGCTCGCCCGTAACCAGTATATTCTCGGGTATATCCCAGATGCGAAGGTTGTTGCCCTTTCTTATCGGAGGATCGAAGTCACGGTTGAGAGCAAAGAAATCAAGGTGAGTAAAGTCAGGCACCGCAAAGGATATTACGCAGTTCCGCATCTCTAAGGAATCTGCTTGCCGGACTTGGATGCCTCTCCTAAGATAACCAAGCTTGGCAAGTGGCTAAGACCTCAGACGGATCGAGTCTTGACCACGTGCTGCAAAGCCGCTCCGTGTGCAGCACGTGTGAGTGGAAGGCCCCATATTCAGAAGGGGCGAGTGTGACGGGCGCAACCCGCTGGAAGCCATCGAAGGGAGTACCGCCATGGAGGTGTACATCTCAGAGGATGCATTCTGGGGATTGCTTGTTTCGACCATTGAGGTATACAAGCGGGAGTGTTTCGGTTTTTTAATCGGCTACCGCGACACCAATAATATCTTCCTCGTGGAACACGCCTTACCTTCCCAGTCCGTCAAACGCTGGAACACCGGCGTCATCGAAAACAAGAGATCCGAGCGTCGGATCAAGCGATTCCTTTCCAATCTTCCTCCGCTTTCTCTCATCGGGGATTTCCATTCGCACGCCGGTTGGGGTGACCTTAAAGGAGTTCCCATCCCTAGTGACCAGGACGTCCGCCAGATGGCGCCTAACACCCTCTACATTATCATTGAGGTCAACGATAAGCGTAAATCGGTCCCTTGGAACTACAATGATGATGGGACCATTTCCGGAACCACTGACGAATATTATTTTAAGATCGTCGCTTACTACCTCCACAGCCAGCAACGCGCCAAGCGCGCCAACATATTTTGCCCGTACGCCATCGGGTTTAATGCGAAAGCCCGGTCCACGAACCTGCAATTCGGGACAGCAAGGCCCCAGCCTGATTGAACCTGGGTGAAGACTCACGGCTCGTCAGGCAATAACCTTCGGGACTCCTTATACCCAAATCATTTCTTAGGCTATAATGGTCTTAGGACTTTGGTGCAGTGCCAAGGAAATCATGAGTTCCATAATCCGGGCAATCGGGCTGTCCTTCTGTATTCTTTTCCTTCTACCCGCACTGTGTTCTGCCAACACCCCCAGCAAAATGATCACCCCGGAATCGCGTGCCCAGATGATCAGAACCCTGGGCAGCGAATTTATTGCCCTGAAGGTCCCGCTCCCCATTAGCAAGAACGGCCTGACAGTTAACTCCAAAGGTGAATTTGACTGGAAGAAGAACGAAGAGGAATCGATGAGAGCAGGCCAGTTCATTGCCCCTGGGATCACCGTTCAGATCACAACCCTGACCATTACTAGTGACAAGATCATTTTTGAAGTCAACGGCGGGGGTAGGAAAAAACGGCACTTTTTAGAGCATATTCAATTAGGGGCGGGAGGCGGTACCCGCCCGGTCGCTAACCCTACAGCTCAGGCTCCTCCCAAAGGGTCCTATGTCACCATCAAGTTTGAGCATGGAGTCCCTGATCTAACCCCGGATCAGGTGAAAGAGATACTCAGCCCGGTTATAGAGTTCAGTAAGAAATCGGCCACTAAGACATTCGTCGAATCCGTGCCAGACGAGTTCAAAGAAGCAGCCAAGAACAAGCAAGTTGTTGTTGGAATGGACAAAGACCTGGTTTTAGCTATCATGGGCCGGCCTCTACGGAAGGTGCGCGACAAGAAGGGAGAGGTAGAGACTGAGGATTGGATCTATGGCGAACGCCCTCAAAAGGTGATTTTCGTCACTTTCATAAAGGGACAAGTGGTTAGTGTGAAGGAATACTGAGTCCTCAGTCAAAAGCCCCGGGTCTGACGGAGTGCTTCATACAGCACGATTGCAGCTGCATTGCTGAGGTTAAGGCTTCTTGGCTTGGGTCCCCACATTGGAATCCTGATGGATGCTTCAGGATTAGCTTCAATCAACTCTCCGGGTAGTCCCTTACTCTCATTCCCAAACACGAGGTAATCGCTCGGCAAATACCGCATATCAGTATAAAGCCGAGTGGCCTTGGTACTGACAAAGATGAGCCGCCCTTGTGGGGACAGGGTCAAGTCAGTGAGAGCATCATGGTATTCGACTGTAAGGCAGTCCCAGTAGTCTAATCCGGCCCGCCTGAGATAGTAATTGGAAATCGAGAAGCCAAGCCGACCCACAAGATGGAGCGTTGTCTCCGTCAAAACACACAGGCGGGCAATGTTTCCGGTGTTCTGGGGGATCTCCGGTTCGACGAGGACGATATGCATATAGACATGGGGGTAGCTATTTTAGCCGAAACAATGTCTTCCCAATGCCGATGTTACCGTTGGAGTCGTAGACTCTCAAAGCCACTGTGTGCTCGCCGGCTTCCAGACCGTCCGTCTTGAATTCAAATTCCTCTGTTTTCGAGTCCACAATTCCGTCGACTGAGGAAATGTCTTCCCATTCCTTCCCGTCGATGCACATCTCGGCCTTACGCAACACGGAGGTTGCGTCGCTGGCCTTAAACCGCACAGCTCCCTGTTTGCCCGTAACACTCTGATTGATCGCCTGAACCACAGGAGGAGTGTTGTCAATGAGGAAGACGGCACTGGTCAACTCTCCCGTCAGCGATATTCCCCTGGGATTGGAAGGGGCATCGCTAGCCGCGAGGCGGATCAGATACTTTCCGTCCGGGAGAGTATCGGATTCCAGGGTAAGGTACTTTTCTTCCAGGTCCTTCTTGAATAGCCTCCACTCCGTTTCGTTCTCGCCACGGATGTAAACGGTATAAACCAATTCATCCCCGTTTCGGTCTTCCACTTCCCAAGAAAACGACTGAGCTCCCCTTTGAAAAACGCGTCGTGGCGGAATAGAAACGGACTGTTGCGGGGGAATGGCTTCGCTGGCACCAGACGCCTCTGCCGAAGCTTGTTCTAAAGAGGAAGGAAAACGGGTCGGCGTGATCCCGGGAACCCGTTGGAAGGCCACACCCGGGGGGTGTATCGTTATTGATTTGACTTCGGGTGCAAAGTTTTGCTGGAGATAAGGGACGACGATCTCGTCTAGGTGGGGTGATGATTGTGCAGAGGAATCAAAGACCACTTTGTACTGGATGTATCGGGCTTTGGGACTGACAATTACCTCTCCCTCAGAATTGGAGTATGCCTTAGACCAGTCGCTCCATGTTTTGTCTGGCTTATGTGTGTTGCCAGTTCGTGTGTATACCTTCACGGAAGTCCCTTGGGGCATCTGTCCTTTCCACTGGATGCTGCCCCAGCTGGACACTGCCTGAGTGTCTTTGATTTCTGACTCATAGCTGCCCTGGCTGTTGGGAAGGCTGCCCAAACGATAGACCTTGGCTAGATTACTCGTGTACACGAGGAGGTCATCCCCGGCCGGAACCAGTCCAGTGGTTTGTTCTTCCGTGGTTTCCACGAGCAGAGTGAGTTTCTTTTCCTTGTCCAAAGAGAAAACCCGGCCTTTTGTCCCCGTGGAGAAGAGAATCCTACCGTTCCCCCGAGGCAAGACAGCGTAGATGGTCTCACCCTCAGACGACCACAGCGGATCAACCGCTCCGTCCTTCGATACACGGAAGATGCTGCTCTTCAAGCTCGTGATGTCACGTTTTACCCCTCGCCCTACCGGCGCTCTCAGGACGGGCGTCTCCTCAACCGGTCTCTTCTCAGAAGCAGGACTAACAGAGATGGAAACTGAAACACTCTCACCCATACTCACATCCCCAACAGACGGTTTCGCCTCCTGGCCTGGACTTCCGAAACCACCATTGATCGCCACCAGGTAAATATTTCCATTCGAGTCAATTTGCACATCATGAACCTCCCGCATCCCGGAATCATAGAGCACGAAGGCCTTGCCATCAGGAGTGATTCGGTATAGATAGCCACTGGGGTCGCTGCCGGTCAGGACATTGTCGGATGAATCGATCTTCAAGCAGACCAGATTGGTTTGCCCACTCTCGAAAAACTGCTCCCCCTTCCCATCCTTACCAACTTTGTAGATTTTCCCTTTGCTGCCAGTTGCTACGAACAGATTTCCCTTTGAATCAAAGGCTAGTTTCCAGATAAATTTATCTTCCGGGTCGAAAAAAACCGTCCCCTTTCCTTTGGAGTCGACTTTGTAGACTCTTCCATCCGGAGAGGTTGCTACATAAAGGGTGTCCTCAGAGTCTAGTGCCATGGCAAGAACATCCAGTTCCGAAGCGTCAAAAAACAGGCTGGAGGTACCGTTGGGCTCGACCTTGAAGACCTTGCCGTCATGGCCTGTCCCCAGGAAAAGGTTCTTGCGGCGATCCAGGACAGCAGACCAGATCAGCGCCTGGTCCGAGTCATAAAGGGATTCAAACTTGGGAGACAACAGCAATCGTCCATCCTGTTCAATCGAAAACCCTTTGAGGGTACCTTTAGAAAAATCCGAGAAGGAGGTAGTAGTCCAGAATTGCGGACTCACGGCTCTAACCTGCATGGGCAGCGTCACAAGAAACCCAAGTGCAAATGCTAAGGAGGTTTGTAGTTTAGGATTCATGTAGTCTCCATAATTTGGCGGGATTCCCCGAGGACCAGGGGACTGTTGCCTCCATCGATCAAGTGACTGGATTGTGAGTGGAATTCCGGCCTTGGTCCGTCACCACAATTGCGTATCGAAGAAACCCTACCACCTGTTTTCGGCCAGCCGCGAAGAGAATTCCAGATGCGAGAAGATCAATCGACAACCTCAATAATCAACGTCCTCTGACCACTAATAACGAAAGGCGTTGACGGGAGTTCGTATTCGTAGAGATTGGAAGACCTCAGGGTCATCAGTCCACTGCTTGAACTTCGGTCGGAAGTGACCACATTGCTAAACGAAGGAGGCAAACCGGACAATTCTTCCCCTCGAATTATGACCGACGGTTCGGCTCGCTGCAACCGCACATAAACCCGGTCATTCTTGCGGATATTGTTAATGGCCCGAATCAGTTGGTCAAGATCTCTGGGGATGAAGGTCTGGCGCAGGATCCGGTTTTCTGCTGCCATCAGAGTAAATCCGTCGGCCACCGTGATCAGAAGCGTGCCGGTTGGGATGTCGGAAGGGATTTCCAGCGGGATTTTTTCAACCTGCTCCTCTCCGTTGGATGCCCGCAGATAGGCTGACAAGTTCAACGTTTCCCCTGCCCGAACTTCACTCCGATTGGACCAGACCCTGTCCAGTATTGCCGTTCGTTTTTCCTCCAACGACTTAATGTCAACCGTGATCGATTCCACATCGACCTTCTCAAAACCGCTCCCCAGCAAGTAGGTCAGGGGCTGGACCACAGCCAGAGAAGCAAAGGCCTGGGAATTGTTGTCGCCGGAGAAGAGATTCTCGATCTTGACCTCCGGCTGCCCTTTGACATTGATCTTGCCCTGAACCTGCAAAGTCGATTCACCGAGAGACCTCTCATTGGCTGTGATGGTGTTGAAAATGGTGAAGTTCACGAGGAGCGGGGTGAGAAACCGGTCGTTAACCACCTCGTACTTGTAAGATTCCAAACGATTCCGGCTCGATTTCAGATTGATGGTCAAGGGAATCAAGTTCGGCAGAGCTCCGACGGTCCCATACAGACCCTGGGAACGGTCCTGAGTGATGGAACCCGCCAGGTCAGTGGGAACAGCGATCTTGAAAGAACTGCTGAGATTAGAGATGAGCGAAATTACTCGCGCTTTGGAGAAGGGCAACTGGACAGGTCCAACCGAAAGCCAGGGGTGTCCAAATGCGTAGATATTGTTGCCATCGCGATAAGTTACGGTGCCGACAGCACTGGCTCCCACCCCCAAATCTCCCCGTATCAACTGAACAGCTACAGCTGCGCCGGGCTGAATGTCGGAACCATCGGTTAATCTGCTCGACCCACTTCCTACGGAGACCCCTCCCGACCGTACCATCGTCATGCCGAGCGAATTGAAGGCCTTTTCGAAGAATTGGGCAGCTCTAGCTGAGAATCCTGACAGCAGAATGGGAGTGTCGATGTAGCTGAACACCTGTCCGCCGAATGGCTGCATGCCAGGAATCGATCTGGTGGCAGACTCCTCGATCGCAAACTTCCTTGAGCCTACGTTACCGAGGTCAAAAGGATCAAAGGATGGATGAAAGGCCACCGTCCGGTGGGGGGGGGTAGAGGAAATGTCAATCTGAATCGGATCAACCCGGACCGGGCCTTCAGGCTTGTTGAAGATGTCTATCATCTGCTGGATCGGGGTGATCCCGGCAATCGCATCCTTTGAAAACGGGAAGGAAAAGGAAATGGCGCCGACAACCCTTCCGTCAATGTAAACCGGACTGCCACTCATGCCTGCCAGAACACCCGTGTTCTCCAGAGGTCCCCCTGACAACTTTGCCAAAATTGCGCTCTGACGGGGCGCCACGTTGTCCAGCACTCCTAGAATCTCAACTTGAAATTCCTCAACCTTGTCCCCCTGGAAGACGGTCTTGCCCACCCCTTTTAACCCCGGCCTTATTTCGCTCAATGGGAAAATGTTGGAATTCTTCTCGGCAGCGAGCAGTTGACCTCCAAGTCCCAAGAATCCCACCATCAGCAAGACCTTCAGAACGTTTCTTGCGGAGGATATTCTGTCGAAATTCGGGCAATACCACGATACACTGAAGCTGATGTCACGAACTCTGATTTTCAATGCAGAAATCATCTATACTCCGCCTGTTGTCTGAGGAGCTTATTTCAAGGAACTCCGTCAACTGATCGATCGTTGAGCTAAAATCGTAACTGAATCCGGTACAATTATAGCAGAATAGATTGTCGTGATTTGGAACAATGTGTCGAAATACGGAGATCCGGCAGATCCTTCCTTGTAGCGCCTTTGTCCTGGCGGGGGGAAGAAGCTCCAGGATGGGCCAGGACAAGGCGTCCCTCTTGTTTCAGGGGAAGCCTCTGATCCGGCAAGCCGTGAGGCTGGTCAACCATTTTGCGGAAGACGTTCGGATTATCGGACCTCCGGGAAGATCCGAACTTGATTCGCTGGGGATTCGTGTAATGGCTGACTTGGTCAGTCCCAAGGGGCCAATCAGCGGCATCGTTACGGCTCTTCGAAGCACTCCCAGCTTCCTGAACCTCGTTGTGGCCTGCGACATGCCAAGAATCCCTATTGCTTTTGTTGACTTGTTATTTGAGAGGGCTAACGGGGCTGATGCCGTGGTATTTATATCTAATACGGGCCAGATCGAGCCCCTTTGCGCTCTTTACACTAAGAAGTGCCTCCCTTTTTTTGACCTCAACTTCCGACTGGAGAAGTACAGAGTCTCCGATTCCCTGGAGCAGGTGTGCGTAAATCGCATCTCTGAGGAAGACCTTTGGTCGAGAGGCTTGCAAGCCGGAATCTTCCGGAGTATAAACACCCCGCGGGATTATGCCGAACTTCTAGATGAGAGTTCAGGCTGAACTGGCCGGTTCCTGAGCTGGTAAATTGATCATGGACTGCATTCGAGTATCTCTAGCCTGAGACTTATCAATCGAATGAATATTGTCACCCGAATTATAGCCACCTTGCGATATCCGGAGTCCACCTTCGGAAAGACTCTACACCGCATCTTGCCCATCCTTTTGTTTGTGTTTCTATTGATCACCGGTTTTTCCTGGTTTGCCACTTATTGCATCGTATTCCCGAGTCGATTAATGGAGACCATCGATCCGAGTAACTTTCTGGTCCGCAACTATTCTGCAGTTCAGTTTGCCTCAGCCGGTCAGCAACCTCTGGAGGGTTGGTTTATCCCATCCGTTCATGGGGCGCCCGTTATCTTTCTCTGTCACGGTTACAAGTCCAACCGCGCCGATCTACTAACCCTGGCATCGACCTTCCAGGAAAACGGTTACCATTTATTTCTTTTCGATTTTCGCGGACACGGTAACTCCCCCTTGAAACTCTCCACGCTGGGAATTCAAGAAACTCGCGATCTCCTCTCGGCCATCAACACGGTTGCTGCTCGGCCTGAAGTGGATCCCAATCGGGTGGGAGTCTGGGGGGTCTCACTGGGAGCCTTCGTCGCCCTTTCGGCCGCAACTTACTCCAACAAAATTCAGACTCTGGTTGTCGATTCTCCCTTCGAGAGTCCGGAACAGTTCGTGGAGATGCAAACCTCGGTTGTTCTGGGTGTCGATAACGGGGTGATCCGAAAACTTTCAGTTCTCGGATTCCACCTGCTCAACCTTTTCAATTACCAGGGCGAGGAAGCCCTCAAGCGGTCTCTGCACAATCTCAAGGGGAAAGACAAGCTGTTTATCACGAGCGAAGAGCCCAATGGCTTAGAGGCCTGCACGCTCAATCTCTTTAACTTGTCCCCTCAACCCAAGGAACTCTTACGGATGGCACACTCCAAAACTGCCGTTCTCTACGATGTCGACAGGAAAACTTATGAGAACACAGTATTGGAGTTTTTCAAGAGGCATTTGCCCCTTCGCCTCCCCCACCATTAGCCCGGAATTCTCACCACCAAGTCACCAAGACACAAAGAGGTCAGCGCATAAACCCTGCCCGCCGGGACTTGCCAGTAATGTTATCCTGAGCCGTTGAATCCAGACTGTATATGGGCGAAACGATAGGAGACACAGATGGGCCTTAGTGAATCTATACTTTCAGGCTTGTCTTGGTGCCTTAGTGTCTTTGTGGTGAGAACTGCAGGTTAGTGTCTCTGGTGTTGATTGATTGGGTTCTCCCAAAGAATCAGTCGGGTCTTGGTGGTGAAGAGTATAGGCATGTCATTCCTTCCCTTCGTATCTGAGGCAGGCGATTCTCTTCTCATCAAATGAGGATTCGCGCGCTAAGTTCCAACCGGTCAGCAACCTTTGCACGTCTATATCCCTGCGGGCGATTAGAACGATCTCTTTATACGGGCAAGCCTTCAAATCGTCCGAGGAGTATATGATACGAGTCGGACTGTTCAAATAAAAGAGGAGCCCATATTCAACTTCACGGGACAAGCCGAGAATGAAGACTGGCCGTCCGCTGTACTCTTCTTGATTCAAGAATGCCCCCAATTGTCGGCAGGATTCTGATCGATCCAACCGTGGCAGAAGTTGGGTCACAATCAGAGTCACGCCGATCACAATGCCTGCCACATAGACCCTGAGCAGGGAGCGAATGTTCCTCCTGGAAATGGAGATCATGCCCAAGATTCCAATCCCGATCGGGAGTGCTGACAACTGCATGACCAGCGGTCCCACATCAAAGTGAAGCCTTGGAGCAGAGTACGGCAAAACGACTCCCAGAAGTAACACTGAGACTGCTTGGACCCAAAGCGAACCATAAAACCACCTGTTCGGCTTCTGGTTTGGATTTCCTGCAAGGCAGATCTCAAATTCTCGAGCAATCAGCAAAGCTATCGCAGGAGCAATGGGAAGAATATAGCCAGGAAGCTTGGCCTGTGAAAACGTAAAGAAAATCAAAGGTACTATCACCCATAATCCAAGGTAGACCTGTTGGCATCGATCCCGGGTGTATTCGGTTGCTCCGTCCCGCACGAGTCGGACTGCTGCCGGAGCCAGTTGAAACACCCAAGGGAAAAATCCTGCGAACAAGACCCCCAAATAAAACCAAGCAGGTTGTGAGTGCTTGTACCGGTCCGTCGCGAACCGCTCGATGTTGTGCTGAATGATAAATTCCTGGATGAAAGTGGCACCGTTGGCCCTGAAACAAAGCAAATACCAAGGGAGACTGATTCCCAAGAAAATAAAGAGACCAGGTACAGAAAAGATCCTCCTTAACATACCGAGCCGGCGAGTGAGCATGAGGAAGGCCAGGAGGCTTCCCCCAACCAGAACGGCCCCGACAGGGCCCTTAGCCAGAACCGCAATACCCAGAAATCCATAAAACAGGTAATGCCAGAGACAAGGACGGCGCCCCGCTTTGAAATCTGGGGAAAGTCCATTCTCATTAGGGGGAAACAATATGAAATAAAGCGAAGTCCAAGCCCCTGTCAAAGAGGCTGCCAGCAGCATGTCCATGGAAGCAGCCCGGGCAAGTGAAAAGTACAGAACAGAAGTCGACAAGATAAGCCCGGTCAGAACCCCGCCTCTAGGCCCCAGCCAGGCGCAACCGAGCCAGTAGGCCAGCCCAACCCCCAGTGCGGCAGCAGCCGCGGAGGCAAAACGGGCAGCGCTTTCGTCTACCCCATGCAGCTTATAGGCTAGAGCGGTCAACCAGTAATACAGCACCGGCTTCTCGAACCAAGGCTCTCCGCCAAGGCGAGGAGTGACATAGTCCCCCGTGACCGCCATCTCCCTGGCAACCTGTGCATAGCGCGGCTCATCAGGTCCCACAAGGCCAATGGTTCCTAATCGGAAAAAAAACTGGACATAGACCACGAAAACCAGGAGGCAGGCACAAAGAAGTGTTCTTGATAAAAATCTCACGTCAGAAGCTCTGGAGATGGATTTTTCTTGCCGGCTGCGAGGAGGGTTCAATAATAATCTGAACAGGACATGTAATATCCACAGCGAGGACAGATTAGCTTACAGTGGTTCCCTACCAGTTCAACCTCGCACTGAGGGCAGAACATACTGACGTCTGCCTGAGTCTCAGCAACCTTTCGCGGAGAGTCTTGAGAGGAACCCTCTTGACGCTCATTCTGCATTTCCTGATGCTCCCTTGTTAGCAATTCAGAGGCCGACCCAGGATTCTTCCTCCGTCCGGGATATTGTGGGGCCCATTATTGAACGTGGGCATTGATCATCCGTTCAAACTCCTTCTTGGGAACGGCGCCGACAACCCGATCCACGATTTCCCCATTTTGGAAGAGAAGGATGGTCGGGATACTCATAACCCCGTAACGAGTGGCAATGGCCGGGTTTTCATCGGTATTCAGTTTGCCGATTTTCACTTTCCCAAGGTAGCTGGTGGCCAATTCCTCAATGATTGGCCCAACCATCCGGCAAGGACCACACCATGGCGCCCAGAAATCCACCAGGACCGGCTTATCGGCCTTCAGCGCCTCTGTGTCAAAATTCCCATCTGTAAATTCCATCAAATTCGCACTCATGTTCCTTTCCTTTCACTTGCTCAGGATGATCCACTTCCCTCCGGTTACCCTCCAGCTCTTTGGGGATACCAGACTCCAGCATAATTTTGACTGCAACAACCAATTTGTCAAGGGCCTTTTGCCTCAGAGCACATGATGTCGGGCTGAGGAAGGTGGTGGAACTTGTTTTGAACAACCTCTTGCCGCCGCCGAATCACGAATGGGAAAGTTTGTCCGCCATGGAAAAGACCGCTGCGGCTGGGTTGGCGCGCGTGCTCGCCGGTGAGGAGCAGTATGTGAGCACCGAAACGGTTCTTGCGAGCCTTCCCCCGGTGATCGCCTCAACTTGACAATACCGAAAACACGCTTCAATTTCATACAAGGCTGAGAATAGTGGGTCAGAAGGTGTGAAAAATTTTGGAATTCCAGAAACACGCCGTGTGAGGGCACACGGCCTACAATGAATCCAAAGGCATTATTGGGTGGTTGTAGGCTGGGTCCCCGACCCGGCGGAATTTTTTCACACCTTCTCAGTCACAGGTGGAGGGCCGAGCGGGTGACTGCTGTCACCCTGCGAGGCCACGTCTGCCACGTTGTCTGCGGCTTCGCGGAGCTCAGCCCTCCAAAATTCCCCGCTTAATTGACCCAGTACGGCTGAGAATTGACCAGACTGGCGTTTTCCGCTTTTTCGTCATATCATTCTCCTCATTTCCGGCATTATAATACCCGCACCCTTAACGATCTTGTTTTTGGCGTGGCTTGCCCGTTGATCTCGGTCCCACGAAATGACCAGCATGATCGGCAAAACGATTTCCCACTATCGCATTCTTGAGAAGCTGGGTGGCGGGGGCATGGGTGTTGTCTACAAGGCCGAAGACACCCGGCTCAAGCGGACTGTCGCATTAAAGTTCCTGCCCGAAGAACTTTCACGTGACCGGCAGGCTCTGGATCGATTCGAACGCGAAGCCCAGGCCGCTTCAGCCCTCAATCATCCCAATATCTGCACCATATACGACATCGACGAAGCCGAAGGACAGCCCTTCATTGCAATGGAACTGCTGGAAGGGCAAACCCTTAAACACCGGATCGAGGGGAAACCGCTCAAATTGGACCTTTTGCTGGACCTGGCCATCCAGATTGCGGGTGCTCTGGAGGTAGCCCACGCGAAGGGGATCGTCCATCGGGACATCAAGCCCGCCAACATCTTCTTAACCGAGCAAAATCAAGCCAAGATCCTGGATTTCGGTCTGGCCAAGTTGACCCGTGTAGCCCGACAGGCACCGGAGGCAGTGAGCGCCTCAGCGCTGCCGACCATCAGTGAGGAGGACCTGACCAGCCCCGGTGCGGTGATGGGGACAGTGGCTTACATGTCCCCGGAGCAAGCCATAGGATTGGAGCTGGATGCGCGGACGGATCTGTTTTCGTTTGGAGTGGCCCTCTACCAGATGGCCACGGGCAGACTGCCCTTCACGGGCTCCACCTCGGCCTTGATCTTCAATGCGATTCTCAACCAGACACCGACGACGCCAGTACGCCTGAATCCGGAATGCCCTGCCGAGTTGGAACGAATCATCAACAAGCTGCTGGAGAAAGACCGGGAATTACGTTACCAGGTTGCCTCGGAACTGCGGGCTGACTTAAAGCGCTTGAAACGGGATACCGATTCGGGGCGGATCTCAAGACTCGGTGGAGTGCCTGGCACGAGTGAACCCCCGACGCCAACGCGCTCGGCCTCCCGGCGATGGCTAGCCCTGCTTTCGACCGGGCTGATCGTTTCCCTGACCGGGCTCGCGATTTGGTGGACTACCACGCATCGGACGATTCCTCCACATGAGATCAGTGAGCGCCAACTCACTTCCAATTCTTCGGAAACACCCGTTTCCGCCGCGGCTATTTCACCGGATGGTCGATATCTGGCCTATATTGACGAGACCGGGATCTTCCTGAAGGTTTTGGAAACGGCAGAGCTACACCCCCTACCCGCGCCTCAGGATTCCCAAATTGAAAAGATATCCTGGTTCAAGGACGGGACCCGGTTGCTTGCCAACGGTTTTTCAAAGCAAGAAAAGACATATAGTCTTTGGAGCATTTCTTTACTCGGTGGGACACCTCGGAAGCTTCGGGATGACGCTAGGGACGCCATTCTGTCACCGGATGGGTCACAGATCGCTTTTGCGAACAAAGACAGGAAAGAAATCTGGCTGATGAGCTCCAGCGGAGAGGATGCGCGCAGGATCGCCACGACTGCAGAACCGGAGTTCATTTACCCGGTCTGTTGGTCACCGGATGGGCAAAGACTTCTGGACATGAGGTATCGAGTTTCTCTTGGGTTTGTTTCAAAAGGTGCCGCCGCCATTGAATCCCGGGAGATCAAAACCACCCAGGAAACAGTCGTTCTTTCAGACCGGGATCTGAGTGGTGAAGGAGTCTCCCTGCCGGACGGACGCTTTCTTTATGGTCGTTCTACAGATGAGGGTCGCAACGTCTTCCGACATAGCCTCTGGGAACTCAAGGTAGATTTTCGGACTGGGCAAGCTATCGGCCAACCCCGGCAAATGACTCCCTGGGCTGACTCCTTTCTTAGGAGCCTCACCCTATCCGCAGACGGGAAGCACATCGCCTTAGTGAAGTCGTTCTACCAATCGGACGTTTACGTCGGAGAGCTCGAAGGAAACGGGATGCGCCTCAAAGAGCCAAAACGCCTGACTCTCGACGAGCGATTGGATTTTCCTGCAGCCTGGATGCCTGATGGCAAGACCGTTCTCTTCTCCACCAATCGGAATGGCAGCTTAGACATTTACAAACAAACCATCGGCCAACGCACGGCCGAGGCGGTCGTGGCAAGCCCGAAAGGCGAGTGTGACCCCACGGTGAGTCCCGATGGGGCCTGGATTCTGTATTTTGATAAAGCCACTCATAGTCGGCACACTTCGAAAGAACCCGTCACACTCACACGAGCTCCCATTGCAGGAGGGCCTTCCCAGACAGTGATCAGCGAAACTGGCATTGTTTCGGTCCAATGCGCTCATACTGAGTCGCGCTTATGTGTTGTCGACCAGCGGCAACAAACCCAATTGGTCTTTTACTCTGTAGACCCGATAAAGGGGAAGGGTCGTGAGCTTGCCAGGATTGATCTGGCCTTGCTACCCGAAGATTATCAATGGGATTTATCTCAAGACGGCTCGCGAATTGCTATCATTTTGGCTGGCCAAGAGCAAACCCGCATCCGAATACTATCCTTATCCGGCGGATCTCCACACGACTTAACGCTGAAAGGGTGGAGATACATTGGGGACATGAAGTGGGCGGCGGACGGAAAGGGGTGGTTCGTTGTGGGCGCTTCGACCACCTTTAACGGCTTGGCTTACGTTGATTTGGAAGGACGAACCCACCCTTTGCTGGAAGGCTTCACGGTAGACTATAGCATCCCTTCTCCAGACGGTCGATATCTTGCACTTTCGAAATCGACCGCAGCGGCCAACGCTTGGATGATTGAGAATTTCTGAGCGACTCTAAGATGGAATCACGACAGTGCCGGCGATACGTCAAGTAGGCCACTCGTACAGTGCTGAGAGCAACGCCCTCGTTGAACTGTTCGACTCGAACAGCGCAACGACAGAGTAGCCTGTGGTTAGCTTATCACTCGCCGCACGCCCACCAATGAAGTGTCACAGTCTTTATGACCGACTGCTGGAAACAAGTTGAGAAACATCTTTCAGGCTGCACTGGGGCTGGGAGGGAGCAAGCGGAAGGCTTTTCTGGAAGGGGCTAGTGCTGGAGAGGCTAATGCTCGTGGAGAATTTCCGGTGAGGTGTGAGGTACCAGGTGTCAGGTGTCAGGGGATAGGATGAGCTGGAGGGCCGTCCGTTGGCCAACAAGTGAGACAGTGGACAACGGGACAAGAAATTAAACCACAGAGCCCACAGAGATACACGGAGGCTGAATCTTGGGAGAATCAACAAATTCCAAACTTTACCGAATCCCGGCTCAAATCGGATTCTGGAAATTCCCCCGTAATTTACCTCTGTGCCCTCAGTGTTCTCTGTGGTTAATGATCGTTACCCTTTTGGTACTGTCTTGACCAGGTTGGGGGACAGGACGAAATGATTTAAGCGTTTTGACGTCATGATCAGCCAAACGATTTCACACTACAAGATTCTGGAAAAGCTCGGTGAGGGTGGCATGGGAGTGGTTTACAAGGCCCGCGACACCCATCTGGACCGCTACGTGGCCATCAAGGTCCTGCCACCCGAGAAAGTCGCCGACCCTGAGCGCAAGAAGAGGTTTGTCCAGGAAGCCAAGGCGGCTTCAGCGCTGAATCATCCCAACATAATCACCATTTACGACATCGACCAGGGCGAGGGGATTGATTTTATCGCCATGGAGTATGTGGATGGCCGGACGCTCGATGAGCTAATTGGCCGCAAGGGGCTTAAGCTGAGCGAGGCGTTGAAGGTCTCGGTGCAGATGGCAGACGCGCTGGCGGCAGCTCACGAAGCCGGGATCGTTCATCG
>JBGOTQ010000019.1:0-38659 GCA_041476565.1 Terriglobia bacterium | reverse complement strand
CTTTGATTATTGACTTTGGGGTTGAATCCACTTGGCGCCATCGGCGGCCGAACAATTTCATCCAAAGTAGATAATTGAGGTCTGCCCTAGAATTCCATCCTCAATGATGTCAGGCGTCCCGCTTCCCGATTCATGCAGCCGCATGATAATTCGAATCCCCCAAAAAACCTGCTTGTCTGTGTTATCCTGTTCGCGCCGACAGGTGTTGGATAGTCTCTCTTAGTTAAAATTCCCCTATGACTGTGAAGAAGCTGAAGGCACTCATTGCCCAGTCCCGGTCAGCCTCACTGCTGGCGGTAAAGGAGACCGGCCGGTCGCCTTCACCGGCTGAGGGTTTTTCCCATTCGATAAACCAGAATCCTCTTGCATCCCGCCTCGCAGAGTGTACCGACAGCCAGGACATGGCAAGGCATTCGTTATGCACTCTTCTGACTCAAACCTACGGTAAAGATGAGGATACCTTAGAGCGCCAGCTTGCTCGGATTGACAAGTTGTGCACGCTGTTCCTGGACCTTTATGGAGATGGACCCGTAGAGATGCTGCGTGTCCCGGCGCGGATCAACATCATCGGAGAGCATGTGGATTATGTCTCCTATCTCCCTACCAGTTCGCTGACCTTCGGAAGTCGTGAACATGACATGATGATGCTGTTCCGTCCCCTCGGCTCGGGAGAAGTTTGCGGCGCGTCAACGCTGCCAGGATGTCTCCCTTTTCGATTTAACCTCTCGGAAGCTCCGCAATCTATGCCGGGGGAATTCAGTGAGCCTCGCTGGGTTGCCTTTGTTTTTTCCCGGCCAGTTCCAGAGCCCCACTGGTCGAATTATGTCAAAGGAAGTGTATTCTTTGCGTTCATGCGGTTTGGCCAATTGCTCCACCGTGGCTTCTGTTTTGCGGTAGATTCCACGATTCCGCCAGGCGGCGGGGCTTCCTCCTCGTCCGCACTGACCGTATTAGCCGGCGCGGCAGTCCGCCGGGTCAATCATATTGGATTTACTGACGAGGAACTGGCGCGAGACTCATCGCGGGCGGAGTGGTATTTAGGCACCCGCGGTGGGGCCATGGATCACAATACCATCTGCCTGGCGAGACGCCAGAACTTGGTGCATCTTTCTTACGCCGATGCCCAGTTCCAGCGAGTGCCTTTGCCGACGGATGCCTTTCGCTGGGTGACCTTCTATTCTCACTCGGCCGACAAGAGCAGGGAAATTATGCTGGAGTACAATGAACGGGCTGCAGTCTCACGCCTGATTATTCCAGCCCTCCTTGAGGACTTATTGCGAAGCAGGAATTCGCTCGGTTCGTCATGGCCTGCGTTATTGAATGCGCTGCAGGACAACAAACCAGAATGCCAGTCCAGAATTCGCCAGGTTCTTGAACTTCTTCCCGAAACCGTTATTCTGGCTGACATGGAGCAGAGCCATCCTGAGACTTACCGGGCATGTCTGGAGGCTTTCCCTGCCTTAATAGGCCATCGCAGCCATTCCCCGCTTAAAGTTCGCGACCTGGCATTGCACCATCTGGGGGAGATCTCAAGGGTGAATACGGCCGTCCGCCTGCTCCACCAACTGGACACCCTCTCAAAAGAGGGAAGGACTGAAGCGGTTTCCGAATGCTTGCATTCCTTGGGTAGTCTCCTGGACCAGTCCCACAATAGTCTCCGTGACCTCTACCGAATCTCCACTCCAGTCGTCGAGAGATTGCTCGATATCATCAAATCCGAGCAGGAGGTCTACGGAGCCCGGCTAATGGGTGGAGGCTTTGGAGGGAACCTGTTGGCCCTTGTTCCAAAGGACGGTGTACCACTCTTGCTGGAACGAGTGCAGTCACGCTTCTATGGTCCCCAAGGATGCAATGGAGTGAAGGAAGGTATGGTTATGGTTTCGACGCCTGGCGACGGTCTCTCTGGGATCGATCCGGAAAGCGGATACCGTCAGACGATTGAACTCTTCAACCTCCATTGGAGTGAAGCTGACGCAAATCGCAAGGCAGTTTGCCGCCTGCTCGACTGCCTCGACCCTGGAGAGCCGGTTGGCCCCATTTGGCCTGTTATTGTGGCTGCGGGAAAGGGTGAAAGAGCAAGAAGAAGCGGACTTGACGTTCCCAAACCTCTGGCTTTGGTCAATGGTGTACCTTCTATTCTTCAGGTCCTTAAAGCCATTCGCCAGAGTTGCCCCGAGGCAGCCCAGCCCATCGTGATTGTCTCTCCAGAGACCGAGCAGCCCATCCGGCAGCTCCTGGCCGGCGAGTCTGTAACCTTCGTGACCCAGCCGGAACCCTTGGGGACTGGAGATGCCGTTTTCTGGGCCTCACGGGAAATGCGGACTCTCAATGGTTGGGCCCTTGTTGTCTGGAGTACTCAGCCTGTGATCCGCCCGGAGACGGTACACCGCACGTTGATGCTGGCAGCGTTGTTTCCTGAATATGATATGGTCTTCCCTACAGTTCTGATCGACCAGCCCTATGCTCCCTTGAGGCGTGATTCCGACGGCCGTATTCTGGGTTCACAAGAGACTCACCTGGAAATGGCCGCACCGATACTTCGTGGAGAAACGAACATCGGCTTGTTTCTGTTAAAATCCCAAGCACTGGTAACGCAACTCGGGGAGCTCAGGCGACAATACTGGAACAGCGAAGAAGGCCGCTACAATCGGCCTAGAGGAGAACTGGGGTTCCCCAACGAACTGGTTACGGCACTGGCAAGGCAGGCCTACGGAGTTTTCTCGACTCCCCTGGCGGACTGGCGGGAAGCTCAGGGCATCAAGAGCCTGGAAGACCTGGGTCGGTGCGAGCAGTATCTGTCCGAACTCAAACACATAGACTCATGAGACACCTTAAGATCGGAATCAGTGGCGTCCGCGGAATTGTTGGAGAGACCTTTACGCCTGAATTGGCGGTTGCCTTTGCCCAGGCCTTCGGAACCTATTTGGATTCGGGACGCATCCTCATTTGCAGAGATACTCGACCTTCGGGGCCTATGGTTCGTGCCGCTGTCTGCGCAGGCCTGCTGGCAGCCGGCTGCGAAGTCATTGACCTGGGAATCTGCCCCACTCCCAGCCTGCAGCTGGCGGTCCCATGGCTCAAGGCCCAGGGCGGAATCTCTATCACGGCAGGTCATAACCCAAGTCACTGGAATGCCCTTAAGTTTGTCCAGGCCGACGGCCTTTACCTGACCGCAATACAGGCGGAGGAACTGCTCGACATTTTCCATCAGGCCGAACTCTCAAAAGCCGATTGGAAGAAAATTCCCACTCGCATCGAGACCGCCGAAGCCGTGCCTCACCACATTGAATGTCTGAAAGCCGCGTTCCGTAGCGAGGCGATCCAGTCGCGGCGGCTTCGCGTGGCCGTTGACTGCTGCAATGGCGCCTGCTCATTGTTGAGCCCACGCTGGCTGGAAACTCTGGGCTGCCGGGTTCTGGCTGTTAACGATGATACAACGACGGCCTTCCCCCATTCCCCAGAGCCCAACCCGCAAACTATGGCGACGTTGCGAGCGGTAGTCAAGGCAGGCAATGCCGACATCGGGTTTGCCCACGACGCCGACGGCGAGCGGTTGGGCGTCGTAACCCAGCGAGGTGAATCTTTGTCCGAAGAATTCACTCTCGCACTTGCAACGGCCATCAGGCTGCAAAACAAGCCAGGGACCGTGGTCACCAACGTGTCAACCACCATGGCCATCGACACGATAGCTCGGCAGCGAGGAGGACAAGTTGTCCGGACGCCCGTCGGGCAAGCCTACATTTCCGAAGCTATGATTGAACATCGTGCCGTGTTGGGAGGTGAGGGCAGCGGTGGCGTGGTGGTCCCGGAAGTGCAGCAAACACACGATAGTGCTGCCGCCATTGGACTGATCCTGGAGTACCTGGCTATTTCTCAGATGGGGATTTCTGCCCTGGTCGAGCAACTCCCCCATTACACTCTGTTCAAACACAACGTCCCCGTGGCACCTCACCGTATCTACAGCGTGCTTCAGCGCCTGCACGACGAGATGGAAGCCGAACCAGGAGTGAAACTTGACCTCACCGACGGTTTGAAACTGTCCTGGAATGACAGCTGGGTTCACATTCGCGTGTCCAACACCGAATCCATGATCCGGATCATTGTTGAAGCCGAAACAACGCCCCGGGCTCGCGATCTGCTGAGCTGGTCGCGGGATCGCCTGGCGCTGGCTGGGGGAGCATGATATGCGAGCCATTCCGAGCCTGAAAATCAGCATCTCCGGAGTCAGAGGCATAATCGGAGATTCGCTGACTCCTTCCTTGCTGACCTGCTTTGCTCAGGCCTTTGGAACCTACGTGGGCTCGGGCACGATTGTCATTGGGCGGGATACACGCACTTCCGGTGAAATGGTCCGACAGGCGGTGGTTGCGGGATTGCTTTCGAGCGGTTGCAGGGTGGTGGACCTGGATGTCTGCCCTGTTCCGACTATCCAGTGGATGGTGCGCCATCTCCGCAGCCAGGGGGGCATCGCTATCACTGCCAGCCATAATCCCGCCGAATGGAATGCGCTGAAATTCATTGGCCCCGATGGGCTGTTCCTGGCGGGGGGCCAAGCTGGAGATTTGCTCGATATTTATCACCAAGGCGAATACACCAAGGTCAGCAGTACGGAGATTCGTCAAGTCGAAGCCACGAGTGGAGCCATCGATCTTCACATCAAAGCCATTTTAGATGCCCTCGGCCCATTACCTTCAGGCTCCAGGAAACTGCGGGTTGTCCTCGATGCCTGTAACGGGGCAGGTTCCATAATTGGACCCCGGCTGTTGGAGGCCCTCGGCGTGGTGGCGATCCCGATCCACAATGTCCCCGATGGTCTCTTCCCCCGCCCTGCTGAACCAATTCCTGAGAATTTGGGAATTCTCTGTGAGGCGGTTCGTCAGAACCATGCCGATATCGGCTTCGCCCAGGATATGGACGCTGACCGGTTAGCGGTGATATCAGAGTCAGGGAATCCTATCGGCGAAGAGTTCACCCTGGTGTTAGCCACACGCTACGTACTCAGCCGTGAAAAAGGTCCTGTAGTGGTCAACCTTTCGACCACCCATGCCATTGAGGCCGTGGCGGCACGTTTTGGATGCCCGGTCTTCCGAACCCGGATCGGAGAAGCCAATGTGACGGAAGGGATGAAGCGGGAAAAGGCCGTTATCGGGGGCGAAGGTAATGGAGGGGTCATTTATCCCCGCATCAACTTTGCCCGCGATAGCCAGGTCGGCATGGCCCTAATCCTGCATCTGCTGGCAGAGTCGCAGCATCCATTGTCGTCTCTGCTGTCCGAATTTCCCTCTTATCAGATGGTCAAGGAGAAACTGGAGTGTCCTTCCGATAAGATTCGCGGCGTTCTTAACCTCATCCGGAAACAGTATGGGAACTATCCCTTAGATTTACGGGACGGGGTCAAAGTAAAGGTAGAGGGTGGCTGGTTCCATGTCCGGGGGTCCAACACTGAGCCCATTATCCGGCTCGTCGCCGAGGGGGAGTCAGTCGAGGTTCTGGATCAAATACGGACAACCGTTTTCCAACAAGTCCGCAATTACCTCCAAACTAATGAATTGTAGGATCCGTTAATCCCGCAGCGCAGCACGATGAAGTAAATCCTGAGAGACCGAACTGTCTCCCTCATAGCCATAACGGCCTCCTTTCCCAAACTGCGTCACAAGATAGGGCACTTAACGCTGAGTAGAACCTCAGAATGGTGCATAATTCACATCGGATGAAGACCATACTCTTCAATCTTCAAAAATGTCAATCGGTCAAGCATGGAAAGGAAAAGCCAAAGGGATGGCTATGCCTCATGGGACCCTCATCACATAACTCCCGACGCTTGCCTGTCGCGTAGGGCCTTCAGGATCCGCATAGAGGCGGACCCAAAAGGGTAGCGATCAACTTCCGAAAGCCGAACCCATCGGGTGATGCGACTTTTCGTAGGTGTCGGCTGCGAAGGGTTTAACTCGGCAAGAAAGGCTTGAATCGTGATGCGATGTTTAGTAATGGCATGCTTCACTGTCACCAGCCTGTCCTTCAAGCAGATTTTCAAACCAAGATCCCGGTGGATTCGGCTGGCGAGGGCATGTCTTAAATCCTCAGCCTGCTTAAATTCGCATCCCGGGAATTCCCAGAAATCGCGCAGGATTCGCGCTCCCTTTCGCTTTACTATGAGGTACCGACCTCGGTGTCCGACGACTGCCACTGCTTGCTGAGATTCCACGCTCTCAGACCTACCTGTCTTTCGTGGCAATTGCTCTTCGAGGCCTTCCCGTCTTGCTAAACATTCTGCATTCCATGGGCACAGGAGGCAAGCTGGAGAGCGAGGGGAACAAATGGTTGCCCCCAGTTCCATCAATGCCTGGTTGAAGTTTCCCGGAGAATTTCTGGAAAGCAACTGTCCGGCGAGATTCCACAAAATCTTCCTGAATTTTGAGGTTCGTGAATCTTCCGTTAAAAGGAATAGTCTCGAAAGCACCCGTGTCACGTTACCGTCGACCACCGAGTAGGGCTTATTGAATGCTATGCTCAGGATCGCTCCAGCCGTGTATCGACCTATCCCAGGCAGAGCCAACAGATCACAATACGTTTCCGGGAGTCTCCCGACATGTTTCTTGACGATCTCCTGGGCAGCTTTCTGCAAGCAGCGAACCCGGGAGTAATACCCCAAACCCGCCCAGGCATGTAGGAGTTCTTGAGGGTTGGCGTCAGCCAGTGCCTGGATTGTCGGGAAAGACTTCAGAAAATTCCGGAAGAAAGGAATTACAGTCTGCACCTGGGTCTGCTGCAGCATCACCTCGGAAACCCAGATTGCATACGCATCGTGACTGTCACGCCACGGCAGGTCGCGCAGATTGGCGTCATACCACTTCAGCAGTTTCTGCCGTAGACGACTTTTCTTCACCAATATTCGTGAGATCCTAGGTTTGAATGGGGAATGACTTCTCATCCGACTCAGAAGGCAGGATGGAGCTCCTGGTCGTTGAGTGACCAGTCAAAGTCAAGATATTCTGGCTTGAGGGGGGGGTGAGCTTCCAGCATTTGCTTCCGCTCGACTGACAAATAGAGCGCCAGGTAGTTTCGAATTCCGGGTTTAGATCCAGGGAATTTCAACGAATACCAGTACAAAAAATCACCCTCGTACCAGCTGGGAGCAAAGATCTTTGACAACCAGAGTTTTCCGTCTGTTCCGTCGATTCGAACATTTTGGTTTTCTTCAATGAATGAGCGTGCACCTTCGTCGAGTTGCTCGCTCAGCCGTTCCGGCAAGAACGGTTCGCCTCGTAGGCGGGGACACCCCATGCAGGCATAAACCAGCGTAAAGTGAATCCGCGGGTCTTGGTAGCGCTTGCGGATGATTTCATTCTCAATGTGCCGCAAGGTGTATTTCCGTCTGCCGGCTTCGAATTTTATCCTCCAAAAGAAACCAT
This sequence comes from Terriglobia bacterium, assembly GCA_041476565.1. Taxonomy (GTDB): domain Bacteria; phylum Acidobacteriota; class Terriglobia; order Versatilivoradales; family Versatilivoraceae; genus DATKMG01. The sequence continues at coordinate 31,247 of JBGOTQ010000019.1, read as the reverse complement.
ACAGGTACTTGATGCTGCGAATGCTCTTGGTGGGATAGTTGTCAGCGACTCCTTTGAGAGCAAACGCGTTGTAAGCGTTGATCCAATAAGCTAGTTGAGTTTCCCTGGTGGGGAAGATCTCGGGATGGTTCTCCGGACTTGTTTTGGCCAATTGCTGCACGAAAGCCCTCAACTCCGCCCCGGCGGACTTTAGTTTTTGATAATTCACCAGACCACTTTGATTGACGCAAGTCTTGAGGGTCTCTGCATAAAGTGAATAGTCAAATGAAACGGAGTTGGATGCTATCAACGGGGACGGAAAGAAACAGAAAACCAGCCAAGGCAGGATGAATAAGACATAGGGCTTGACTTGATGAATTGCCTCAGGGCCTTGTCGCGCTATCCAAGTGACCCCTGTCAAGAGCTCCTCCTGTACCACCTGACATAACTAAGGAAATCGGTGAGTACAGATAGGGAAGTCTCGCCGAGACAGCAGGACTCCTGAAGTGCCAAGTTGTGCACTTGGGTTCCCATCAATACCGGTTGTACCTTTCCAGGGCTTTTAACATGGATTTCTGCTCCTTAATGATTGGAACCATCTTGTTTTCCTTTTCATCATATTGGTGAAGCAATTCCACTATCTGGGCCACTCTCTCCGCCGGGATTACAACCACGCCGGTGACGTCCCCGACAATATAGTCCCCGGGACGGACAAGCACCCCTCCACATGTCACTGGCACCTGTTTGGCCACACTCACGTAGCGTCCCACCGAGGTGGCAGGTGTCACGCTGCGGGAGAAAACCGGAAATCCGATTTCCTCGATCTCGTCAATATCCCGGGCTCCTCCATCAATGACGGCTCCTGCCAATCCCCGGACTTTGGCCGTCGTTGACATCAAATTTCCGATGCCTGCAGTTTCCATACCATCCTCCAGCACGTACACCAGAACACTACCGGGAGTTGCTTCGTCAAGGATCTGCAAGGCGTAATTGGGGTACTCCCGCTTGTCGGTTTTCAAAACAGGACGAAGGACCGCCGTCGCGGCCGGCCCTGCGATTTTGGCTTTGAAAATCGGCTTCATGTCATGAACCATGAAGCCCCGCTGACCGGTAGCTTCATCTACAGCATCGGCAATGTTTCCAGTACTGGCTTTCTTAAGCTCTGCAATAATCTCTGCTGGAGTTAGGGATCCGCTAGTCCGAGGAATGGCCGTCAACTCGGAATTCCGATGATTCATGAAAGTCAGAAGACCGAGGCTGGCGGCGACAACTGCCACCGCCCAACCGATGTGTTGCCTTTTCATTGTAGACCTCCAACCTCCGATGAGGATAAAAAAGGCAACGGGATTATAACAGGAAATACCGGAATTCTCTTACTTTGGGGACATGCGAAGGGCCGTCAAGGACTGGATACTCTGCCAACATTGGTCATTACGGTGACCTTGTGTTTCAGACAACACCCCAATACAATTGGTTGTGGGGAGGCTCATGCGCATGTCGACGGAGGTGAAGTATGTCATATTCAAGGAATATCCGAATGGTATCATTCGCCAGGTGAATATGAAGCCCCTCGATACGTTGGAACAAGCGGAAAACATCGTTGACGAATTGACTCTGGCAACGGGAACGCCTCATTACTGGATGGAAATGCCCCCTGGAAAGCAGTCCTTATATCCCATCCGGACCGACTCCAAATCAGGTCCATTGAATCAATGACATCCCGCCCTCATTTTTAACCCTATCAATAACTTCCTCGGAATACCGATAAGTAAGATTTGAGGGCCTATGGATCTAAATGCAATCCAATCGGATTTATCTCGGCTTTCGGTCTTGCGGATCGATGGAACCGAAGCCTTGTCCCTGGCATTGGGTCAGGAATTCACCGCCCGGGTCCTTAGGATCGAAACCGATGGACAGCTGCTCCTTAACGTGGGAGGAAAACAGTTTTACGCTAAGACCCAGCTTCCTCTTCAAGAAGGGCAGGAAATCCGTCTCCAGGTAATGCAAAGCGGCCCCCCCATCGAACTTCGATGGATTGAAAATCAGGTCGAGCCCAATCTCAAAGATTTCGGCTTGGCTGCCCTGTTGATGGCACTAAGACAAAGCTCGCAACCCGGGCAGCCTGTGGATCCCGGACGTTTTCTGGCGGAGATCCAACGATGGGTGAATGCACGAGGGGGCGTGCTAAATGCGGCACAAAGTGGACAATTAGAGAAGCTGTTACTTCCACTGACGATTACTTCAGGGAGTGAGGCAATCCAGTCCTCGCTCCGCAACATCCTGGAAAACTCCGGCCTTTTCTTTGAGGCAAGATTGAGGGCTCTTCTCGAGACTCTCCAGAACCCTTCTGACCTTAGCTCAAAAGGGCTTGCAAACGACTTGAAGACGCTCCTTGGACAAATCACCAAAGCCCTGGAAAAGGCTGAACTATTCTCTGGTTCAGCCGACCGAAATTTGATTTCCCAGCAAAAAACGCTGATTTCTGAACAGTTGTTGAGCCGACAGGTCGAGGTGGCGTGGCAATGGATGAAAGATGGAAGTTTTGTCGCCGAGTTGCCGTTACTTTTCTTTTCTGAGCCTGCGAGTGCGCGGTTGCGTTTTTTTGGCAAGTCTAGCAAAGGCGCGGGCCGGAGTTCACAAGTTCCCTTCACCATTGACGTGTACCTGAGTCTGCCGCGCCTGGGGAAAATGGAGGCCTGGGCACAATGGATTGACGGAGAAATTGCCGTTCGACTCTATGTCGAGAGTCCGGAGACTCAGCAAGTCTTCACCTCGCAACTGGCGGATCTCAGAAATGGCTTAATAATGGCGGGATTTGACAAAACTGATCTTGAGGTAAAGGTTGACCCTGTCAGGCTTTATCGAGCGGATTGGGAAGACCATGGAACCCTTGTCCAGGACGGGCAGGTTTTAGACATCAAGGCCTAGCACTTATGAGCAACACTGACCAACCCAAGAAAGCAGCTGCCCTCCAGTATGACCGGGACAAAGACCGCGCCCCTAAACTGGTGGCCAAAGGCCAAGGGCATCTTGCTGAAAGAATCTTGCAGATCGCCCAGGAAAACCAAATTCCCATCCAGCAGGATCCCAACCTGGTTGAGATCCTCTCGCGGATGGACTTGCTGGAAGAAATACCTCCCGAATGCTACCGAGTCGTAGCCGAGATTCTTGCCTTCATATACAGAACCCAAGAAAGACTCAAAACTCCCTCCAAGTAAGATATGCCCGCCGCACGACAACGGTTGCATGGCATAGCGCACGACCCCTTTACAATCCCGGATCGCTCTACCACCGTACCCTGAGACCGCATATTCTCACTTGAACTCATCAGCCACGGGGATTCAGTGAGCGATGCTGGCCGGGGGACCCTCAGCCGGTTGGATCCCTACGCTCCACTCGTCAAGCCGATAGCGATCGAAAACATAGAGCATGAGAAGGACCAGGACTACCCCCAGAATGGTGAAGATCAGGGTCCGATGTTTTCGGGGGATTAATTCAAGCATTATGTCAGTAAACGAACTCACGGATGTCGTAGAGTGCGAATTTTGGCTCTTGCCCTTCGATGAAGCGAAGTCCGGACCGGATAGCAGCAACCTGACTCCGGTTTTCCTCATCAGTGAGCGGGCGTATCCCTGCCTCTGCCGCCCGATTCATATACTCACTCCCCGGATTGTCCCATAGAGGGGAAAAGTAAACGAGGTCGCCTTTTCCGAGATGAAGTGCATTCAACAAGTCGGTAGTTTCCAACACGTGGGGTTCAAAGTAACAACTCCCTCCCACTCCCGCCAGGATAATGATACCCACGTTAATTCCAGAATCTTTGATGGCTGAAACCACTTCCAAGGCCTGAGCCGAAGATGCGGGCTTGTTGAGGAACTTCAACAACTCGTCACATCCTGTCTCGATTCCGACATACACTCGTTTCAGATTCCTCGACTTCAGCTCCTGGAAGTCGTGGAGTGATTTCTTCTCCCCTGTAAAGACATCTAGAAAGGAATAAATCCCCTTGAAATAGGTGGAATCGAGGGAATTACCGGGGACGGCGTCTCCGGGGATTGGGAATTCTTGTTGTACTAAATCGAAAATTGCAAGTAACCGTTCTTGGGGGGTCACCAGCGCGTTGGCGTCTCCCAGGAATATTGACTTTCTTAGCCGGATTCCTTCTCCTACGAAAGCCCTGACGGCTCGCACATGTTCAAGAAACTCTTCCGCAGTCCTTATATGAAACCTGACATCACGATAGAAGTCACAGAACGTACAGCGGTTCCAGTGGCAACCCACAGTGGCCTGCAGGACGAGAGCGTAGTATTGATCCGGAGGGAGAATGCTGACCGGGGAGTACACCTTCTCGAAAAGCAATCTATCTTGTTTGTAACGTGCCACGTCCCAAGTGGTGATCCGGCTCAGGCATTGGGATGCCGCTGCTCTAAACTTGGTCTCTCCTGTTGGGTCGCCGTTGAAAAGGAGTTCCCTACTCTCCAACTGGTCTAACAGATCCCTGGTAGTTCTATAAACCATGCCAAGCACATTCTCTTTTTCAAGCTCTTCCAATTCCCGGATGGATTTCCAGGAATCCACCGGAGAATGCTCATGCCATTTCTTGACAATGCGGTTGTCGAGGGTCCTGATATGAGTGTGGTTGTTTTGCCAAGCCGACAGCAGCCTTCCTTCCAGGTCGAACGAATAGACAATTTCTTCGTCCAGGCTAATCGTCGAGGAGTCTTGTTTCAGATTCAGCAAGACCTGCCTGGCGGTCTTTCTGGATTCAAAAGAAATTAACATACATTACGATAAAACACTCAGCTGGATTTGGTCGTGATCGTCTCCAGCCCATGAGCGTAAGGACCTGTTTCTCTTCGTCGAAGGAGGTAGGCAAACAGGAAACCGAAGAAGCCCAGGCAGGAGAAGATCCACATGCCCAGATTATATCCTCCGGGGTTGGCGGCGCTTGCGCCCCTGAAATCATTGGCCCATCCAACCAGAAGATTGAGCCCCGCCAGACCAATGTTCTGTATTAGCGTCATCAGGCCATAAGCAGTTCCCAGCTTGGATTCTTCAACCACATAAGCCACTGAAGGCCACATGACCGCCGGGATGAGAGAGAACGCGATTCCCATCATAGCCATCGGGGTATAGAGAGGGAGGTGGGTGTACGCCATGAGCAGATAGACGGGCATGAGCAATAAGGACCCAAACATCATGAACAACGACCTCCTGCCGACGCGGTCGACCAGCCAGCCGAACAGTGGCGTAAAGACCATGGCAAACAAAGTCAGCATACTGGAGAGGAATCCCCCCGCTTCCCGGGAGGTCCCGTGCGCTTCAATGAAGAATTTCACCGCAAAGGTCTGAAAGGGAAATATCCCCGAATAGAAGGTAATGCAAAGGGCGACGATGCACCAGTAAGAGACGCCGAATCGGAAAAGGTCGGTGAAGATCACCTTGTCAGTCTTCGCGGCCGACCCTATCCTGTAATGGCGTTCAGCATGCAATTCCTGAAACCAGTATGCGATGGCCGCGGCGGAACAGACCAAACCGAAACCGATACTTATGAACAACGGCCATTGCCACTTTCTGTAGAACGACCCAGCCCAGGTGGGCGAGTTCAACGCAGCGAAAGATCCCAGTCGGGCAATGGTCAAGTTAACTCCAAACGCAAGACTCAGTTCTTTACCCTTAAACCATTTAGCAATGGCAACGGTGACCGCAACGATCAGGGATTCTGCACCCAGCCCGAAAAGGAGCCTCCCCGTTGCCATAATCTGCAGATTTCCTTTCCAAGCCGTTACCAATGCCCCCATCAAACACACCGAAGCAAACAACAAGGTCGATTTCCGGGTCCCTATCCGATCAACAATGACCCCCCCTATCAAAACCATGATAATGTTCGGAATGCTGTAAATGGCTTGCAGTAACCCAATGTTAGCGTCAGTGAATCCCAATTGATTCTTCAAGACATCCGCCAACGGGCTGATGCAGTCGTAAATATAGTAGTTGCCAAACATCGCCAGGCTAATGATGATCAGTACCCACCAGCGATAAGCCTTCGGGGGTTCGTGCCGGACTTCAAGATTCTCTTCAGGATGGACATTTGCCATATTGGGAGAACTCCAGACTCTACAGGATCAACGAGAATAGTTCCAAAATCATACCAGATAACCTCCGGCACACAGCATGATTCTTAAAGGGGATTCGGAACCAGGAAGGATTGCACATTGTAGAGCATGTGGCCACCTGAGGGCAACCCGGTCGTCCTGGAGAATCTGGCTTACTGGGCCAGGTCCAGAGTCCAAGAGTGGCTGGTCAATGTTGGAGCGGCGTCGCAGGTTGTCCTGCAATGGGGACCTTGGGTGGTCTTCCGGCTTGCGGAGTACCTGCAGTTTTAGCGAGTCTTCTTCGCAACAGGACGTAAACGGCGCCACCTCCTCCGTCGCTGAGCCGAGCCGAGGTATAAGCCATCACGTGGCGGCTCATCCTTCGGCTGTTTAGCCATTTCTGCAGATGTTCTTTAAGCGTGGGCTGGCCTTCTGTGGAATTGTGTCCGCGGCCATGGATGATTCGGACACAGCCGAAACCACGCATCAGGCTAAACCGCACAAACCGGAAGAGGCTAACACGGGCTTCTTCAGCATTCAGCCCATGGAGATCCAGATGCGCCTGTACCGAGAAACGGCCTGCCCGCAAATGGTCAACCAAAAACCGGCCGTCAGGATGGGGTGTGCCCTCGATATACTCCCCACTTGACATCAAATCAACGGTCCCTTTACCCATGACAAACTCAGTCAGGAGCCGGAGTCCTTCGTCTTCACTTTCCTGAGGGTTGTAAATCTCCACAGGCAGGGCGGAGGATGGCGTCGAAGCAGAACTCCAGCCTAGGGAGGTAATGTTCCTCATGGAGTATCGGAAAAGCTCTTCGTCGTTGAGACCTTCCGGCAGGATTTCCTTGCTCGGCGAGGGTTTTGCTTCCGGCAGAGCCCCCCTAATGGAATGCTGCTGAAGCAATCCCCTTAGCTCTTCAAACCGTTTGTAGACGGCCGGCTTCACCTCTCACCCCCGTGAAGCGTTGAGGAATAGTCTTGATTCATCTTAACGGAACTCCCGCGGAATGCAATCCAGTTTTTCCTCAGAACCAAGTCGAAGTCAACGCCTTGTGTCGAGCGTCCAGCCTTTAGACTGCGTGAACCGGGTACCAGGATTTCATGGTAGCGGACAAGGCCAGAACAGTACTGAGTCAGTGATGGGTGGCGGCTCCGCTAGGAGCCAGATGTCTGTAGAAAAGGGACCCCAGCTAGGATCCCGTTTCCTCCTATTTCCCGTGTAACCGACCCACTACTCAAAACACACACGTAGCCTTGACAAAGACCATGGAATCCCTTTAAAAAGAATACATCCCCTACAGCGGTACTTGATGTTTGCCGCAGGAATAAAGAAGAGGAGGCACCTATGTCAAACATGAACCAGGGCGTGACGCCTGAGGGAAAGCTCGAAGAAGCTATGGCCAGCGCATGGGAAGAGTTTTCAAACCATTATAATGAAGTTCGAGCGAAGCAAGGGTTTCTCTGGAACCGGGTCAACTCGATCGACATTCTGAATACTTTCCTCAGTCTCCATGGCAAACTGGCTTCGAAATTCTATTCGGAATATGTCCAGCTTGAAAAGATTCGAGTCCAGGAGGCAGTGGTCAGGTATCAGAACGGCCAGCCTCAATTAGTTGAGGAGATCCCAGCAGATGTGGTTGGGCTTCCCGAATCCCAGAAACATGCAATTTGCTGGAAACAAGTTTTGGCCAGTTATTGTGACGTACACGGGCGCCTAAAGGTGGAATTGCGGGCCTGGAACCAGGACGATTACAGGCAATTCGAGTCTACAATCTCGAATCTCGTCTAGAGCGCCCTCGGCATGAAAATTTCGTCATCGAATTGACATTCGCACCTCGCTTTCTTACCACGAGGAGTTCACAGATCTAATACGGCCAAATTGTGAGTCTCGACAAGACGATCCCTTCATTCCCTCTCAGCTGATCTTTCCTTAACCGTCAATGCTCCACGGAACCTTCTAGCTCCCCCCCGCGTATTTAACTGCAGATTGCATGTGGCCAGGACGGCCGGGGGCGTCATGTATCTGCTTGAAAGTACAAGCGAATTATTTTACCAAACCGTATCCACCCTCTGGCGCAATAAAACCCGCAGTTTCCTGACTATGTTCGGGATTGCCTGGGGCATTGCCTCGCTCGTACTAATGTCGGCACTTTGCGATGGTTTCCGCCAGGGCCAGCGAAAGAACATGGAACAACTGGGGAGCAGCTTCGTCATGATTTTTGGGGGCAGAACTGAACGACAGGCGGGGGGCCAGCGAGCGGGACGGGACATCTTCCTCAATGAGTCGGATTTGCCCGCTCTCAGGGAGCAATGCCCTGGTATTTCAGTGACCGGCGGGGAGACCAAACGTTACGGCACGACGGTCTCAAGTGATTTCAATTCCGGGCAGTTTTTGAATGTCGGTGTCACCCCTGATTACTTGAGACTGAGGAATCTGCCGGTTGACCAAGGCCGTCACATCTCTCAGAACGACGTGGATGAAGCACGAAGGGTATGTGTTTTGGGCTCATCCGTCCGGAAGCAACTCTTTGAGGAACGTCCGCAGGTCATTGGTCAGAGAATTCGGATCAGCGGGCGCCCCTACCAGATTGTCGGATTGATGAGCGAGAAGAATCAAAACAGCTGCTACGATGGCTGGGACAACGACAAAGTCCTCCTGCCGGCCACGGCCCTTCGACGCGATTTTCCCTCCAGTCGCGAAGCTTTTACAGAAGGGCGTCTGGAAGCCATCCTTTACCGGCCGATGGACCTGCGACAATGGAAAGAAACCAGGCACCAGGTCAAGAAGGTTCTAGGTGGCATCCATGGGTTTGACCCCGAGGATGAATCAGCCCTCTATTTCTGGGATACAGTCGAGGATGCGGAGTTGTTCGACAAGGTTTTCGATGCCACTGAGATTTTCTTGGCCTTGATATCCCTGGTCACCATGAGCCTCGGGGGCATTGGGATTATGAATACCATGATGATGTCCGTTTCCGAAAGAACCAACGAGATAGGCTTGAAGAAAGCATTGGGGGCGACGCGGCGTCGAATCCTTTTGGATTTCTTCGTAGAAGGTTTGTTCTTAGCGGTACTGAGCGGTGCCTCGGGCCTGTTGTTGACCTGGTCGTTCACGTCTGCAGTCAACTTGCTGCCCATGCCGGCCATGTTCTCCGGGCTGCCGATAGCTTTTAGTACATTCTTGGGAGCCCTGGTGGCCCTGGCTACAGTAGCGATCCTATCAGCAATACCTCCTGCGTGGCATGCATCGACCTTAACTCCCGTGGAGGCTTTGCGCTATGAGCGATGAAAGAACAACCAGAGACTTATCGTGACGAATTTAGAGATCGTTGCCATCCAGGCTGGAATGAGCGGCATTGACTTGGTTGGGACCTTTTGACTGGGGAACGCTATGAATCGAAAGGTGATTTTTCTCGAAGCGTGGACTTCGCTGAAATTCCGTAAGAGTCGGACCTTCGTGACGGTGATGAGTCTAGGCTGGGGGTTGGCTTGCTTCATTATTCTAATCTCTTACGGGCAAGGGTTTGGCCAAGCACTTCGGACCTCTTTTCTGGCCATCGGCCAGGATTTGATCGTTATGTTCAACGGACAGACCAGCCAGCAAGCCGGGGGACTTCGTGCCGGGCGAGGAATCCACCTCCGACTCGATGATATTGACGCCATTCGAGAGACCGTGCCTCTGGTTGGTGCCATTTCTCCTGAAATCCTGAATTACGACATGGGAGTTGTTCGGGGAAACCGTGAGAAGCACTATGCCGTTCGCGCGGTCCTGCCTGAGTATTACCAGATCCGGAACATGGCGCTCACTTCTGGCAGATGGTTCAACTACGAGGACAGTCATTCGCGCACCCGGGTCGCCGTCCTGGGTGCTACCGTCGCCAAAGAGCTTTTCAGCGGTATTCCCCCCATCCAAGAGGACATTTTTATCCGAGGTCAACGCTTCACTGTCATCGGGACGCTGGATACCAAGGTCCAGATTGCCAATTACAGCAGACCAGATAACAACTGCATATTCCTGCCTTACGAAACCATGTCCATCTACCGCGATATCCGCTATCCGGATCTCATCGCCTGGACGCCAATTACAGGTAGAGTTCGCGAGCTGGCCATTGACCAGGTCAGGGCAACTCTGGCAGGAATCCATCGCTTCTCACCCACAGACACAAAGGCTGTCGAAATTATTGCCTTTAACCAGTTCTTGAGCCTTATCGATGGAATGTCTATTGCACTGAAACTTTTGCTGGGTTTTGTGGGGGCATTGACCCTGGCCATTGGTGGCGTCGGCCTCGCCAATATCATGCTGACATCCGTCATCGATCGAACCCGGGAAATCGGGATGCTGAAAGCCATTGGGGCGAGAAAGAGAGCCATTCTGTCTCAATTTGTGACCGAGGCACTGATGATTGTGGGGATGGGTGAACTGGTGGGTGTGACGGTCGGGATTCTGGTGACACTGACCCTTGGCTCCATGCCCCTATGGGGGGCCGTCTTCAAAGACGCTGGAACGAAGGGGGATCTTCAGCTCCAGGTATCTGTTGGATCGATCCTTGTGTCCAGCCTCGTGCTTCTTTTCGTGGGAATAATTGCCGGAGTCGTGCCTGCCATGAAGGCCGCACGCCTGGATCCCATTGAAGCATTACGCTACGAGTGAGTCTCTCTCTCTTGAAAACACGGTCTGGAGGCCCGAACTCCGTGAGACCGCCAGACACGTAAGACAGATCTTGGCCTCGCAGAGCTCGGCCCTCCATCATTTTCATGCTACGTGGCGCCCTTGGAAGGGGCATGAGAGGCTGTTATGAAAATGCAAGTTTTGGTAGCCACGTCGACCGCTTTTTCGGGGAGGCGTGGGCTTTTGGTTGTCAGGAAAAATGCCCACGGCTTGCGGCGACTGGTGTCGCCAATACGCTCGCCGTGGCTACCTCTGCTATTTTCATCTGCGGTGGTGAACTTGAAAAGGTTATGGGGTGGCCAATCCCGACATCATATTCTGCATCAGGGCCAGCATGTCCGAATTGACCATGATTCTCTGTACGACGGTGCCGCTGCCGTCCTGATTCAACTTGACAGTGGTATCTGCAGAGAAACATCCCATCATGAAGAGGGGTAGAATGGCCAGCGTCGCAACGGAAGCACTTCTCATAATGATCTCGTTGTTTACTTGCTCAATCGGATCAGCTCATTTCGCAAGGCCTGGAATGCAGGTCCCACGTCGGCGGCCGTCTGGGCAAAATAATACTTCCCCGCCACTTGGGCAGCATTATAGTCCAGGGACGTTTTGTCGTTGGCAATCCGCTTGAGGATGTCTTCGGGGAGTTCAGGTATGGTTCCCAGGTTGTAGTGTATGAGGAGCCCCATTCCGATGGTGTAAACCCGAATGGGATAGTCGCCAGTGGTCGGATATTCACTACGGGCCGCACTGGCAATAATCTCCAGGAGGTTTCGTGCAGCGTTGTTGGTGTTCCAGATATCTGCCGGGTACCGGCCACCGGTAGGGACCCCCCTTAGCCCTCGCCCCGGATTCGGAGCGTTCTGAGCAATGCCGTTGACGTTCAGGGTCGCAGTCTGCAAGGGGAAAGAGGTGGGAATCCCTGAACTGCGATGATTGGCGTGGAAGCTGGTTAGCGGCAGAAGTGGGACCAGGGCAATGGTTTCATTTGAGTTCCAAGTAGTTACTTGGTAACTATAATTCGGACTCGCGCCACATGTCAGGCAACCTGGATCATAGAGCCCTGCCAGTGTCGGTCTATCCCATGTCTGACCATCCGGATCAGGATAGTTCTTTGGAAAGTCGTAGGTCCGATAACCTTTAGTCAATCCCGGTGCAGCCTCATAAGCTCCGGGGACACTGTTTGAACACCCGTCTGTGAAGAGGACAATCACTCTTAAGCCCGACTGTGAACCAGCAGGGACCGATCTCAATTCATCCCAGCCTCTGTATATACCCTCAACCATGGCCGTACTTCCGCCAGGGAGTGCGCCTGGTATCGCGCCAGTCACATTGGCCTTCACAAAACCGCGTGCGGAAGGCATTTGGGCCGCTGCCGGGACACTGGCACCGTTACTGAAAAGAACGAGAGAGATACGGTCGTTTGTTTCATCGAACGAATTGACAAAAGTCGTGGCTGCGTCATGAACTTGGGCCCATTGGGACCCTATGGAACTGGAGCAGTCCAGGACCAGCGACAAATCTACCAGTTTCCGTCTGGCCTCACCTTGGCTGGCCACGGTCAATTGCTGGAATCCCCCGATTTTCATAAACGTGGTTGGCAAAACCGCGTTGGCCTGGATAGAAATGATGTTCGCCCCGGAAATGGCATCATAGGTCTTATTGAAGAAATTGGGGTCAGTGGCTGGGTCCGTGACCGAGGAGGTCCCCAGGTAGCCATCCGGGAAATTAGCGCGAAAAATGCGGATGGCCTCGTCTTTCTCCGGAGTAGCGCTGTTATTCAATGCTCGTGCCGCAGCCAGGGCCGCTCCATCGACTGCCTTGGTCAGTTGAGCTTTCACCACATACCCTCTACCCATATCGATCGCCAGGCCGGCGAACAAAAGCATTACAACTAAAACACCGGCAAAATAAAAGAGAACTATCCCTTTCTCATTCGGTTTTCCTATTGCTTGGAGAGTCATCGTTGCATCACCCTTTCATGGCTCAAAAATAGGCAACGGAATAAAGCGTGGTTGGAACACTCATCCCGATTCTGTTGAACGGCGTGATCAGGTTGTGTTGCGAATAAATTTCAGTCACGTAGGCCATTTGACCCAGGTTGATAACCAGACTAGCTGGTACGTTCGTGACACGAAGATTGGTGTCATTGTCCGAATTGTTGGCGATGTAGTCGGGTGCCGCGCCAAAGGAACCAGCTCCTTGCGTAGAGAGGACGCTCTGAGCCGAGAAGCTGCCCAACTGGCTGCGCTGGTAGAGGATCACTTGATTGTAATTGCCGGCACTCGGGTTGCTGACGCGTTTCAACACAGAGAAGATTAGCTTGGAATTGCTGGTGGTGAAATCTACTGGGGCGTTGGCCATGCTGTTCATGGCCGTGGCTGCATCCTGCAGCGTCGTATCCCTGGAGATCAAGTTCGACCCTTCCCGTGTCAGCTTGGTAATCACATGCTGGTCATACAACGCATATCCTATCTCGATGATGCCGAGACCCAATAAGAGGAACAACGGCATGGTCAGGGCAAATTCCACCAGGCTCTGCCCCTTCGGACAACCGATATCCCGGGCTCTGCCACGGTGATTTTGACTATTCCCCTTCATCTTGCTCAATAGTGGATTCATGGCGTTTCTCTTCTCAATGATCGGGAATCTCACAATTCTAAGAGGTCGGAAACCCTTCATTCTTCATAGTAGATGAAACCCTCAAGCTGATTTGTCCGCTGGGGAAGAAAGGGCGGATCAGTGGTGTAACCAGGCTCCAGGTGTAATTAATGGTCACTCGTGAAATGTCGCCCGGCGCCCCGGCACCCACCGTCCAAACCCCGCCCTGCAAATGCTCAAAAGTAAAGGCGCTGTCGTTAATAACCAGTCCGGGGGTAGCTTGCCGCATGGCGACTTTAATCGAGTCTTCGCGGGAAAGCAGATTCCCGGGATTATCAGGGTCGTTCATCTGCTGCCCCGTCACACCATAACGGGTTGCCAGACTGACTCCGTTCTCCAGCGAGAGGTATGCATAAAACAACATGCTGAAATCCACGATGGCAAAGGTCAGCAGGAGCAACAGGGGCAACACTACAGCCATCTCCACGAGATTGGCCCCTCGTGATGAATTCCATCGGTTCTTCATCGGTCCCCATTCTTTTTGGATTTGGTTTACAAGCATCATGGTGTGAAACCTCGGATTTATCCCTTTAGGTGCATTCTTGAAACTGCACCCCTTCTTTAAATCCCTTTCTGTTCGAGTCCTGTGCAGCCAAACTTCGAGTTCAATGACAGTCAAGCAACTACGGCTCCAATCCACGTCCTAAGATAGCGTTGCACCCACAGAGAAGCGGAATAAAGCAGGAGCCCAAACCCGTCGATGACATAACCTAGGACGACTGGGCCCCTCAGTTTATTTACATGTAATGTGGCCCCAGTTCGATTAGGACTTATGGATCCCGGAACGGAACTGCGAAGTCCAGAACCTTTAGACCAAAATCCAGAAAATGCTCAACTGGATGTGTCGGAAGCATCTGAGTCACTTACTTTCCCTTCCCCTCCGGATCCAACAGTCCTAGAGATTTCGACAGATGGAATTGAAAAGGAAGTCGTCTGTCTTTACCAGGAAAACGGCAGTGGCATTCTTCGATACGCATCGACGTTCATGAACGGCCGGGACGTTGCCCAGGATGCGTTGCAGGAGGCTCTAATGCGGTACTTTGTGCTTCGCACGGCAGGATTGCGCATTCAGAATCCGCGGGCCTGGCTCTATCGCGTGGTACGCAATTTCCTCCTGGACCGGATGAAAGAACTGGGCACAAGATGCCGGGTTAGCCTTGATGAGATTGTCGAATTGCCTGATTGGCGGCAGTATCCCGACGACCTTTATCATCAAACAGAGAAGAATCGAAGCTTCCTTAGGAAACTCTCGACCCGGGAATTGGAGTGTGTGCGGCTCAGGGCCGAAGGATTTGACTACAAGGAGATTTCGGCAGTTATGAATGTCCGTTCGGGTACGGTCGGAGCATTGTTAGCCCGCGCCTTGAAGAAATTTCGAAAGATGCAGAAACTTGGGTAAAGAAACCAATAGGCTCATTCGTCTGAAGGGATGCCGGCCCCCGGGAAATGCGGCCGTCAAGTGAGATTGTCTGAGAATACACGGGTGCCTCGTTCTCAAAGCGAGGACCCTTCGAAACGTCCTGACATGAGATGAACTTTTTTTTTCTGCATCCCAGAACTACTGTCCTTCAATCCTTCGTCGATGGGGAACTCAGCAGTCCCCGACGGCTACGAGTTATAAGGCACTTAAGAAATTGTCTCGTCTGCCGGTTAGAAGCTCAACAATTGGAAGCGGCTTTTGCCCAGTTTGTGGCTCTTGACCGCGAAGGTTTCTCCGACCAGAGGACCGGACTGAACGAAGGGCTGGCCCGGCTGGAAAGCAGAATGCGCTTCTTGTATTTTTCAGCCCCGCCGGAATCCTTGGGCCTCCATTCCTTTTCACTAGCTCGTGGGGAGCTTCACAATCGTGTTCTTAGTGAATTGGAAGTGTACCTGGGTTCGCATGCCGCTATGGCCCTGGTTGAGAAATTAGGTAGTTCAGAGACCGCAGGATTCCGAGGGGCACTGGAGGCGGAATGTCTGCTGGCAGCTTTTCTGGGACGGCATGTCGCTGCCAGGATCATCAAGAGCATATTTATGGTCAGCCAGGCCACCCCCGTGGCCGGCCCTCGGCATCCATTCGCCCAGGATCTCGTCTGAATACAGGCCGATCTGGAGAATTCACGTTGTCTCACTCCGGTCACAAATCGGTTTCTATCGCTGAATGTATCTATTGGATGACTTTACTGCACCTGGTGAGCGGGTTCTTTCTAACCATAGCCTCAGTGCTCACCGGCGATGATCGTTGGATCAAATACTTCTTTGACTTGCAGAGCCCATTATTTCTAGTCACATTCAGCGGGTTGGGCCTGTGTCTCAGCGCAATTGCCTGGTGGCAGTTTGGCACCGGCGAGCCCATGCGCTGGGCCTGGCTCCTGATTACGGTTGCTTCCTGGTGCCGTTTTGTCGGCTTGACGATCATCCACGTCTTTGGCACAACTCCGGGTGAAGCCCACGGGTCAACTTTACCTGCTGCGAGACTCGACGGAGTCGCCCTGCTTCAATTAGGCCATGCTGTTAGCGGGCCTATCCACATGCTCGTGCTCGCAGTCGGATTGCTGGTGGTCTTGGGAACGTACAGAAGATTCGGAATGCTGATCCGGTTCAGCGCCGCCGATTACGGTCTGTTCAGTTTTGTGAGCGCTTACACGATGTACAGGCTTTTGGAGTGGTCCCAATGGCTCATGAAACCTGGCAATCCTATCTCTTTCTATGAGACAGCCAGATGGCTTGCCGACCCTTTGCTTTGTGTGCTTCTTTTCGAGGCAGTCTTCATTCGGCGTGCGGTGCTAAACATGGGCTGGGGACTGGTCGCCAAGTGTTGGGGGGGCTTTACTGCTGCCATCCTGATCACTTTAATCGGCAGCATGGGATCCTGGGCTGCAACTCACGGCTACCTGGCCATGCCAGTGGTTTCCCTGTTTTGGATCACATGGTGTCTCGCCATTGCGGCTTACGCATTGGGTCCCGCCTACCAGGTTGAAGCCACATTAAGAGCAAGAGAACGGCTCCGAGTCTTTGATTTCGCCGAGCCGAGCGTGTGGCCAACACCTGCGTCATAAGAAGTCCTCTGTACCTTCACTTCAATATTTCGCAAGAAAATGAAACCTCCTTACAACTCCGTGTATTTCATCCTGTAGAAGGCTGCTGGTAGAATGAAAGAGAGTGACCACGCCGCTCCGTTGTTGACCTAGCAATATCTGTACCCGAAAAGGATTGAAATTTCGGCTGGGACTGTCTATTCTTGGAAAATCGTCCCCCTATGGAAGACTTGTTTTGGCTTTTGGCTGCATTTCTCCTTTTGCAGGGAATTCTTGGCGTAGCTGAGGGCAGGCAGTACCTTGCTTACATCCGACGACACCTTGGAACTCCGCAGTCACGTTGGACTCCTGCAGCCAGTGTCTTTCTCCCCTGTAAGGGTTTGGACGAGGGTCTCTCGCTCAACGTGGAAGCACTGTTAAGCCAGGATTATCCTGAATATGAGGTGATTTTCGTAACGGCCCGCCCCGATGATGAGGCAATTCCGATTTTGAAGGAACAGGTTGGGCGATGCTCAGCACGGGCGGTCAAATTTGTGACCGCTGGTAGTGCTGAAGGTCGAGGCGAGAAAGTCAACAACTTGATCGAGGCGGTCAACCATGCAGCCCCGGAATCAAAGGTTTTCGTTTTCACCGATTCTGATTGCCGGCCACACCACACCTGGGTGCGCCAACTGATCGCTCCATTGTCCGAGCCTGCAGTCGGGGTTTCGACCGGGTACCGGTGGTATTTCCCCGCCCGGGGCAACTTTGGGAGTGTGCTGCGATCAGCCTGGAATGCTTCGATTGCTACGGTGCTGGGGAACCATGATCGCAATTTCTGTTGGGGAGGCTCAATGGCCATTCGCAGGGATGCGTTCGAGCGGGCCGGGGTCCTCGATTGCTGGAAACACTCGGTCAGTGACGATTATTCGATGGCCAATGCGGTAAGAGCTGCGGGCTTCGGAATTCATTATGAACCTCGATGTTTGATCGGGAGCTGCGGGAGCGTCCGTCTGCAGGAGTTCCTCCAGTGGGCGACCCGGCAGATTGTGCTTACTCGTGTCTATTCACCACAGCTGTGGAATCTTGCATTTATCGCGCAGGTTCCTTTTGTGGCGAGTTGGTGGTGGATAGTCGGTGATTGTGCTATTGGCATCGAAAGGGCGGTTTTAGAGGGTCTTCATTCTTACCTTTTCACCCTGGGGGCGCACCTTCTCTTAGTGTCAACGGTTTATGTTCTAAGTGTGGTTCGGGGGATCTATCGGCTAAAGGCCATCCTTTTGATTAGAGCCGATTCGAGTACCGAGATTCTCAGGTTTACCTGGGCGTACGTGTTGATGGCACCCCTGGTTTCGACTGCGACGGCCTACACTCTTTTTGCTTCTTTGCTGACCCGTGGTTTAGAGTGGCGAGGCGTCAGGTATGAACTAATCTCGCCCCACGAGGTTCGGGTGATTCGGAATGGTTGACTGCGAAGATTCCACTGAAATGCACAAGATTACCGGACTCGTTAGAAGGCTGGTAAGACTCAAGCGTCTGAATACGGTAGTCTTCTTTGTTACCTCGGCATGCAATGAAAAATGCCGTCATTGTTTCTATTGGGCAGAACTGAATCAGCGGGGTGATTTGACATTCGAAGAAATCAAAAAGATCTCTTCCACCATGCCACCCATTACTGATCTCTGGGTCTCGGGTGGAGAACCCTTCATGCGCAAAGAACTGCCTGGAATACTGGAACTGTTTTATCAGAACAATGGAGTCCGTTCGGTGAACCTGCCAACAAACGGCTTGTTCCTGGAACGGACACATCATTGGTTGGAACAGGTGTTGCTTCAATGCCGAAAACTTCATATCGACTTGAATGTCAGCCTTGACGGTTTTGAGGAGACTCACGAACGGATTCGCGGGGTTCCGGGTTGCTACAGGAAGACCGCTGATTTTATCCGTTCCCTTCCACCCCTCGTGAAGAGATTTCGGCAGCAACTTCGTGTCAACGTCAATACCTGTCTCAACGCAGACAATGCCGATGAAATGGTCAAGTTCATGGAGTACGTTTATTGTGAGCTTCCAGTGGACGGGCAATATCTGCAGCTAATCCGCGGCAATCCGAAGGATCCAGGCCTGAAACCAATTCCTCCGGAACGGTTAAGGGAGATCTACCATTCAGCCCGCGCCGTGTACGAGCAGTATGCGCTCCGACTGTTCGAAAGCCTCGGTCCTCTCGGCCGGATTTCGGCCAGGGCAATCTATGCGGGAACCCTGGCCCTCCACAACAAGATCCAGTACGCCAACTACCTTCAATCCTCTCCGTGGCCAATGCCCTGTACAGCCGGGGAAACCTTTTGCGTGATTGACTACAATGGGGACGTGCGTGCCTGCGAATTGCGCGGACGGCTGGGAAATTTGAGAGATTATGATTTTGACTTTTCAGCTTTCTGGCTGAACCGGGTTCGTCAGGAAGAAGTGCAAAAGATCGGGTGCGATCAGTGTTTCTGTACTCACGTCTGCAACATCCATGACTCCCTTCGTTACAGCCCGAAGGTGATGGCAGTGGATATCCCTTTCACCTACTGGTCGACTCGCCCCCGGGGCCGGGACCGAACTCTTCGGAAGGAATTGGAAAATCAATCCCGCGACTCTTATGAAAATGGCCTGAAAGGCCATGGGAAAGTAGCCCAGGGCACAGCGGACGAATAGCAGGAGCCGAAGGCGACTGCCGGCCGCGACGCCCTGGGTCGACAATTCCTATTAATCTAGGTTTTCTCCTCGTGTTGGCGTGGGCGGACTCCCCACGACAAACCAAAAGCGGTTTGTCGTGGCTACCAAAAACCGCACTTTCATGAAACGCCTTTAACCTCGGGACTTTCTTCTTCCTTAAGATCCTTTCACCGTAGTTTAAGCTTTTATGATGATCTTGCGCATATGGACCGGCGAGAGGGGCTTGCTCGGGTTACCGTCGCCCCCGGAGGTACAGGGAACGTCAGCCAGGGCATCGACCACTTCGATGCCCTTAGTGACGTTGCCGAAGATGACGTATTTGGGTGGAAGGCTGAAATCATGATGCATGATAAAGAACTGGCTGCCATTCGTGTTTGCCCCACGGTTGGCCATGGCCACGACCCCTCTCTTGTAACCTCTCTGGTAAAGCCTCGAACCCCGGTTGATTTCATCTTCAAACTCACCACCCCAGGCACTCTCGCCACCGGTCCCGTCTCCATTGGGGTCTCCGCCTTGAATCATGAACCCTTTCAAGATCCGGTGGAAGGTTAGCCCATCGTAGTAACCGTGTTCGGCCAACAGCCGGAAGTTCTCCACTGCCTTGGGAGCATCTGATTCGAATAGTTCGATTTCAATCGTCCCCTTCTCCGTTTCGATGAGGGCGTGATTGCCACCGGAGCTTTTGGCCCCAGCAGGAACTTTGGGATTGGGTTTCGAGGTCTTCTGGCAGGCACTGAATGCTACCATCAATCCCAGAATCCCCACCTGCAAAAGGGCGCCTCGACTTATTTCACCGTGAGACCATGCGGGCTTTGTCACTCCAAGATTCCTTTCCTTTGAAATCTGCAAATTCTGTGCTCCAGGCAGCCTCAGATGCGTAATGACCCCAAGAACGTGACATTAGAAAATCGGTTTGGTGATGGCTCCTTCCGAAGCGGAGGAAACCAGAGAAATGTACTTTGCAAAAACCCCAGAGGTGTAGCGCGGCTTGGGAGGCTTCCAAGTCGACAACCGCTTTTTGAGTTCTTCCTCGGATACCTCAACATCTAGCCGCCGCTGTTTAATATCGAATATGACCATGTCGCCTTCACGGACGGCGGCGATCGGCCCGCCGACAAAAGCTTCGGGTGCCACGTGTCCTGCCATTAGACCCCGAGTGGCGCCACTGAATCGCCCGTCAGTCAGCAAGGCAACCTGTTCCCCCAGGCCCTCGCCAACCAGGGCAGCCGTTACCCCCAGCATTTCCCGCATGCCGGGGCCACCGCGAGGCCCTTCATAGCGGATCACCACCACATCGCCAGCTTTGATCTCACGCCGAGTTACGGCGCCCATGGCTTCCTCCTCCCGGTCGAACACCCGAGCCGGACCGCTGTGATAAAGGCGCTCATGCCCTGCCACCTTAATGACACATCCTTCCGGCGCCAGGTTTCCTCTCAAAATCACCAAGCCTCCGGTGGGTTTGAGAGGATTGGAAAGCGGACGAATGACTTGTTGACCCGGGGTCTCGACAGCCTTTTGTGCTTCCTCTCCCAGAGTCTTTCCGCTCACGGTCATGGGGGACGGATCAATGTAGCCGCCATCCAGGAGTCGTTTCGCGATGACTGCAACTCCTCCCGCTTTGTCAACATCGGCAGCCACGTATTTTCCGCTGGGCTTCAGGTCTGCCAGCAGCGGGGTCCGTGAACTGATGAGGTCGAAGTCGTCAATCCCGAGAGGCACCCCAACCTCTCGCGCAATGGCAATGAGATGAAGAACTGCATTAGTTGACCCTCCTGTGGCTGCCACACTCACAATGGCATTCTCGAAAGCCTTGCGAGTGAGGATGTCGGATGGGCGAAGGCCCCGCCGCAACAGTTCCATGACCAGTCTGCCACAGGCCACACTTACTTCGTTTTTCCGGGGATCCGGAGCAGGAACACTGGAGGACCCCATGGGAGAAATCCCGAGGAATTCCAGGGCCGTTGCCATGGTATTAGCCGTGTAATGGCCACCACATGCACCTACTCCAGGGCTGGCCACATTTTCGAGTTCCAGCAACTCAGCGTCTGTCATCCGTCCGGCTGCATTGGCTCCAATGGCTTCAAAAACATCCTGAATGGTGACGTCCTTCCCTTTGTAATGACCCGGCAGGATCGAGCCGCCATATAAGACCAGCGAGGGAACGTTTAGGCGCGCCAATCCCAGCACCGCCCCCGGGATAGTCTTGTCGCAACCAACCAGCGCTACGATGGCATCGAACATATGGCCGCGTCCCACTAACTCGATGGAATCCGCTATCACTTCACGGCTCACCAGCGAAGCCTTCATCCCTTCAGTCCCCATGGTGATTCCGTCGCTGATGGCAATGGTATTGAATTCCATGGGTGTCCCGCCAGCTGCCCGCACTCCTTCCTTCACCCTTTCTGCCAATTGACGCAGGTGATAGTTGCAGGGCATGGTTTCAATCCAGGTATTTGCAATTCCCACGATGGGACGGGTTAAGTCTTCAGCGGAGAAGCCGATTCCCTTCAAATAGGCCCGAGCCGGGGCCCGATCTTTACCTTCCAGAATGATGCGGCTCTTTGCCTTGGGGTCGTATGCCATCGATGCCTCCAATTTGACTACGCTAAGAATTCAAGGGTTGCTTCTGCAGTCTCTCAGTGACAGATCCTGCTAATTTCCTATGGACCCAACATTCTAGGCGAGTGCAGGAAAGCTGACAATTACTAATTTGTCGACACATTTTAAAGTCAGTTCCTGGGCGGCTCCCTTATCCCATTGCCCGCCAACCAGAGAAGTCTGAAGAGATGTCGAGTGTCCACTGGAGAGGAGTTACGGCTCTCGTGCCAGGATATTCTGGTCTTAATGAGAACTGAACTGGACGACTAGGTCAACCAGACCGAAGTCCGGGCTGAAGAATTCGAGAAAATGACGGCCCAGGCGACTACCGACGTCGAGGTTTTGTCAGACAAGCGAGTTCAAAATCTCGTGGCTCTGCCCGGCACAGCCAAAATGATGTACGAGACGGCAGCTTCCCTTTTGGGAGTCCGGTAGCGGTACTTCATGTGTCCCATAGGCACCAGCTGCATGAAATTTTTGGCGATTTTCCTGGCGAGGACGAGAACGGCAACGAGAAGGATTCCAGGAAAGATCCTAAGCCTTTGACAGCGATCGCGTTGTCGACTATATTATCGCTAGGTTGCCCCTCTATCTGGCGGGCTTGGCTTGCTACGGCTTAATTGGGGGCCAAAACGAGGAAATTATGCCAATTTACGAGTACCACTGTCTGGAGTGTGGCACGGTCTATGAAAAGATTGTTCCCCTAAACTCCAATTCGATCAGCTGCCAGAAGTGCGAGAGCCCACGTGTGGAAAAGCTGTTTTCCACGTTCGCAGTCTCTGTCCCCGAGTCCCATTCGAACACGCGTCAGATGGCTCCAGGACCCTGTGGTACTTGTGGAGCCGCTCAGCAGGGAATGTGCCAGATGATGGACTGAACTGAAGTAGGACGGCGCGTTTCTCCGTCGCCCGGCTCAAGCCAGCCCAATACTGTACCTTCGGATTCAAACCCAATTATGGAAGCGCCACTGAATCAAGCCCATCTTGAGAGAGTGCCTTGAACTGGCGAACCCTCAGTATCCCCCTCCTTGCATGCTTTATCTATTTCTTGTCCGTTCCACATGCCAGCCAGACGGCAGAACCAGTCCGGCTATCCATCGCCGCTGCAGATCAGCAGTTCGACCAGGGGGGCATTTTCCGCATCCTGGTCGAATCGGAAAGGCCCATTAAGGAGATCGAAGCTGCGTTTGATCGGAAAAAGTTGATTTTCTATTCAAATCCCGGCAGCCACACCTGGGTGGCTTTAGCAGGTATTGACCTGGAAACTAAAGTAGGCGAACATCCCCTCGAAGGAAAAATTCTCTTCGAAGACAATCATTCCCAGGAAATTCACCGATCCATTCGCATCTTGCCTCGGAAATTTCCGGAGCAACGCATCACGGTGGATGAGAAGTATGTCACTCTCAATCCCGAAGATCAAAAAAGAGCAGAAGAGGAGTCCAAAAAACTCGATGTCCTCTGGGGAACTGTTTCCCCGGATCGGTTGTGGTCGGGTCGTTTTCTTCGGCCCATCGATAGCCAACTGACCAGCGGCTTTGGCAGGCGGCGGATTGTCAATAATCAACCTCGCAGTCCCCATGCGGGCGTGGACTTCAAAGCCGACGCCGGAACACCCATCAAAGCAGCCAACTCGGGAAAAGTGGTGCTATCAGAAAATCTGTTCTTCAGCGGCAATACCGTTGTAATTGATCATGGACTAGGGCTCTACACTTACTACGGCCACTGTACAACCCTTGAAGTTAAAAATGGGGAAGCGGTAAAGAAGGGGCAACTCGTTGGGACCGTCGGTTCGACTGGGAGAGTGACCGGACCTCATCTTCATTGGTCCTGCCGGCTCAATGGAGCACGTGTCGATCCCCTCTGGCTTACCACGGCGTTGCTGGGAGAATAGTTGACGGCCCTCTATGATACTGAGAGTCTTGGTAGCCACGACAAATCGCTTTTGATTTGTCGTGGGCTTTTGACTACATATGAGAAGCCCACGACGAATTCAGAGTACGAATTCATCGTGGCTACCCATGTATTTTCATCCGCCGTGGCCAGGCAATCCGGCCCATGAACAGCATCTATAAGAAAGTCAAATACCCTTGAAACCGCGGAGTTCAGCAAAGTGAGTTTTCGGAACCTGAGAGAATACCTTGATGTTCTTCGCTGGGACGGGGACCTGGCAACCATTGGGGTAGAAGTAGATCCCTGGCTGGAATTGGCCGAGATTCATCGACGGGTCGTCGAACAAGGAGGCCCGTGTCTTTACTTCAGGCAGGTGAAGAACAGCCCCTTTCCAGTGGTCACCAATCTGTTCGGGACTCCCCGGCGCATCGAGAAGGCCTTCGGCCCTCAGCCGCTCCAACTTGTGAAACAATTCGTCGAGTTCGCTGAAACTGCGCTCCCGCCAACCCTCAAGAAGCTTTGGAAGCACAGGAATCTGGCTCTGGATACTCTCAAGATGGGCACCCGCCGAGTAAACTACGGGCCAGTGATGGAAGTGGTGGAACATCCTCCCGACTTAAACCGACTGCCCATCCTCACCGTCTGGCCTCATGATGGCGGACCCTTCGTGACCTTACCTCTGGTCTACACCGAGAATCCAAGAGACAAGCGGCACAATCTGGGTGTGTATCGGATGCAGCGGTTTGACTCAACTACAACCGGCATGCACTGGCAGATTCACAAGGGAGGCGGATTCCACTACAAGGTTGCCGAACAACTCAATGAACCTCTGCCCTTGAGCGTTTTCCTGGGAGGGCCGCCTGCCTTGATTCTCGCGGCCATTGCGCCTTTACCGGAGAATATCGGTGAGTTAATGATGGCATCGCTTCTGGCGGGTGAACGCCTTTCTATGGTCCGGGCTCCGAGCAGTCCCCATCCTTTCCCGGCCGAGGCGGAGTTTGTGATGCAGGGTTATGTCCCGCCCAGAGAACGTCGCCCGGAGGGGCCCTTTGGAGACCACTACGGCTATTACTCGCTTCAACACGACTATCCGGTATTCCACGTAGAAAGAATCTACCACCGAAAAGACGCAATCTATCCTGCCACCGTAGTCGGGAAGCCGAAGCAGGAAGATTACTTCATCGGCAATTACCTCCAGGAATTGCTGAGCCCGCTGTTTCCATTCGTCATGCCTGGTGTGGAAGCCCTCTGGAGCTATGGGGAGACCGGCTTTCATTCCCTGTCGGCCGCAATCGTTAAGGAACGGTACGCTCGGGAGGCTATGGTCTCAGCATTCAGGATCCTGGGAGAAGGACAGCTCTCACTTACCAAGTTCCTGATTGTGGTCAATTCCCCCGTGGACCTGAAGGATTTTCAGAAAGTGCTGACACACGTTCTGGAGAGGATACACTGGGAAACCGACTTCTTTATCCTGTCGAATCTGTCGATGGACACCCTGGACTACTGCGGACCAGAGATCAATAGGGGAAGCAAAGCCATCATGCTAGGCTTGGGCGAGCCCATTCGATCTTTGCCCCGCGAGTTCCGGGGGCAGGTACCCCCTGGTGTGCGTGAAGTGAGGGTTTTTTCTCCCGGCTGCCTGGTCATTGCAGGTGTGACTTACAATGAAGAGCCGGACCAGGCGAGCCGGTTGGCCCGGTGGGAAGACTTTAGCGACTGGCAATTGCTGATCTTAGTGGATGATGACGGAATTGCCGACTCCACTTCTCGATTCCTCTGGGCCGTCTTCACCAGGTTTGATCCAGCCTCCAATATCGTGGCAGCCCAGACTGTAATCCGAAACCACCATCTCTGTTACAGCAGTCCCATCGCTGTTGATGCTCGAATGAAACCCCGCTACCCGGCCGAAGTTGAGTGCGATCCGGACACTGTCACAAAAGTCGACAAGCGCTGGCGAGAGTATTTCCCGAAGTAAATCAACCACCCTGAAGGGGTCGCTCAAAGACCCAATCACTGCCGCCCGAGCAGTGCCTGCAAATGCCTAAGGCTGCGGTCGGCTTGATCCGGCGTGCCACACTCCACTGACAAAACGCCGCTGAACCCGGCGTTCTTTAGAATACCAATGACCCGGGACCAATCGATCACTCCATCCCCGCAAGCGCACCCCACCGGTGTCCCCGTCACTTTCCCTCGTTCCGCCTCGGAGTGTTGGATGGCAATATCTTTGGCATGAACATGGACCAGGAGGTGCTGGACGGCTCGTAATCCCTCGTAAGGGTCTACACCGGCCAGATAGGCATTCCCGGTGTCATAATTCACCCGCAACATGGGGGAATCAACCAGCGTGGCAATTCGGAGCAGTCCCGCAGTGGTTCGGGAAATGCTTTGGTGAGGTTCAATTCCCACCAGAATCTGGTACCGTTCAGCGACACGCAGTACAGAGGTCAACGTGTACTTCATGATCGTAAAAGCCTCAGTATCCGAACTGAGCCAAGCCGGGCGGATACCCTCGTCGGTATTGATCACCGGCGCCCCGAGAGCGGCAGCAAAACGGACGGCCTTCTGCAAGTAAAGAACGCTGATTTCCGGCCGCATCAGCGGGCAGTGGGCACTCAGGCCGGAGGGCTTCACGCCGTTTCTGTCCAGGATGTCCTTAATCTCCAGAGGGTCCTCGTCCATAGACACCGAGTGGAAGTAACCCGCCTCGCTCAAAAGTTCACGACCGTTGTGCACCATGGGCTCCACGTAATGAAATCCCATTTGAGCTGCCCGCTCTACGCCCACGGCAAAAGGCTTGTCTTCACAACGGATGAATTCCATGTTTATGCCGACTCCAATAGTCATACGTCCCACTCCTTCTGCCATTCGACTCGGGATTTGTTTTTGTAGGCAGTGTTCCCGATGTGGCAGGCCATGGAGGAATAATGGCCGGCAAATTCATCCGCATTCGTCTTCTTGCGAGTCCGAATGCACTCGAACCAATTGGCCATGTGAGGCTCGACTTCAGCCGCGCCGCCACCCTTCAACTCGCCAACCGCCTTGTTCTTCTCTGCAGGCAGGTACTTGTAACCCCCGCGGAAGATATTGAGCCGGCCGCCGCTCCCCATAAAGGCGATATCTGCCGAACTTTGCGGAATCATGTCGGTGATTGTGGCCTCAAACGTCACGTTCAATTTGTTGGGGTATTCAAGGATAAAATTGACATTGTCAGGGGTGTCGCGGCCGTCGTCATACTGGTAGATCCCCCCCATCGCCACTGCGGCTGTCGGCTTAGTGATGCTGAGGAACCAATGGACGACATCAACCATGTGAACGAACAGTCCGCCTGTCTGGCCGCCGGTAGAGAGGTCCCAGTAAGAAAAGCGGTTGAAATAGCGCTTGGGATCCCAAGGTATCTTCGGCAACCAGCCCAGGCAGGCTTCCCAGTTGAGTCCAGGCGGCTTCTGTTCCATGCCGGGAGGAGTTGGAGTCAGGTATCCCCGGTTTGCGTTCCAGAGGGTCCGCACCATGTTGACTTCTCCAAGAAGACCGGCATCCACAATTTTCCTTTTGGCCTCGATAAAATTGGCCATGCTCCGTTGTTGCATGCCCACTTGGATAATTCTCTTCTCCTCACGGGCAGCCTGGACGATCTGATGACCCTGCATGGGGAGTGAGGTCATCGGTTTTTCCACGTAGATGTCTTTTCCTGCTTTGCAGGCGTCTACGGTGATCTGAGCGTGCAGGTTGTCCCAAGTGGCCACGATCACACCGTCAATATCCTTGCGGTCTAACAGCCGGCGATAGTCAGCATCCTTGGCCACCGCCTGTTTGGCCACTGCTGCTGCTTCGTCCATTCGCTTGTCCCAAGCATCACACACAGCAACCCAGTTAATTCCCCCGACTTTGTTGGCCTGAGTCATCAGGTACTTTCCCCGATCCCCAGTCCCAATGATGCCCAGCTGAATCCGTTCATTGGCACCCAGCATCCGGCTTGCCGAGGCTGCAGCCATTACTGTTGTCACCGTACTTGCCATGAATTTTCGCCTCGAGACGCTTGACATTCCTCACCTCCTTGGGTTTCTTCTATTGACTCTTACATGTCATGGTGACATCTCCCCCCTCACCCGACCTTCGGTCACCCTCTCCCCCGTCGGGGGGAGAGGGACTGGGGTGAGGGGGCGGTGTCACTACATTCAGCAAATCTCTATAGGAACCGTCGCCATCATCGCGCTCCTCCGCGTCCCCGACAGAGAACCTCCATAGTGCGACGACGAGAACGAGGACGAGTATGAACCGCTGGATCTTGCACCTATGATCGCTTAGTGCTTACTAGCCTGTGTGATTGACTGCTGGGAGACCTTACCGGTACTCCGCCGAGATTGGCCTTTTCATATCATCTAAAACAAGGAATATAGCTCAGCTCCAAGATTGCTGTCGTCGTCTCACCCCTGCGGCCCGAGCCACAGATCAATAGGCCGTTGGACACCAATCGGCCGGAATGGCAGGTCAATTCTCTTCCCTTCCCGCGCCGAAGCATACGCCGCGTAAAGTACTTGCTGGACGACTCGACCATCATCCCCCGTGGCGATAGGTGTCTCCTTGGCTCGAACACAGCGGGCAAAGTGGCGCATCTCCTGGGGAAATCCATAGTTCCAGAGTTCTTCAAACACCGGATGGGTCCAGCCTTTGGTGCCTGGAGCTTTTTCCACGGCATAACCGAAACCGTATTCGCTGTAAGTGGGAAGCGCGTTGCCCATATGCAAGTCGGCATAAGTGACGCCCCCTTCACCATAAACCTCGACCCGATCCTCCATGCCACCACGGCGTGCCCAACTGTCTTCCACTAGACCGACGGCCCCGTTTTCAAATTCCAAGATGCAGATTGAGTTGTCTTCTCCTCGGGTCTTATTGGCATGAACGTAAGTCCCCATCTGGCAGAGCACACTTTTGATCCTGGGGCGCCCCAGGAACCAATAGCAGAAGGCAACCCCATGGCAGCCCATATCCATGAACACTCCGCCTCCCGACTTGGCCACATCCCAAAACCAGGGACTATGCGGCCCGAAGTGTTTTTCACTTTGCTTAACCAGGTAGACCTTGCCAAACGCGCCCTGGTCGGCCATTTCTTTGGCTTTGACGTACTTCGGGGTAAAAAAAAGCTCCTCAGCATACATCAGCAGTACCCCTTGCCGGCGACAGACCTCGACCATTTCGTCAGCCTCCTCCAGGGTCATGCACAGGGGCTTCTCACACACCACATGCTTGCCTGCCCGGGCGCTGTCGATTGTCATGGATGAGTGCAATGAGTTGGGGCCGGTAATGGTTACCATTTCAATGTCTTTTTCTTTGAGCATCTCCCGGTAATCGTGAAATACGCGGGGAATGCCATATCGTTTGGCCAATTCCTCCGGGTGACCGGGGGTGGGAGATGCCACAGCCACTACCTCGGCCTCCTCCGGCATAATCTGAAAGGAGGCAGCATGAATATCCGCTTGGAATTGTGATCCAATGATTCCAACTTTGACTTTGTGAGGCGAGGTCATACCCATCTCCTGAATATGAGTTGTCTGTAAGTTGAGCGGCGGAATGCACAGAATACGGCAGTCCTGTCTCCTTACCGGGCCACCCGGGCTGTGCCGCCTTTCATAACTCGTTCCACTTCGGAAAGCGTGGCCATGGTAGTGTCGCCCGGTGTGGTCATGGCTAAGGCTCCATGAGCTGCCCCGCATTCAACTGCCCACTGTGGTCCTTTGCCAGTCAAGAAACCGTAGATTAAGCCGGAGGCGAAAGAATCCCCGCCGCCGACGCGGTCGAAGATCTCCAGGTTCTCGCGAACTGGCGCCTGATAAAGCTGGCCGTCGAAGTAGCACACGGCACCCCAATCATTGAGGCTGGCAGTCTTGGCGTTCCTCAAGGTCGTGGCTACCGCCTTGAAATTTGGAAACTCAGATACAGCTCGCTTGATCATCCGGTGGAAATTCCCAACATCCAGCTTGGAGAGGTTTTCATCCAACCCTTCCACCTCAAACCCGAGGGCCACAGTGAAATCCTCTTCGTTACCTAACATGACATCCACAAAGGAGGCCAGTTCCCTATTGACTTTCTGGGCACGTTCCTTGCCTCCAACGCCCTTCCAAAGGGATTCACGGTAGTTTAAGTCATAGGAAACAACTGTCCCGTGACGTTGAGCAACCTCCATGGCTTCCTTGGCAACCAGCGGAGTGCTCTCAGATAAAGCGCAGAAGATGCCACCAGTGTGGAACCAGCGAGCCCCTTCCTTGCCGAAGATCTGTTCCCAATCAATATCTCCAGGCTTAAGTTGAGAAGCGGCGGAATGACCCCGGTCAGAACAACCCAAGGCCGCCCGGACGCCAAATCCCCGTTCGGTAAAATTCAATCCATTTCGGACCGTCCGTCCTACGCCATCGTACTTCACCCACCTCAGGTGGGACTGGTCGACACCTCCTTGGAAAATCAGATCCTGAATCAACCTTCCTACGGGGTTGTCAGCCAGTGCGGTGACCACCGAGGTCTCCAAACCAAAACAACGCTTCAAACCGCGGGCTACATTGTATTCGCCCCCGCCTTCCCAAACCTGAAAGGACCGGGTGGTGGCAATCCGCCCGTCTCCGGGGTCGAGACGCAACATGATTTCTCCAAGGCTGACCTGATCCCAGCGGCACTCCGATTTGGGTTTGATCATGAATTCTGCCATGCTGTATCTCCCGAATGTTTTCTAAATTTAGATTTTGAATTCTTCAGTATTGGATTTCTGAACCGAGAGTCTGGTGATATCCGGAGGTCACCAGTCCGAATCTCAAGACGTGAAAAACAAAAGGAATTAAAGGGCCGCAAAGTGAATTTGCCCGTTCCCGCAAGGCTTCCCACAACAGCGGCACAAGTATAACAGGTTTTCCGGCCAATCTGACAGGCCATTCGTGGATGGATGGGGAAGCAAGGAGCAGGAGTGAGCCCGATCCCAAATCCTTGTTCATCAGGCTGTGACAGAGGGGTGGAAGTCTTCCCCCACGGCTAGCACATACAGAACACCCAATGTCCTTCCTGCGGCGCTAATCGAGGTGCCCCGATGATTAGATTGGGGCCTTCTCGAGGCTAGTGATGAAGTGGACCCCCCGAACGTGCTTCTTGGATAACCTGTCATCATTTGTTCGGCATGTACTCTTTGAACCATTCTAAGGTGCGTTCTGATACATCTTTCCTGTGGGCCCTATCGGCAAGGCCGTGGCCTTCGCCGGCGTAGACCACCAATTGCGTCGGCACTCCCAACGCCTTGAGTGCATGCCAGAATTCGAAGGACTGAGGCGCGGGGCACTCGGCATCACGCTCGCCCACAATCACTAACGTCGGAGTCTTTACTCGCTTGATGAACCGAATCGGCGAACTGTTTTCGTAAACCGCCGGATCATCGTAAACGGAGGCGCCGAAGAACGGGAGCATCCACTGGTCGATCAGATTCTCCCCGTAGTAGCTTTGCCAATTTGCGATACCAGCCCCGGCCATGGCCGCGCGAAACCGATCGGTTTGCGTGACCGCCCACATTGTCATGTAGCCACCGTAGCTCCATCCGGTGATGCCGACACGTTTGGGATCCACCGGGCAACGCGCCAGAACAGTGTCCACACCAGCCAGGATATCG
>JBGOTQ010000018.1:0-40197 GCA_041476565.1 Terriglobia bacterium | reverse complement strand
GTTCAGGGCACGGGACCAATGGAGCCCGAGGTTCAGGTCTTTTCACTTCGATTCGCCGCCCAGGTTTTTGGCCTCCTGCCACAATCGTTCCATTTCTTCGAGATTTGACTGTTTGAAGTCTTTGCCTTCCTCCCTGAGTCGCTCTTCGATGTATTGGAAGCGACGTACGAATTTCTGGTTGGTCTTTCTCAAGGCAGATTCCGGATCAATCCCCAGGAACCGCGCAATATTGACTGCCACAAATAGAAGATCGCCAACCTCTGCTTCCACTTCAGGGTCAACAATCCCTTCGGTTCCTTTCTTAAGTGCCCGCTTTAATTCATCAATCTCCTCGTGCAACTTGAGGATGATTTCCTCGACATGAGACCAATCAAATCCCGCTCGCGCCGCTTGACGGCTAATCCTGGTGGCCGTCAGCAACGCCGACATGGCGGGGACGCCGGCCAGGATGGATTTCGTTTCCTCTGCCCTCCCTGCCTCTTCCGCTCTCTTGATCGTCTCCCAGTTGTCGACAACTTGTTGCGAGGTCTCTGCTCTGACCTGGGCGAATATGTGGGGATGCCTACGAACCATTTTGGTGATGATACTCTCGAGCACATCACCGACCCCGAAACTGCCTTCCTCCTCTGCTAATTTCGAGAGGAACACGATCTGGAACAACAGGTCGCCGAGTTCCGCACTGAACTCCTTCCGGTTTCCCGAGTCGAGAGCATCTAAGACTTCATAAGCCTCCTCTAGCATCATGGGCTTCAAAGTCTCAAAGGTTTGTTCCCTATCCCACGGGCAACCCTGTGGGCTCCGCAATCTATCGACCAGTGCTACCAAGTCCCTGAATTTCTCGCTTTTCACTTCTGAAGCTCCCTTCCATGGAGGCCTGGCTTCCCAGGCGAGGATAACACTTATTCCTGCGAATAAAAATAATGTAACGCTTGTTTCCGCTCGGTATAATATCGCTGCTGCGGTTCCCTCCTTTAGCCAGGCGAATTTCTTGCTTTCCATCGAGTCGATACTCAGGGATGGCCGAGCTTAAGTTCCACAGAAGGTCCTATTGAATGGCCAGAATGGAGAAGTGCTACCCCGTGATTCCCTTTCAGGGACAAACGGGGCGGAGGTTCAGTGATGCAATGCAGGTTTGCAAGTCGGCTTTTGCTGGTCTTATGCGTGAGTTGGATTCTGGCCGGCTGTCATGAGCCACCACTTCAGCGTAGCTCTCCATCCCGCAGCCCAGGCGGCTCCGGTCAAGTTTTCAGAATTGCGGTTCAATCTCCTGAGTCGCTGGACCCTGTCTTCTCGCGATCTTATTCGGAGTCAGAACTGGTCTTGCAGCTGTTCGACGGTCTTTTGAGATTCAGCCCGGATTTGAGCATTGCTCCCGCTCTGGCTGAGAACTGGCAGGTCTCTCCAGATGGAAAGACTTATACGTTCCATCTTCGACAAGGAGCCCGCTTCCACAACGGACGTGAGGTCGTTGCGGAAGATTTCGTTTACTCGTTGACAAGATTATTGGATCCCCGTCTGAATTCGCTAGATGGTGAACAGTATTCAATGATCCAAGGGGCTGGAGACTTCCAAAATGGCAGGTCGAGCCATGTGGGAGGCTTGACGACCTTGAACCGTTATACTCTCCAGATCAAGCTGGAAAAGGCGTATGCTCCTTTCCTTCGCATTCTTGCCCAACAATCAGCCTCGGTCGTCCCCAAAGAGGCTGTTGAAGATCGCAACGTGCCGTTCGGGAGACATCCTCTCGGCACCGGTGCATTCCGGCTGACAGAGTGGAGGTCCGGAGATGTCATCATTCTGGAGGCAAACCCTGCTTACTTTGATGGACCGCCACACGTGGGTGAAATCATTGTTAAAACCGTATCTCCACTCAATGCAGAGGAGAACTACGAGGACTTTGTAAGAGGTAAGGTCGATATCTCATTTGTCCCAAGCAGTCGCGTGGCTGAGGTTCAGTCCCGTAAAGACTGGATTTACTGGAATCTCCCTGTCCTGAGGTTTATGTATCTGGGTTTCAACTTGAACGCTCCGTTGCCGAAGGAACGCGCCTTCCGCAAAGCAGTGGGGCTGGCGATTAACCGGCAGGGACTAATCGGGAGTGATGCAGACTACTCGGCTCTTTACAACCTGCTTCCGCTGTCACTATTGGGTTCGAGCCCAGGCCGACTTTCTGGTCCGTTTGATCCAAGTGCGGCCAGGGAAGCCCTGGAGCCCTTGCGGGATCGGTACAGGACCACTCTGAGAGTTGGCTTATGGCACGCCACCGTCTCACAAGAACGGAAGACACTGTTGTTGGGGTTAGCAAGGAGCCTTAAGAGCGTGGGAATTGAGGTCGAACTGAGGATCGAGCCCTCTTTGAACGCCCTACTAGGAGAAATTTATGGTGGACGCACACAAATGTTTCTTCTGGGGGAGGTCTTCGATTTCCCCGAACCCGGGGCTGTTCTAAATCGCCTCTTTCATTCCAAGAGCAAAGGCAATCCCTTCGCCTACAGGAACCCACAGGTGGACCAGGTACTCGAAGAAGCACAGACCTTAGTAGATGAAGGTCAACGAGCGCTCCTCTACGGGCGAATTGAGCGACAGATTCTGAATGACTATGTTCTGGTGCCCCTGTT
Organism: Terriglobia bacterium; assembly: GCA_041476565.1. Classification (GTDB taxonomy): domain Bacteria; phylum Acidobacteriota; class Terriglobia; order Versatilivoradales; family Versatilivoraceae; genus DATKMG01. Next base: position 37,579 of record JBGOTQ010000018.1, on the reverse strand, counting down.
TCAAGTCAAGTATTCAGTCGTCACTCGTGGGGACATCAAGGGGATTGAATTAGGGCCACTGGGATTTCAGTATCTCCCTTTCCGGAAGATCCGGTTGAGGCCGGGAAGCATCGAGTAAAATCCTTTTGCGTGGGATAGGAAATTAAGGCGGTCAACAGTCTGTCTTTGCATGGTTCCACGGGCACACGCTCATTCATCATAGGATGTGGGTTACCCTGTGCTGCAAGTTTGCCTGAGCTGATCCCTCCATATACTGGCGCGGAGCTTTAGTTCGAATAATGCGCTGGCTCACTGGGAAACATCGTACGAACAGCCTCGCTCTCACCTCACCCTCCGGAGAATTCGCCTCACTTCCTGGAGGGACGGAAATCCTGGAATCGCTCCAGCACGCCGACAGGTTAGCGAGCCCACCACAGTGGCCAGTCGGGTCAGTTCCTGCAGTTCGGATCGGTTCAGATCGAAAGTCCCCCTCTGAAGAACCCCAAGGATCAGCCCAGCCATGAAACCGTCTCCTGCCCCTGTCGTGTCAACCGCTTTGACCGCGAGAGCGTCGACCTTGACAAGGGCTTGCCGATTCGCCACCGTGGCGCCTTTTGCCCCAAGCGTCATGGCGGCCAATTGGACGCCGGCCTTCCACAATGTATCTAGACCTGATTGGAAGCTTTGTCCCGGGAAAAGGAACTCCCATTCAGAATCGCTCAGTTTCAATACCTGACAGGACTTCAGTGCTTCCAGGATCTGCCGCTTCGCGTGTCTCAAACTGGGCCACAAGTGAGGCCTGAGGTTGGGGTCAAAGGAAACCATCAATCCGAACCTGCGAGCCAGCTCAATAGCCGCAAGCGTGGCTGAACGGGCGGGCTCCTGAATAAGGGAGATGGATCCAAAGTGAAGGCCCCGTGCGCTCTTCAGATAACTAGCCCTAATGTCCTGTGATCTCAGAAGGACATCAGCTCCCGGATTGCCGTAGAACAAGAAACGCTGTTGCTCGTCGGCATCGTTGGTGACGAAGGCCAGGCGGGTTAATGAATCCCGGGTGAGGTGAAACAGGGTCAGGTCAACATCCTGTTGGGCCAAAACATCTCTGAGCAACCGACCAAAAGGATCATCTCCCACGCTGCCGATGAATCCAGTTTTCAAACCCAAACGCCGGGCTGCAACTGCCACGTTGGCCGGAGCTCCGCCGGGGGCAAGCGCCAACCTTCTGGTTTGACCCAGCGAAGAACCCGCCGGGACGGGCACAAAGTCGATCAACAACTCTCCCAGACACAGCAAGTCCAATGGGCGTTTCATGACTTTCTTCCTCGATTCGGAATTCAGTTCTCGAGAGGATTGATGAAGATGAAGCCAACATCGTGAACTTTCGTGTCCGGCCTCTGTTGGACCCAAACAATCCGAATCAGCGAGACGAAACCGCGCAGACCTGATAGACGCAGAGTGGTTCCGACCGTGAGCGACTTGCGTGACCCAAAACGACCACCCGCATCACTAATGTCGTGGGTGGTTACGGTCTCCTCAAAGAATTGCCCATCATGATCAAGGCCTCCAATATCAAACTGCAGTTGGACCAGGCGCCGCGGGCACTTTCGAGTTGTGATTTTTCCTTCAGCGGAATGCGGGGTCAAATCAGTCATCTCAGGTCGTCGGTTTCTAGGGGCTGGGCCCACTGGGTGGTTCTGCTTAATCTTCCCTCTTAGTTATTGCATCTCCCATGCCATCTGAGACCCAAGCTCCGTAATAAAGCTAAATCACTGAAGAAATTAACACACGTCGGGCAAAGAGGCTACCTGTCAATCATGCAGATCTCTTTGAACCTACGAGATTTCCACTTCCTTGGGGTAAAAGTAAGAAAAGATTTGCTCACCTCATGGTATCAACACCAGCCCATTTGCTTCAGGCATATGAATTTGCCAGGGACTCGCGGTGTTCCCTTTGCTGATCCTCTAATTCCTGAACAACAACCTTGAAACCCAATGAGGAAGTGCGTTCAACTACAATATCCGGCTTCAGTAGGCCAGTTTTGAACATCCAGCATGGGATCGAACTCCAAAGTACGCTAGAATAGCAGCTAAATGAGGTCAATCCCATGATAAAGAGAGTTCCGAATCTGGATGAGGCCTGGAAAGACTACCTCCGCACTCTCGGGGCAAATGCCGGTTTTGTTGAGGGGCTCATCTACCAGTATCTTGAAGATCCTTCCCAGGTCGACGAAAGATGGCGTCAGGCATTCGACCAGGTGACGACCGGAAAGCTTTCCTCTGAGAAGGACCGGCCAGTTCCAGCGGACAAAGCGATGGAACCCGCGAATCCTACTCTAGTGTTGGAGCCCTCCGGCCGACTGGGAGGTGGAGATGCCCTTAGCGAAACCAAGGGGGATTGGACAGATCTGAAGGGTGTCGCTGCGAAGATAGCCAGGAACATGGAAGCCAGCCTCTCTATTCCGACCGCCACTTCACAACGGTTGATTCCTGTGAAGCTCATCGACGAGAACCGGGGCTTGATCAATCAGTATCTGGACCTGATCGGCGCCGATCGTGTCTCTTACACTCATCTGATAGGATGGGCCCTCATCAAGGCACTTCGGAGTTTTCCAGGATTGAACTCCGCCTACATTCGGGAAGGCGGAGTTCCCCGCAAAGTGACTTATCCGAATGTCAATCTGGGGGTTGCTGTGGACGTGGAACGAAGGGACAGCCAGAGAGTGCTTCTCGTTCCGAATATCAAGAATGCCGAGGCCATGAATTTCCGGGAGTATGTCCAGGCAGCCAACGAGATCTTCACCAAGGCGCGGACTGGGAAAGCCGGGATTGAGGACTTCCAGGGAACCACCGTCACACTGACGAATCCGGGAGTTGTCGGAACCGTCTCTTCCCTGCCTCGGCTCATGCCGGGCCAGGGAGTTATCGTGGCAACAGGCGCAATTGAATATCCTGCCGAGTACCATGGGATGGCGCCGGAGACTCTGACGACTCTCGGAATCAGCAAAGTCATGGTCATTTCTTGTACTTACGACCATCGAATTATCCAAGGGGCAGAATCGGGTTTGTTTCTGGCCAAGATTCAGAGCCTGTTGCTGGGGGAGGAGGACTTCTACGACCAGGTCTTCGCCGATTTGAAAATTCCATACCATCCCTTGCGATGGTCACCCGACCGAAATCCTGCTCTGCTGGGCCTGGGCTCCCATCGAGAAGAGACAGAGAAACAAGCCAGGGTGCTGCAGCTGATCAACGCCTACCGCGTTAGAGGCCATCTGATTGCCGACCTCAATCCGCTCGGGAGTGAACCCTTGTACCACTACGAGCTGGATCCGGCCAATTACGGCCTGACGATCTGGGATCTGGATCGAAGATTCATAACTGGCGGGTTGAGTGCCGCGCTTGGAGACGCTCCTACTGCTACTGCGACTATGCGGGAAATTCTGGCGATGCTTCACCAGACCTACTGCGGCAAGATCGGTGTCGAGTATATGAACATTCAACACCCGGAACAGAAAAGCTGGCTTCAGATGCAAATGGAGCCCAAACGAAACAATTGGCCATTGACTCCCGAAGTCCGGCGACGAATTCTGTCGATGCTCACTTCAGCCGAGACTTTTGAGCGATTTCTGCACGCCAGGTTTGTAGGTCATAAACGGTTCTCGTGCGAAGGCGCTGAGACTATCATTCCAATTTTGCGGGAATTGTTGGAAATGGCCGCAAAGCAAAACGTCATAGAGGTCGTCATCGGCATGGCCCACCGGGCGCGGCTTAATGTATTGGCAAACATCATTGCCAAGCCAATTACTCAGATCCTTTCCGAGTTCGAAGGGAACGTCGACCCCAATTCGATCCAAGGATCAGGAGACGTCAAGTATCATCTGGGTGCCAGCGGGATTTATCTCAGTCAGGAAGGCAAGAAGATCATAGTCACTGTCGCACCAAATCCAAGCCATTTGGAATCAGTCGACCCTGTTGTCGAAGGAATCGTCCGCGCTAAACAGAACCGTCACCGAGCCAAGGATGTTGGGACAATAATGCCCGTTCTGATTCACGGGGACGCCGCTTTTGCAGGCCAGGGTATTGTAGCTGAAACGCTCAACCTGTCGCAATTGCCGGGTTACCGAACGGATGGAACGATTCATCTGATCATCAACAATCAAATTGGCTTCACCACAGAGCCCGAGGAAGCCCGTTCCACGCCTTACAGCACCGATGTTGCCAAAATGGTGCAAGCCCCGATCTTTCATGTAAATGGAGACGATCCTGAGGCTGCGGTCCGCGCCTTATCAGTGGCTTTCGGCTACCGTCAGCGGTTTAAGAGAGATGTCGTGATTGACATGCTGTGCTACCGACGCTATGGCCATAATGAGGCCGATGACCCCAGTTTCACCCAGCCTTTGCTTTACAGAAAGATCCGGCAGCATCCGCCCGTCCGCAAGTTGTACGCCGAAAAGCTCGTGCGTGACGGAACTCTAAAGCAGGAGGAACTGAACCTGGTACAAAGGGAGCAGACAGCTAAACTGGAAACAGCCTTCGAAGAAATGAAGAAGCAAGTGGACCGGTTTGTTCCTGTCGAGATGGGTGCCGTTCGGCCTGAGGAGTTGGAGAGTGTTTCTTCGTTGACCCCCACCGGGGTCAGCAAAGATCTGTTAGCACAAATTACAATGGCGTTGACCACCTTCCCTAAAGATTTTCGAATTCACCGTAAACTGGCTGATTTCATCGAGCGCCGACGCCGGGCAGTGGAGGGCGATGGTCCTATTGACTGGGCTTTTGCGGAGGCACTGGCTTTCGGAACGCTGTTGGTCGAGGGAACGGCAGTTCGCCTGAGCGGCCAGGATAGCGGTCGAGGAACCTTCAGTCAGCGACACCTTATTTTATTTGACGAATACGAGGGGAATGAATACACCCCCTTAAAGCACTTAACCCCCGGCCAAGCTAGCTTTGAAGTTTACGACAGTCTCCTATCGGAGGAAGCCCTCCTGGGGTTTGAGTTCGGCTTCAGCGTAGCCGATCCCCTAACCTTGGTCTTGTGGGAAGCCCAGTTCGGGGACTTTGCCAATAATGCCCAGGTCGTCATTGATCAATTCATTGTAGGAGCTGAGGCCAAATGGCAGCAGCCTTGCAGCCTGGCGTTGCTGCTGCCCCATGGCTATGAGGGACAGGGACCTGAGCATTCCAGCGCACGGATGGAGCGGTACTTGCAGCTCTGCGCTGAAAACAACCTCCAAGTCTGTAACTGCACGACGGCCGCTCAGTACTTCCACCTTCTTCGCCGACAAATGCGCGGAGGCAAAGAAGGGCGGGGAATCCGAAAGCCTCTCGTTATTTTCGCTCCCAAGAGCCTGCTGCGTCATCCTCGAGCACTGTCTAACCTGGGTGAGTTGGCGGAAGGACATTTTCGCGAGCTGGTCATCCAGACCGAGAACATCGCTCGGGAGAGAGTATCGAAGGTAATCTTCTGCACCGGGAAAATCTGCTATGAGTTGGAAGAGACCTGCAGGGAAAGGCGGGTCGAAGACATCGCGATCTTGAAGGTGGAACAACTGTACCCGTTCCCAAAGAACCAAATCCAAAAGGAATTGAAGAAGTACCCCAATGCTGAGGAATATGTTTGGGCACAAGAGGAACCCCGGAATATGGGAGCATGGACTTTCATCAAAGACCGCCTGGTTTCTATGACAAAGACTCCTCTTCCTCTCCGATACGTGGGACGCCCTGAGAGTGCCAGTACAGCGACCGGTTCCCTCAAGGTTCATCTGAAGGAGCAGGCTGCGATCTTACGCGCGGCAATCTCGGGCCCAGCAATGAAAACTCTGCCCTGACCCTCGGACAGAGGGCCCACAATTTCTGCCAATGCGTAATAATCTCCAGTATATTGGATGTTAGTGGACTCCCTACGAATTTCCGGAACAAAAGGAAGGAAACGTCCCGACAATGGGATCCCTATCGATCTTGTAAATACTTCAATATAAATTACTTACAAAATTATCTGGAAGCTTGTGAGATTGGAGACAGTCGTGCTGTTTAAGCGGATGATTTCGGGAAACTGTTTCAGTTCTTTGAGCAGGATTATTCTCGTGGCTTTAGGAGGAATTGCTGGCAACAATTCCGGGTTTTAACCTCAAAATCCCTGTGGGGTTTCCTCTCGTTTACCCCGATGCAGGAGAAGGGCTTCGTACCTTCGTTTGAAGGTCACCTAAAGAATTTCTATATCCTCTCTCCAAAACTGTTGTTCAGGTTGAGGCCTGAACCTCACCAAGATTGAAAGGGCGACACAGAAAAACGAGAGACTACGAACCCATGATCCAAAAGCCACGAGATTTTTTCTGGCCGTTTCGAAAGTACCCAACTCTCCACGCCTTGAGTGATTGACTTCCTCCAAATCGCAAAACAAGAAAGATCATGATCGTTGGAATGTTCCAGCGTGCAGAGTTTCTGCGTTGTCCTTTAAATGTCCTATTTGTTGCATAGGTGCTGAGAAATCCGGGTCGGGGGTATCCTTGAAGTAGGGGGTGTTGTCCATAAAATTGGCCGGCCATCAGAGGGGTGATTCCCGTGGAGGAATCACGGGAGGGAGTTTGTGGAGGCTTGTTCAATAGGCGTTGTCGGATCGATGAACATCCAACAGGCTGCTCCCACCAAGTAGACTACTGAAGCAACATAAAATGTCAGGGTCCAATTATTGCGGGTGGTTTGGAGGATGTAGCCAATCGCGACAGGGGCAATACTCCCCCCCAAATTGCCCATCATATTCATAGATCCTGACAAAGTTCCAGCCCAGCGACCTCCCACATCCATACAAGTTGCCCAAGAACCTGGCATGGTCAAATCGTTGGCGAAGCTGGCCAAACCCATCAACAGGGAAGCCAGAAGAGGGTCGTATTGCCGACAGGATAGCTGAAGGAAAAAGGATGCGCCACAAAAACCAGTGACTGCCAAGAGACGTCGTGATTTAGCAACACTTTTGGTTCGGCGGTTAAGGGGGGAAAAGAGCAAGCCGGAAACCAGCGATCCGAGCCCACCGAACAAGAGCGGAAATACCGCCAGAAAGGCAGCTCGCTGCGGCTCCAGACTTCGTGCTTCCTGCAAATAGGTGGGGAGCCAAGTAATATAGAAATACCATGGATAGGAGAGTGCTGCATATTGGATCCAGAGCATCCATACCGTCCTGGAGGTCAGTAGCTTGTTCCAGGGGACATCACCGTGTCCGGAGGCGTTCTCTTCACTCCCCTGCAACAGAGCCAATTCTGCTGCGTTCACGCTTGGATGATGTCGGGGATTGTTTCGAAACCATCGGTAAAAGAAGACAGCCCAAACGATACCGATGGTTCCAAAAATCTCAAAGGCCCTTCGCCAGGATACATAACTAAGCACCCAGACGACCAGCAAGGGCGTAAATGCTCCGCCCCAACGTGCACTCATCCACATAATCCCTTGCGCCCACACGCGCTCGTGACGAGGCAGCCAGGCTGTAAAGGCTTTTGTCAGATTTGGAAAGCAACCGGCCTCACCTGCCCCGAACAGAAAGCGAGTAACTAACAGGGAGATAAAGCTCCAGGCCCAACCAGTCGCTGCGGTAAAGAATGACCACCAGATCACGATGCGCATTAGCACCTTGCGCGGGCCTATCAGGTCTCCCAACCAGCCACCGGGGATCTCAAAAAGGGCATAAGCCAAAGTAAAGGCGGAGAAAATGTAACCCTTCTCCACTGCGGAAAGGCCAAGATCTCTCGTCATTAAGGGGACGGCCTGGGAGATGCAGACGCGGTCAATGTATGTGATGATGGCCAATGTGACCGCGAAGATGATCACCCAGTAGCGGACGCGCGTTGGCCTGGGTTCATTCATATCTATGCGTTCCTGCAGACGGAAGGATGACGAATTCTGCTCCCTGCCCGGTCACTTCCAGACCAGCAGCGAGAGCGCTTCAAGAAGATTGGGAAAGTAGTCGGCAAAGCAAGCTGTGATTCTAGAGTTGCGACCGGGTGACGTCAACACAATTATGGCGCGGGCAGGGCGAAACTTGTTACAATCGCCCGCTCGAAGGCCCACGGGGCAAAGAGACGGTAGTCGAGATTTGTTTTCGGAACTTTTTTCCTGCCAGTTCACAATACTTCGAGCGCGAGGCTTAGAAATTGTCGGGGGATAGATTCTTCTCACGAAACCGGGTCTTTTTCGCAGTGTTTTTGATCAGCTGTTCGGTTCTTATGATGGAGCTGATCCTGACCCGGATTTTTTCTGTGAAGTTGTATTATCACTACGCCTTCATGGTCATTTCCCTGGCCCTGCTGGGGTCTGGTGCCAGTGGGGTCTATGTGTATCTTTTCCCCGGATTTTTCCAAAGGGAACGCCTAGACCGACAGCTTTTCTTTTTCTCAATCCTTTTCGCTGCATCGATCCCATTGATTGCCTGGTTGACGGTGAAGTTGGATTTCGAACTGGAATTCGATGTTGCGGCCGTAGGTGGGGTCGTCCTGCTCTACAGTCTGCCTGCTATCCCTTTCTTCCTAGCAGGCATCTGCATTTCACTGGCGATGTCTCACCTAGCTTCAAAAGTCAATCGTCTTTATTTTTTTGACTTAGTGGGCGCAGCCGCGGGCTGCTTGCTGGTGCTTCCTTTGCTCGATCGGTTGGGCGGCCCGAACGCTCTGGTAGCAGTCTCTATCTTAGCGGTTCTGGCCAGCTGGATGTTGGCTGGAAACATTACCGCTAAAGGCTGGCATATCCTCCCTCCGGTCCTGCTGGTGCTGGTTCTTGGTATGCTGTCCTACTCGGTTTACCAACCCTTCCTTATGATTAGACATGTCAAGGGCCGGGACGAAGGCCCATTGCTGTTCTGCAAATGGAACTCCTTTTCTCGAATTACGGTGGTCGAAGTCAACAAAGACCCGAAGAATACCTGGATCATCATGGATGGGGATGCAGGAACGCTGCTTCCGAGATTTAATGGGGATTTGGGCGAATGGCACTATCTGAAAAATACTGTCTCAGCCCTGGCCTATCATCTCAAAAGAGACGCCCGGACCTTGATTATTGGGCCAGGCGGAGGAATTGATGTATTGGCTGCTCTGGTATTCGGCAACACCCGAATCACCGGTGTGGAGATCAACCCGATTATGGTAAACGACGTTATGCGAGATCAGTTCAGCGAGTTTACCGGCAGATTGTACTTCCGCCCGGAAGTCAGGATCCTGGTGGATGAAGGTCGAAGCTTCATTCGTAAGACTCCCGAGCAATATGACATCATCCAGGCCACTCTGGTGGATACTTGGGCAGCCACTTCGGCCGGGGCTTTTGCTCTGACTGAAAACAACCTCTACACGGTAGAAGCGTTTAAGGACTACTTCGCCAAGTTGAAACCTGATGGGATCCTGACCTTTACCCGATGGAATCTCGAACCGCCACAGCAAGATTTGCGATTAGTGGCCATTACGCGCGCGGCCATGGAGGAAACGGGGATTCCAAACCCGGAACGCTGCATGATGGTGGTCCGAAAAAGCCGCGAGGGTGAAGCTGTTGAATGTAATTTTCTCTTTAAGAAATCCGGGTTTTCCGAAGAGGAGATCCGTAAAGTTGAAGAAGTCAGTCTGGCATCGAAGTTCGATATTCTTTACACGCCGCGTACGATCAAGGCTAATCCTTTTGCCCAGTTGATCAAGAGCCAAGATCCACGTCCTTTTTACAGACTGTACCCATTCAATGTCGCACCAACATACGATAACAGTCCCTTCTTCTTCCACACGATCCGGCTCGGGCACCTATGGGGTTCTCTATTCCTTCCCTGGGAATCCAAGAAAACCAATGTAGGAATTCTGGTTTTGTTTCTTGTCTTTGGGATTGCCTTTGGACTCGTTCTCGTATTCATCTTCCTGCCCCTGTTGATCCTGCGAAAGGAGATCATCAGGCAAGCTCCGGGACAGCGATTGATCGAGCTTGCCTACTTTGTCTGCTTGGGATTGGGTTTCATCCTGGTAGAGATCACCCTGGTGCAGAAATTCATGCTATTCCTCGGCCCCCCCGTCTATGCACTGAGCGTGGTTATATTCTCCTTGCTGCTCTTCAGCGGACTCGGGAGCTTCTTTTCAGCCCGCCTTTCCAGATTGAACATTGAGAGTCGACTCAAGAAGGTATGCTTAGCGGTGTGTGCTTCGTTGCTCCTCTACCTCCTGCTCCTTCCTGCTTTCCTCTATTCCTATGTTGGGCTGAACACCCCTTACAAGGCCGCATTAGTAGTTGCAGTTCTTTTCCCTCTCAGTTTCCTGATGGGCATGCCCATGCCGTTGGGAGTCCACTGGCTGCGGGGGCGTTCCCAGGAAATGATCCCTTGGGCCTGGGGAATAAATGGATCCGCATCCGTACTGGGATCAATCCTCGCCATACTGATCGCGATTAGGTTCGGCTTCAACCAAGCCCTGGTGGTGGCATCAGCTCTTTACTTCCTAGGGGCCTGTGTAATTAAGGTTTCTCAGCGAATTTCCGATTAAAGGGGATGGATTAGAGTCTCTTCGAGGTGTCGATGCGGGGATCCAGAAACTCCTGTGTGCCTTATGGCAAAAAGGCAGCCCGGCTGTCGGCTTTCTTTCCAGGCCTCGGGCAGCTTTACAACCGGAACTTTGCAAAAGGAATCGTCGTCATTATCCTCTTTACTTTTGCTTTGGCCTTCCTGCTTCTCCTGGTCATTAAACCGGAGCAGGAGGTCCGCATGTCCGCTGTGGGAATCCTTATATCTCTTCCGTTGGTAGTCTGGATCGCCTCCATACTCGATGCCTACTATGCAGCAATCCAGGGCAGAATGCAGGATGCAAAAAGATTCAATGTCCAGCTGCTGACTACCATCCGCGGAGCTGACACCGAAGGTCTCCAATTCCAGGAAATCGGAGTTACCCGCAACGTTAGCAAAGTGGGTGCCTGCCTGATTATGACTCATGACATGAGAAGAGGTACCCATGTACATCTGGAATTCGAGGGTTTTCCTAGAACCTCGGGCCGGGTGGTTTGGGCGAAAGAGACCGGGAATCGAAATGAGCGCTGGGTTGGTGTCGAACTTCTCAAACCGATCAGGGAATTATAATCTCGACCTGCCCCGGCTTGCTACTCATCCGACTTAAAGTTATCCTTAAACTGTTCTGCTTAACCTTAGAGATGTCTGTGATCGAGTACTCCCACTTCACTTACCACGCTTACTTCCGGAACGATGAACCGAAGTTCTCTTATAGGGCCTTCCTTAAGACACCTTAAGACAGGAATTTGAGACACTGGCGGAGCCTTTTAGATTAAGATTCTGAACCTGAGATTCCAATGTGAGAAAGGAGTGCTATGGCCAGAGTTCTCTTCCTGCTTCCAACCCTTCTTCTAATTGTAATTGCCAGCCTTATCTTTTCCAGTCCCGACGAGCCAAAGTCAATCTTTAACGGTCTGGGCCTGGGAGTCGGCAACCTGTCACGATTGTCACATGCCAAGACCCGATCCATTTCCCCTGAGAATTTATCCGGAGAGAAAGGAAAAGGGGGGAGGGCCACGGAGGGCACGGGTGGCCGGGCCGCCCGCGAACTTGGCCAGGGGTGGAAAATCTCGCCGTCCATCCCAATTCAGCCCAAGCAAACTTACACCTTGGCAGAGATCCAAGGACCTGGGGCAATTCAGCACATTTGGATGACCCCTACCGGGCAATGGCGGTTTTCCATTCTTCGAATTTACTGGGACGGTGAAGCTGAGCCGTCTGTCGAGGTTCCTGTGGGCGACTTCTTTGCCGCTGGCTGGGGGAAATACGCGCAGATTTCTTCGCTTTCTGTCTGTGTTAATCCTGGCAGTGCATTCAATTGCTATTGGGAAATGCCCTTTCGAAGATCGTGCAAGATCACCATGGAGAACATCGACGAGCAGAAGATGACCCTTTACTACCAGGTTGACTACACTCTGACAGAGGTGCCGGAGGATTCGGCTTATTTCCACGCCCAGTTCCGGCGAGTCAACCCGCTCCCTTACAAGTCTGTTTATACCCTCCTGGATGGCGTTAAAGGGTGGGGCCACTATATAGGTACCTACTTGGCCTGGGGGGTCAATAATCGGGGCTGGTGGGGTGAAGGAGAAATTAAGTTCTTCATCGACGGAGACAGCCAGTTCCCCACCATCTGCGGAACTGGCACTGAAGACTACTTTTGCGGTTCATATGATTTCGAAAACCAGGAAACCCACCGGTATCAGGAATTCACTACTCCGTACTCCGGCTTGGCCCAAGTCATCCGGCCAGACGGATTGTATGACTCTCAGCAGCGGTTCGGGCTCTATCGCTGGCACATCATGGATCCCATCCGCTTTGATAAAGACCTGAAGGTGACCATCCAGGCTCTTGGCTGGCGTTCCGAAGGGCGGTACCTGCCGCTTCAGGACGATATTTCCTCGGTGGCGTTCTGGTACCAGACCGAACCTCACACGACCTTCCCCAGGTTGCCATCTAAAGACTACCTCGAAGTGAACTAACCTGGGCTGGTTCGCTCGAAGAATTCCCACTTTCAATTGATTGTAATGCGAAGCCCACGATTAATGCCAACGATGCATTAATCGTGTGGCCTCCGCACGCAAAGAAATTTAATCCCTGGTCCACTGGAATTGGAATGGTCTAAAGTTTCTGTATCACCAATCGATATCTTGTTTGTACCTGCCCGCTAACAGGCTGACATTACTCAAAGGGATTCAGCTATGGATCAACAACTAGAATTGATCAAATCGATTCGCAGTGAATTAAATGGTAATTACCTCTATTTCACAGAGACGTGCAACAAAATCTTCGATCTCCTCATTGACTCTTACTCTGAAAGTGAAGAACTGCTCCAAACCATGGAAGACGGGATCGCCCTGGAAACGGCCCTAGTGGGAACCCGCCTCGAATTCATGCTCTCTACCTCGACACCTCTTCAGTGGGCCTATGTTGCTTCGGTGTTCAGGGAACTCGCCCGCAACAATCGGTTTCGATTCGGATCAGCCTGATTCCGGCAGGATCGTTCTTAATCCTGGGAGGATGGACTGGAAATGCGTTTGCCCCCGTTGCCGGAACGTTCCCGGAGAGTGATCATCGAGGGAAGAATCATGATTCTAGACGATCACAATAGCATTCTGGACGTGATGGTAGATATCGCGAGATAGGCTATTTCCCGTCAGTTGTGGGTACTCCCGAGAACACCTCCGACATCTAAGCTAATTGTCCGTAGTGTGCCCCGATGATTTCGAAAGATCGAGGCTTCCCTTGATGAACCCATGACTGCCTCGATACCGGCTGGTCTATTCATGTCCGCTGCGGCTATTATGCTCCCGTTGAGAAAGTGGCAAACCCGGCCAGGTAATTAGCCTTCTAATACATAACACCAGACCTTGTTTGTCTGCTCGCATCCGCTTTCTACAGTCGCGAGAGAGATGATCCTCCCCGCTATTCGATTGACACTTTGCACCACTTGCAATAGTGTTTTGCCCCATCTTAGACTGAAGCCTCGAATTGAAAAGGAGGCGGTCATCGAATGAACCTGCGCGTTTCCTTTGGAGAGTGGGAGGTCGAAAGCCTGCCGGAGGACGGTGGCCGTTTGTCTTGCCTGCGATTTCAAGGTCGGGACTTGTTGACCCAAAAGCCTGTGTCTTTTCATACGCCTAATAGAGACTTCGGCCTTTTTGAAACGCGGCCCGTCTATGGTTACGACGATTGTTTTCCATCAGCAGATCCCTGCCCTTATCCCACCATGGACTGGCAGGTCCCCGATCACGGTGAGCTTTGTTGGCTAAAGTGGGAGGCGAGACAGACTTCGGACTCCCTGGAATTTCAAGCCCGGAGCCTGGTCCTACCGATCCAATTTCAAAGAACGCTGACTTTTGCAGAGTCGTCTCTCACCTGGTCTTTCAGGGTTGGCAATTCTGGGCTGGTCGAGCTTCCGTTCCAACACGTCATGCACCCTTTGATGCCTCTTCGAGAAATCACCTCTATTTCCTTGCCTGATTTTTCCGGAATCGTCGAGGACTATCGCAAAGAGAAGCTCATACTGACGCATCCTGACGAGGTTGAAAAGTGGTTGCTTAGCCAACCTAAAGGCAAAGCGTCAATGCTCTATTTGCAGGGAGTTTCAACCGGCCGAGTTACATTGACCTTTTCGGATGATCTCCGGATCAGCGTGGAGTTTCCAGTGGAGCTGTTTCCAACCTTGGGAATTTGGTGGGACAACGAGGGCTACCCGGATGAGGAGAGTTGCCGACGGGTAGAATGTGCGTTTGAACCTATTTCCGGCAGCACCAGCCGCCTCTCAGACGCATACCTGGAAGGCAAGTGCCTAAGAGTTAAGCCTGGTGAGGCAATCGCGTGGAGAATTCGATGGTCTATTGAGAAGGTCCATCTCGGAAGGAATGTGAGATGACTCCACGGCAACAAGCAACCCGATCTTGTTCCCCTTGACCTTGGGATGCCTTCCCCGCACAGGAAATTCAGCGGGCCCGATCGTGCGGGCCGGCCCTGCAAGGAGCACTGTTCAGAGACAAATACTGACCCCTCGACTCCACCTTTCGACCCATGTCGTGTCACGCACCGAAGTCTTTCCGAATTTTCCATAAAATTAAACTGAGGGTGCTTAAGTTGAGACCGACATAAAAGAAGATCTTCTAATTTCAAAATGGATTGAGTTCGATTCATGGTATGCGACTGCTATCTCCGCTTTCCCGAACCTTAACCTTCATACCGTATTCCATTTGCTTTAGTGCCTGGCTGATTCAAAGCCAGCCTGCTTCTGCACTTTCCCAATTCGTGATCACACCAGATGTCGCGCAGTTGATTCGCGATGGACAACAGGCGATGTACAACTGTGATTACCAATCCGCCGATCGGGATTTTGACACTCTGATACGGCTCTATCCCGATCATCCATCCGGCTACATGTACAAGGCAGCGTGCGTTTGGTGGAGGGCTTTGCGCGACAGGACCAACAAGGACTTGCAAGCCCAGTTCCTCCGGCATGCCGAAGAGGGGATTGCCAAGGGAGAAACACTCGTCAAAAGGGATCCCAAAGATTTCTATGCGCAGATGTTTCTAGCGGGTATCTATGGGAACCAGACACGCTTTGACGTGACTATCACGCATCGTTATCTGACTGCCATGCGTGGCGGGATGAAAGGCGACAGGTACAATCGGAATGCTTTAGTGCTTCGCCCTGGCTGCGTCGATTGTTTGATTGGAACCGGGTCCTACTACTACGCTCCAGAGGCGCTTCCACCGCTGCTTAGACGCTTTGCGGCAATCCTGGGGGTTCACGGGGATTTGTCCAGAAGCATAAAGGATCTCGAGAAGGCCGCCGAGCAGGGCGACTTTGTTCAAACGGAAGCCAGGATCGTCTTGCTCGGCATTTATTACAATGAAAAATGGTTCGAAAAATATGAGAACCTCCTTCTTTCCCTGCTCGGTCAACACCCGTCTAACCACGTCTTTTATATGTGGTTGGCCAATTTCTATATTCAGCAACATCAGTGTGAACGGGGAACTCGTTTCTTCTCCAATCTTCTGAACAAAACCACGGGAAACCTGAAATTGCCGGTGTCCAGGGGATACCAGTACCTGGAGAAGGGACGATTGGAGTTGGCGGTAGGAGCGCCAGATGAGGCTGTCTCCAGTTTCACCAGTGGAATTGGCGCTGCCCCGGAAGACAAGGAGTTTCTGGCACAGGTTCATCTGCTAAGGGGCTTTGCTTTGGATCTGTTGAGCCAGCGGAACTCTGCGATCCGGGAGTACGAAACTGTCCTGGCTCTCCCTAATGTAGAGGAAACCCATAAGAACGCGTCACGTTTCGCCAAGGTGCCGTATCGAGGGAGACTCTGAGCGTTCTCAAGCGAGTGGGTGTCCCTCGTTTACCGGGTGTGCAAATGGGTCAACCTGTCCCTCAATTGCCCTTTTCATATTCAGAACTCAAGGCTCGTGAATTCTTTGATCGCTGGATAGGCCGGTCTGGAGTCTCTTCATGGTTCGGCCGTCTGATCTTTAGATTGAGCGGGAAGGTATACTCGCACACCTTCATCCAGGAAGCGCAACTGGCGGCCGAAGACCGCGTGTTGGAACTAGGTTGCGGTTTGGGAACAATCCTGATTGCCAGCCAACAGTGGGTTCAAAGCCGGGAGACTTATGTTGGAATTGACCTCTCTTATGAGATGATCCGCCGTGCCCGAGTCAAGCGTTGCCAGTCTGTGTTTCCGGGCCAGATCGAGTTCTTGTTGAGCAGCGCGATTGCTCTTCCATTTCGCGACGGATCCTTTAATGTGGTTCTGCTCTCGCACCTTGTCAAATACCTCACTGACATCCAACTTGGCCAGGTTATGAGCGAGGCCAGGCGCGTGCTGAATGACGCAGGAAGGATTGTACTCTGGGAATTTAAACCCTTCATTTCACGCCGTGTCTCTAAACTGATTGCCGAAAAGGTAGGGGCACAAAAGCTGCGTAGTGCAGAAGAAATCAGACAATCCCTGGAGGCCGCTGGGTTCTGGGATCTCACACCTTTCCGCATCGTCACTCCCTGGGTCCCGTGGCAGAATGTTGCTCTTCGCGGCCGAACGTTTAGCCGGCCAACTCAAGGGAAAAGAGCGTAAGTCGCAAAGCCGGACGCTCCTGTTGCCCTTCCCCGAACGATCGGCCCTCTCCGACCAACCATCCACAATTGAGTGTCATGCCGTTGTGAAAGCTGTAAATATCTTTCGACCTGGATGCGCGTCTTAGGGGACTATCAGGTGCTGCGAATTCTATCGGTCCGGCAAGGAATTATCCTGACTGTGCGTCCTGCCTTGGAAGGAGATCACTACCTAATGCAAACAACCCCGATTGACGAAGGAATTAAGGTAGAGGCGCATGGCAGAGGATTGAGCCGACTCCAGCTAATTGCGCCTTGGTACATCTCGAGAGAATGGAGCACAGGAGCTCATGCTTCATCGTCTTCTGTAATCGGCCAACGAACACCGTGGATTCAGTTGATTTACCTAGTATAAAAGAAATGGGTGTAATGAGTAGACCGGTGGCTTTCGAAGTTGCGAGTTCTAGAGGATTACTTCAATCAACCTTGAACCGGCTGGGACATACCGCCTATTCGACCCTCCCGATTCTTCACTGGCCTTCTGGTTTTCGCTTAGGGGGAGAGGGCAATTTCAGACGAGTCCAAGTCAGGCTTCTGGCGACTTTGCTGTTTTGTGTCATAACCCTTACAGATAGAAATCAAGCCTTTGCTCTGGATCCTAGTCTAGCGATTACCCAGTACCAGCATCGCATCTGGCAGAAGGAAGAAGGACTCCCCCAAGACAGTGTTGAGTCGATCCTCCAGACCCGCGACGGTTACCTATGGGTCGCCACGCAGGATGGACTCGCTACATTCGATGGGGTGCACTTCACCATTTTCAAGAAGGAAACGAAGCCTGGAATGACCACTAATGACCTCACCTCCCTCTTCGAAGACCGTGCAGGCAACCTGTGGATTGGAACGATGGGAGGAGGAATGCTCCGGTTCAAGAACGGAGAGTTTAAAGCATTTACCCGAAACGAAGGTCTGCCAGCAAATCATGTGGCCTGCTTTTACGAAGATCAGGTCGGAAACCTCTGGGTTGGAACGTTAGGCGGAGGGTTGAATCTCTTAAAGGATGGGAAATTCACGACCTATGACGCTAGCTCCGGGTTGTCTGATAACCGAGTAAGATGCATCCTTGAAGACCGAGAAGGAAGAATTTGGATTGGAACTGATAATGGGCTAAACCGGTGGAGAGACGGGACGTTCAGTGTATATACCACGAAACAGGGTTTGTCGGACAACGGGGTTCTTTCCATCCGCGAGGACCGGGCGGGCAACCTGTGGATCGGTACTCGGAACGGCCTGAACCGGTATACCAACGGGAAATTCAGGGCTTATACACACAGGGATGGACTTTCCAGCGACATCGTTCGATTTATTCGTGAAGACAGGTCGGGCAACCTCTGGATCGGGACCGTGGGAGGAGGGATAAATCGTTTGCAGGATGGGAAATTTACCGCATTTACAGCCATGGATGGCTTGTCAAACGACGCCGTCTTATCAGTTTACGAAGACTCAGAGGGGAGTCTGTGGGTCGGGACTGATGGCGGCGGGCTTAACCAGTTGCGAGATGGGAAAGTCACTGCCTACACCACGAAGGAAGGGTTGTCTGATGGGGTTGTCCATTCCATAGTTGAGGATGGAAAGAACGATTTGTGGATCGGCACCGCCAGTGGCGTGGTCAATCACTTCAGGGGGGGACGATTCACCGGATACAGAATCAAAGATGGGTTACCGGGAGGTGAGATCACAGCCCTCGGAACAGACAGGCAGGGGGGAATGTGGATCGGGACTCGCGCGGGACTGACTCGGCTGTACCAAGGCAAGTTGACCAATTATTCCACAAAGGATGGGCTACTTAACAATCATGTACAAGACATTCTCGAAGACAAGCAGGGCAACTTGTGGATTGGGACTGCGAGCGGATTGAACCGATGGCACAACGGTCGCTTTGCAGCCTGTGAGGTCGAGAATGGCACGTCCGACGATGGGATACTTTGTTTAAGTCTGGGGAGGAATGGAAACGTCCTGGTAGGGACAGATGCGAGGCTTTCAAGATGGCAGAATGGAAAATTTGTTGCCATGAATTCAGATACATACCTGGCACCCATCGCCGAAACCGCTCCCTCGGACATTTATGAAGACTCTCAAGGAACCGTTTGGGTTGCTACGCTGGGGTCTGGTCTCCTGCGCTTGCAGAACGGAAGTCTCACGATCTACAGGGCTAAAGACGGCTTGTTGGCCGACATGTTGTTCCAGGTGCTTGATGACGATCGAGGTAACCTCTGGATCACCAGCAACAAAGGGCTTTTTCGAGTGGCCGTGGAAGATCTGGAGGATTTCGCAGAGGGCCGAAAACGGTCAATC
This sequence comes from Terriglobia bacterium, assembly GCA_041476565.1. Lineage (GTDB taxonomy): Bacteria > Acidobacteriota > Terriglobia > Versatilivoradales > Versatilivoraceae > DATKMG01. The sequence goes on along the minus strand of JBGOTQ010000018.1, from coordinate 18,669 downwards.
GTCTCCTTTGTGTATGGACGAAATGACGGGGTGAAGAGTGGTTGCAGCGAGGGACATGCCTGCAAGAGCAGAGACGGCAAGCTCTGGATCCCTACCTATGAAGGGCTTCTCAGGGTTGAACCGGGTAACTTCAATATCAATCGTACTGCCGTATCGGTGGTGCTCGAACAATTCATTGTGGATGGAGAGTTTGCTGCTTTTCTTCCCAATATTCGGATGGAGCCAGGGAAAGAGAAGTTTGAGTTTCATTACACTGCACTCAGTTTTAGTGCACCAGAGAAAATAAGATTCCTGTATAAGTTGGAAGGTTATGATAAGGAATGGGTGGACAGTGGGTCGCGACGGACTGCCTACTACACTCACATTCCCCCCGGTCCGTACCGTTTCCGGGTCAAGGCCTGTAATGACAACGGTGTATGGAACCAGGCAGACACTTCGTTCAGCTTTTATATCCGGCATCATTTCTATCAAACCTACTGGTTTTATTTCCTGTTCGGCTTGTCGCTGGCCCTGACCGGCAGGGGCTTCTATCGTCTCCGAGTCCGGCAATTGGAAGCCCGCGGAGAGCAATTATCTCGGCGCGTGGAAGAACGTACCAGGCAATTGACCCAGGAAATCCGGGAGCGTCGGAAAGCGGAAGAAGCACTTCTATCTGCCAAGCTGGCTGCCGAGGAAGCCAGCCGTCTGAAAAGTGAGTTTCTGGCCAATATGAGTCATGAGATCCGCACTCCGATGAACGGTATCATCGGAATGACGGAGTTGACCCTCGAGACCGACCTCAAGCCTGAACAGCGTGAAAACCTCGAAATCGTTAAGACTTCGACAGATTCTCTATTGGCGGTAATCAACGACATTCTGGATTTCTCGAAAATTGAAGCGGGCAAGCTGGACCTGGATCCTGTCGAATTCAGTCTCCGTGACTGCCTGGACGAGGCTGTAAGAGTTCTTGCTGTGCGAGCTGAACAAAAAGGGTTGGAACTCCTCTGCCATGTCTGCCCCGGGGTTCCTGAGGCTCTGGTCGGGGATGCTGGAAGACTCCGACAGATTCTCGTCAACCTGGTTGGTAATGCCATCAAGTTCACCCAAAAGGGGGAGGTGTTGGTAGAGGTCCGACGGACAGATCGCGCAGTACCGAGCATGGCTTTACCTGAAGGCGGGACCTCCCCCCCTGGAGGTGCGACAGACAATCCTGACACTCCGGAGGCTTGCGTCTTACACTTCAGTGTTCACGACACCGGCATTGGCATTCCTGTTGAAAAGCAACGATTGATCTTTGATTCTTTCGCTCAAGCAGATGGGTCGACCACCCGCAAGTACGGTGGGACTGGGTTGGGTTTGAGCATCTCGACGCGTCTTGTGGAGATGATGGGGGGGCACATTTGGGTTGAGAGTAAAGTTGAAAAAGGCAGCGTTTTTCACTTCACCACCCGTTTTGGGATGCCAGACACGGTGCCAATTGAGCGACTGCCGTTAGAGCTGGAACACCTGAAAGGAGTATCAGTACTGATCGTCGACGACAACGCTACGAATCGACACATTCTGAAGGAAATACTTTCTCATTGGGGGATGCGGCCTGAAGCAGTTGAGAACGGAACCAAAGCGCTGGTTGCCATGGAGCAGGCCTTAGCAGCAGGGAATGCGTATCCACTGGTGTTGCTCGATGCCCACATGCCCGAGTTGGACGGGTTCAGTCTGGCAGAGCGGATTCGGGAGGTCCCGGGACTGGCCGGCGTACCTATGATGATGCTCTCCTCGGCGCGCCAAAAAGGCGATGTCGAGCGCTGTCACCAATTGGGAATAGCCGCTTACTTGACAAAGCCGGTCCGACAGGCGGAACTGAGAGAAGCCCTTTTGAGACTGCTTGAACGCATGCCTGTTAAGCAACGTCCCCCTGCTGAGGCCGAACGCCGCCTGCCCTTGAAAACCCGAGACCCACTTCAAATCCTGCTGGCCGAAGACAACCCCGTCAACCAGAAACTTGTGGTGCGTTTGCTGGCGAAACACAACGATCAAGTGACAGTCGCGGTCAATGGCAAGGAAGCCTTGGAACTGCTAAGGCAAAGGGAGTTTGACATGGTCCTGATGGACGTCCAGATGCCGGAAATGAACGGGTTTGAAGCGACCTCGGCGATTCGAGAGAGGGAACAGATCGAAGGAGGACATATCCCTATAATCGCCATGACGGCACACGCGATGAGGGGCGATCGAGAACGTTGCCTGGAAGCAGGAATGGACGCGTATGTGTCTAAACCAGTTCAGGTGCGTGAATTGCTGGCAGCCATCGAAAAAATAAGCCAAAGCGCTTGGGATTCGCCAGCAAGCGTCGCCTCGAGTCTGAATGAATCCTCGACTGAACCCATGGTCAATCCTTAGCCCGCATCAGACCTTTCTTTCCGCCAAGTGGGATCCCGTTGAATGTTCTCTTAACAATAGTACCTCTCTTGAAAATTGTCCTCGTCGTTGTCCTGGGCCTCGACAAAGAATCTTCCGAGTACGACGACGAGAACGTGGACGAATATGCCCCGCTGGATCTTGCACTATGATCGCTTAGGGCCTCACGCCCCCATTTTCATACGTCGTGGTGACCTGAAAAAGGTCATGGGGCACTTTCATGAAAATTCGAGTTTTGGTAGCCACGACAAACCGCTTTTGGTTTGTCGTGGGCTTTTGATCACATATGGGAAGCCCACGATGAATTCAGAGGAAGAATTCATCGTGGCTACCCCTGCCATTTTGATCCGCGGTGGTGAACTTGAAAAGGTCATGAAGCACTCTTACAAATCTCGTTCGGAACGGAATTGGCAGTTGTGCTAACATAGGCGGCAATCTTCAGGAAATTCACCATGAAGCTTCAAGCTGGCACACGACTCGGTCCGTAAGAGATCCTGGCTCCGCTGGGGGCGGGCGGGATGGGCGAGGTGTATCGCGCTCGGGATACACGGCTGGAGCGCACGGTCGCGATCAAGATCCTACCGCAGCATCTTTCCAATGATTCGGTCCGTAAACAGCGCTTCGAGCGCGAAGCCCGAGCCATTGCCAGCTTGAGCCATCCCCACATTTGCGCGCTCTACGACGTGGGGCAGCAGGATGGCGTGGACTTTCTGGTCATGGAGTACCTGGAAGGCGAAACACTGGCTAAACGGCTCTCCCAAGGGCCCCTGAAGACGGAGTTGTTGCTTCGCTACGCCATCGAGATGGCTGACGCGCTGGACAAGGCGCATCGGCAGGGATTTGTCCATCGGGACCTGAAACCCGGCAACATCATGCTGACTCGATCAGGGGTCAAGCTGCTGGACTTCGGACTGGCGACGTTTGCTGGAGATGTAAAGGGGCCTGGCGGAGCAAGCGCGGGAGGGATAGCAGCTACAATGACGATGCAACCCTTAACCGCAGAAGGCACGATTGTGGGGACCTTGCAGTACATGGCGCCCGAGCAACTGGAAGGCAAGGGGACGGATGCCCGCACCGACATTTTTGCGTTCGGAGCGATTCTGTACGAGATGGCCACTGGCAAGCAAGCCTTCGAAGGCAAGAGCCAAGCCAGCTTAATCGCAGCGATTCTGGCGGCAGAACCCAAGCCGATGCACATGTTGCAGCCGCTGGCACCCCCGGCGCTGAAACGGGTAGTACAGACCTGCCTGGCTAAGGATCCGGAGGAGCGCTGGCAAAACGCCCACGACATGATGCGCGAGTTGGAGTGGATCGCCGAGGCGAAGACGCAACCAGAGGAAGCAACAAAGCAGCGCCGTTTGGGTCGGGAGCGGCTAGCTTGGGCTAGTTTAGCGGGAATTCTTTCCGTAGCCCTCGTGCTTGTGGCTTTGTTCCATTTCCGGGAAGTACAGCCCGAACCGCAGCAGGTCCGATTTTCCTTTCAGGTGCCGGATAGGGCAGCGGTCAGTTCCGTGTCTGTCTCGCCCGATGGCCGCTACCTGGCCATACCTGGGACTGTGGGCAACAGGTCTCAACTCCTGGTTCGTGCGTTGAACTGGCTTAATGGTCAGGCGTTGCCTGGAACCGAGGGAGCCCAATTTCCGTTCTGGTCGCCGGATGGGAGCCACATCGCGTTCCGTTCGTCTCGTGAGGGCAATCAGCTTGTTTATCAAAAGGACACGAGCGGCACCAGCAAGGAGGAGCTTGTATTGGAGGGCAAATCTTATCCACCCATCCCTCTGGACTGGTCCCACGATGGGCGGTTCATTGTTTACGAAGACTTCGATGCGAAAACTAAATCTGACCTGTGGCTCCTGCCCATGACAGGGGATCACAAGCCGGTGTTGTTGCTGCAGACTGAGTTCAATGAGACCCAGGGCCAGTTCTCGCCCGATGACCGATGGGTGGCGTACAAATCCGATGAGTTAGGCGAAGATCAAATCTACGTCCAACCATTTTCCGCCTCTGGCGGCAAGTGGAGGGTCTCCAATTCAGGAGGGCGGATGTACGGGAGCTCGAGACCATTCGCGCAGAGATCGAGAAGCGCCACGACGAGGCCGTGCGGCGCCTGCAGGAGTGGGTCCGGCAACCGTCGATCGCTGCCGAGAACAAGGGTATGACCGAAGGCTGCGACCTCACGATGAGCCTCCTCCGCGAGGCGGGATTCGGCGCGGTCACGAAGGTGCCCACCGACGGCCAGCCCGGCATCTTCGCCACGCTTGATGCCGGCGCTCCCCGCACTGTTGGGCTGTACTTCATGTACGACGTGAAACAGGTGGATCCGGCGGAGTGGTCGTCGCCGCCCTGGGAGGCCGCACTCATCGAGAGGCCTGGGCTCGGAAAGGTGCTCATGGGCCGAGGTGCCGTGAATCAGAAGGGCCCACAGGCTATGCTCCTCGCTGCGCTCCACGCTATCCACGGCGCGGGCCGGAAGCTCCCTGTGAACCTGGTGTTTGTGGCGGAGGGTGAGGAGGAAATCGGCTCGCCGCACTTTCCCCAGATCGTGCGCCGACCGGAGGTACAGGCTGCTCTCGGGCAGTGTATGGGGATCATGATGCCCTCGGCGGCGCAAGGGCTCGACGGTGAGGTGACCCTCACCCTCGGCGCCAAGGGAGTTATCGAGCTCGAGCTCGTTGCAAGCGGTGAACGCTGGGGTCGTGGACCACGCCACGACATCCACTCGAGCAACAAGGCACGGGTGGACAGCCCGGCGTGGCACCTTGTACAGGCGCTCGTAACGCTGGTCTCGCCCGATGGCAATGACCCCGCCATTGAGGGTTTTGCCGATAAGGCACGCCCACTCTCCGGACCCGAAAAGACAATGATCGCGGAAGCGGCACGCCGCGCCGGATGAGTATTACGTCATCGAGTCGACGAACCCGAAGATCCAGGGTATGAGCGGCGCGGTATACTCCTTCGTCGAGTATTTACATGAGCTGGCTGTCATCATCTGATGGGAGGCTCGTGCGCTGCTTTCAGAATGATTTTCCCTGCTCGTGAGTCATAAAACCTCCGGCAAAGCTGAAGGCCTGGATTTGTGAACCGCTCAAAGCGGTCCCTCTCAATTGACCTGCTTGAGCTCCGGAGGAGCGTCCTGTCCCTGTGGGGGTCCTCCTCTATAGGTCACTCCTCCGGAGTTGCATCAACAAAAAAACACTCTTTCTCTACAAACAGACCGCTCCTGACGGAGCTGGCTTGCCCAGCGGGGCAACCTCCATGACAAATCCTGCAAAAGTCGAACTTCTGGAGTCTCCCGACAGAACCGGGGGTTTACCTAAATGCAATTACCGAGTTGCACTATGACGGTTCGTCGTGAGCCTTTCGTGCCTTTGCGAAGGCCCGCTACGAATGCAAGGTGCCAATTCATTTTGAGGGCAAAGTCGCAGTCGGTGTTACAGCCGCAGTCGGTACAGACTGAGCATCAAGGCTGAGTTTCAAGTTGTGAATGATCGCGTCCATGGCGGGATCCCAGTCATAACCCGAAGAAGATCGGCTATAACACCACCAACCTGCAAATCCAACAGAGTTGCGAAAATCAAATAAAGCGTTGTAGTAGGTCTCGGCAACCTTGTGCTTGGCGCCGCCGAGAGGATCATCTTGACTGTAATTCCAGTAATGTCTCTGTCCTTTGATCCAGTAACCCAATTCTCCTAAAGCGAGCCTCTGGGTTGGGAATTCCTCGCGAAGTCTCTGCATGGCCAGATCCATCGCATATCCCCCGAAAGGGGCCATTTCGGGATAGACTGACAAAGTGACAATATCCATATCATCTCTAACCGCCTTCGGGAGCTTGCTGGATATCCAGGTAAATAGATCGTGACCAGGAGCAGCACGATGGTCGTAAGTGCTGATCTGCCAGAACACACAAAGCTCTGTCATGACTCCCTTGGAGTGTTTAGCCCAGCTGGCACATTCAGCAATCCTTTGGTCAATGTCCTGACTCAGCCATTCGCCAGAAACCTCGTTACCGACTTCCCAGTAATCGACTTGGGCAGCAAAAGCATTGACAAACGCTTTAAACAGGGCGACGTACTGAGACTTGGATAAAGCCGCATCAGCTGAGCTGTCTACGGGTTGCCCAAGGATTTTCAAGCCTTTCTTGTGCGCATAGTTAACTGCGTCGGTCCAATAAGAGGGATTCTTGTGATTCGAGAACACAAATCGGATCACCCCATAATCGCCAGCCTGATCCCAAAGGTTGTCGATTTCTGCCTGGTAATGTTTGATGTCCTCAAATGTCACACCAACCTGGGGATAACAGGTTGCCCTGTTGGCGCTCGCGTATTTGGGACCATGCTCCCTAAATAGAGTTTCATAAGCCATCAGGAGGTCATCCATTGCAACCAGACCTTCCTTGCCCTTCACAGAGTCCTCTGAACTTCCATTGGCAGCAGCGATATGGACCGTTGCACGATCATAATACGCGTCAAAAGTTGACGAATGGACATAATCAGCCCTCATCGGAGCTGCCAATGCCTGATCAAGGTGTCGTTTGCAGTCTTGGGCCATCTGCAGACTCACAACCACAGACTCAATCGCACTAAACCCTTTCCCCTGGTTATCCATAATCCAATAGCTATACCCATGAGTGGCTGTTGGCCAGGTGATTGTGAAAGCCGGATTCCCCGGCGGTATCGGGATAGTCAATGAGCCGGCGGACTCGATGGGATTCCAATCCACCATTTTCAGGCTGTCGCTTGTCACCCAGGCATCTGACGTTCTCACGGCATTTCCCTTCATGGCAGCCTGAACTTGAGGCAATGTAAGTTGGTTGCCGACTGCATCGTAGAATTTCAAGGTCAATGAAGCTGGGTGGATTTCCATGGACCTGAGTATGAACAACAAGAGCATCAGACCGAGTTTCTTCATTTGATCTTCTCCGATGGTTCTTTGTGTGGCATTTATCTGCCTGGGTACTGCGTCCAAAGTGGGAGTCACCGGTTGCTTTTCACAAGAACTGCTGACCAACTCCGTGGGACGGAGAGCCGCGATTCGATGCGGAGCCCCATGCTTTCCGCCATTTCCAGCGTGGCAGAAAAATCACCTGGCCGCACATGGCCGCGTGGTTCCGCGAACAAGAGCCTGCATCCTGGTTTCAACAAGCGGTATGATTCAACGAAGAAACCTCTGGGATCTGGGAGTTCGTGGACTACCGCAAAGGCAAGAACAAAGTCGATGGCGCCTTCGAGTTCATCCACTCCCATTCGGTCGCCCTGCGCTGGTCTGAGGCTGATTCGGTCGAGCAAACCTGCCTTCGCGGCCCGACGCCGGAGTCCCTCCAGCATCCTGGGTTGGACATCGACGGCAATAACCCGACCCTTCGAGCCAACGAGGCGCGCCAGGTCCAACGTGAAGAATCCCATTCCTGAGCCCGGCTCGAGAACGGTCATGCCCTGGTCAACAAACGGCCCAAGGATCTTCATTGGGTCGTGAACTAAACGCCTGAGACGGCTGGTGAGGAGGTAACCAAGCCACCAGGGGCAAACTCGATGCGCCATGTACACTCCTAGTAAACTAGCGAATTTCGCCTCACAGGCTTCTCCAAGGAGAGTCGTAAAGGCAGAGAGGACTATACTACTCAGGCATCCCATAGGTAAAGTCGTGTGCAATCAAAAGTGACGTTCAACGGAAAAGCTGGGTCAGGGTTTCTCGGCGATCTAGCAACTTCTCAGCTGTCCTGAAAGGCCAAGATAGCAGAGCCCAGACACTCGCTCTGCCCTGGGCTGAGCAATTCTGGCCTTTCAGGCCAGAGTTTCGCTGCTCCCGCTTTGTACGTCACTTTTGATTGCACCCGTAATGTCCACCGGGAGGGCTCTCCAAGTGGCTCGATGAGTCTGCACGTTTCACAGACCGGCACAGAGATGCATATTCTGGATATTAATCCGGCCGAACTTTCAACTGCATCAGCCCGATTTTGCTTGCCCGCTCTCTTCGGGCATGGGTATATTGAGATGGTGGCTCGATATCTGCTGCGGCGTTTGCTTCTTTCACTTCTGGTTCTGTGGGGGGTGGTGTCCCTGGTCTTCTCCCTCATCCACCTTGTCCCCGGAGATCCCGTGCAGATTATGTTGGGCGAAGGGGCACAAACCAGCGACGTCGAGCAACTCCGACAACGGCTGGGACTGGATCGGCCTGTCTGGACTCAATATTGTGCTTACGTTCTGGGCCTGGTAAAAGGGGACTTGGGAACCTCATTCCGCTTTGGTGAACCCGTTTCTGGCGTGATCGCCGAACGTTATCCGGCCACGGTGGAACTAGCCCTACTGAGCCTGGTGGTGGCCGTATTTATAGCCATTCCAGCTGGTGTATTGGCCGCAACTCGAGCCGGGCAATGGGTGGACCGTTTCATCACCTCGGTGACCCTGCTGGGTATCTCTTTGCCCAGTTTCGCATCAGGTCCCATCGCGATCATCTTCTTCTCGATCGTACTCGGCTGGCTGCCCGTCTCCGGACGTGGTGGGCCAAGCCACTATGTTCTGCCTGCATTGACACTGGGCGCCTCCTTGTCTGCGATCCTCACGCGTATGGTACGTGCGGGAATGATTGAGGAGCTCCAGGAAGAATACATCATGACGGCCCGGGCCAAGGGCCTCTCTGAATTCAAGGTCCTCTTCAAACACGCTTTGAAGAATGGATTGATTCCTGTGGTGACTGTCATTGGGCTACAGTTTGGAACTTTGCTGGCCGGGGCCATCATCACGGAAACGATATTCTCATGGCCCGGCATCGGCCGCTTGACCATACAGGCCATCAATTCCCGGGATTATCCGCTGGTCCAAGGATGCATTTTGATGATTGCCTGTACTTATGTGGTAGTCAACATACTGACTGACCTGTTTTATAGTTTTCTGGACCCGCGCATCAGGTATTGATGAAGCTACTCTTTTCAGTGATCTCAGCTTTGCGTCCTGCCCGGGCCAACACCCTGGCCTCGGCGGGCAGTGCCGCCGCTTTACTCTTAATCCTGCTGGCCCTCTTCGCCCCAGTACTTTGTCCTTATTCGTACGACGAACAGCGCCTGCCGGAACGGCTGATTGGGCCATCCTCGGCTCATTGGCTTGGGACGGATGAATTGGGCAGGGATGTTCTTTCCAGGATTCTCTACGGGACAAGAATATCAATGCTGGTCGGGTTGTCAGTGGTTCTTTTTTCTTCGACCTTTGGACTCGCAGTAGGTTGCCTGGCCGGATACTACGGACGGTGGCTGGAGGAGATCACTATGCGAATAGTAGATGTTCTCATGGCCTTTCCGGGTATTCTCCTGGCCATTGCACTGGTTGCCTTCTGGGGGCCGGGATTAGGGAAGCTGATTCTGGCCCTAGTCGCTGTCGGCTGGGTTGGATATGCCCGACTGGTTCGTGGACAGGTCCTAAAAGTCAAAGAACTCGATTTTGTTCGCGCGGCCCGGTCGTTGGGAGCCTCAGACGGCCGAATCATAATTCATCATGTGATCCCTAACATCATTCAACCAGTCCTGGTACAAGCCAGCATTGGCATGGCAGGGGCCATCCTGGCTGAAGCGTCTCTGAGCTTCCTGGGTTTGGGAGTGCCCCCACCAATGCCCAGTTGGGGAACCATGCTGAATGACGGGCGCAGCCATCTGTTTGATGCTCCCTATCTTGTCCTGTTTCCCGGACTGGCGACGATGCTGGCTGTGCTTTCTTTTAACTTCCTGGGAGATGGTCTCCGTGAGAGCTTGAATCCGAAACTCCAAGCTATGGAACTGAAAGAATCTCGATCGTGAACTCCTGGTTTTCCCGGACTCCAATTAATTCGGCAGCCGAAGCCTGGTTAGATGAAATTTCCAGCCATCCGGAACTCCCCCAAATGGCAAATAATTCTCCGCTTGGCGCAGCACCATACGAATCTCTCAGACGGGTGACTATGTGCTGGCCGAACCGGAGTTGGAAGAACGTCCGGGACCCAAGAACAGCCGCATATTCCGGTTTCCCGACGTTGGTGATTAGATTCCCGAATTTGTCAACTCTCAGAACTGTTGCAGCCCAGAGATTCCAGGCCACCTGCCTCACCTCTGGAATCCGGAGTTCCATCATCGAAGAGACTTCCTCTCCCATTTGAGCTGGCGAGGTGCCCCGGAATAACCAAGCCGCCACGGGAGCGAAAATATCCCGTCCATGAAAAGTGCTGCTGACAGGGTCCAAAAAGTAGCGTTGTTCAGTGAGATGATAAACGCGATAGGGACTCTCCCGGGACAGGACAGGGCTGAGGACCCCATTGTCAGGCCCCACGAATGAGTAGCGACCCGTGGTGGCCATCAAGGGACGCCGTTCAGTCCCTACGCCAGGATCAACCACGACCACATGGATGCTGCCTTCAGGGAAATAGCGACAACTGGATTCCAGAACCAGGGCGGCTTCCATAACGTCGTGAGAGGAAATGCCATGAGTCAGATCTATGATTACCGCACCTGGAGCAATGCCGAGGATCACTCCCTTCACAATCCCCACATAGGGGTCTTCCCAGCCAAAATCAGTAGTCAAGGTGATAACTGATCTGTTTGTATCACTCATCGAACTACCCTAGTTTAGTGCGCCACTGCCGATGAAAATGTGCTTTGTTAGTGGTAGCGAGGACCTGATTTCTAGGTCCGCGGCTTTTCAATGCCGGAAGGAATCACCGCGACGGAGCGACAGCGGTCGCGCAGCGCGGCGCCCACCTTCAAGCGTACATTTTCATAAGAGAGACACCTGTGGGAGTGGGAGACCCAGCTTCTTCATTTCGTAGACCAGCGTCTCCTGAAGCCCTTCCACCAGCGATCGGGGCTGAAATCCTAGTTCCCGCCTGGCTTTTGTGTTGTCACCCAAATAGGTGACCCCAGCCACAACCCGCAGGCTCTCGGCCGTGTAAGCATCCGGCAAAGGGATCACCGCACCGATCACACTCATGATCCCCGCCAATACTTTCATCACGGCCGGTGAGATATGAAGCCTAGGAGCTTTGATGCCGGTGATCCTTTCCGCAATCTCAAAGGTTTCCTGGAATGTGTGCTTAGGCCCTGCAATTATGTAACTTTCCCCTATTCGCCCATGCTCCATGGCTAGAAGATGCCCTCGGGCAGTGTCTGTAACGTGTGCCCAACAGAATGCCGTCTTCCGGGGGACCACAGGAAGCCGGCCACAAAGGTACTGGCGTATCGCTTCGCCTACAGGGCTTGGGTCATCAGGTCCATAGACTACACCCGGTTGGACAATGACAAGGGGTAAGCCATTCTTAATCATGGGCGAGGCGACGTTATAGTGAGCCAGCCATTTGGTACGGTCGTACTCACTGAGCCAGGGCCCTTCATGGTGGTAGCTTTCATCCACGAGCCTTCCACCCGTGTCTGAGAAGACTGCCAGAGTGCTGGTATAGAGTCCCTTGGGGATTTCCAACTCAGCCATCAACTCGAGTACATTTCGAGTACCGTCGACATTAATAGATTCTGCCTGGCTTTTGTCCCTGGCACCCACCTTGTACCATGCAGCCAGATGGAAGATCCCGTCCACTCCCTTTATGGCTTTGCGCATGCTTTTTTTGTCAACGATATCTCCGGGGTAGAGGATGACTCCAAGCCGGGCGAGTCCTTCTGCCTTGGAAGGACTCCGCACCAGGGCCCTTACCTGGTGACCACCCGCAATTAATTGCCTGGCAACGTGACCCCCAATAAACCCGGTTGCCCCCGTCAGGAAATATTGCATGCAACAAAACTCCTAAGAAAGCCTCAGTGACGGCCTAGCAAAACTTGCTTCTCAGTTGCCCATTCTATCTCAATTTCTCGTGTGCGGCCTCGTGGATGTGCCGGTCAACAAGCCCGTCTAAGTACTACGGCTGGTGCAGGTCGCCAACATCGAGCTTGGGTCTTAATCAAGCGGTTTCAACCCGGGAGGTAATAATTTCTTCATCCTCGTACACGGGAGTGCCATCCCGCTTGGAAGCGGATGGACTGACGGCTCCAGGCACACATAGCCAACTCCTTCGTAGAAGGAGACTGAATTTAATGTGGCTCTGAGCCACAACTGTGCCAAGCCTCGTTTGCGGGCCAGTTCCTCGGCGACAGCCATCAGTTCCCTCCCTATCCCTTTCCCGATTGTCCAGGGCGCGACGTAGAGAGCGTTCAACTCCGCGTTGTCAAGGTCAAGAACGCACAAACCCAGGATCTCCCCTTCAACCTCAGCCACCATGAACTCGAAGAGTTCCATAGCAGCAACGTACCGATCTGGCCTTAATGCATCGGTCCACTCCTCGATCTGTCCCTGAGTATAGTGCGATTTGCACAACTCTCTGATCGAGGCAGTGTGCATCCGGCAAATGCTCTCAGCGTCCTTCGCGGTAGCTTTGCGAATTTTCAAGTACCCTTTTCCTCTATTGAGACTCTGCTGTCAGGACTACTCAGGACACCGTCTGCAATTCCAGTTCAGTGACCTCCTTCCCAACGATTCGAAAAGCGCGAAGGTTAGGGGCTGCAGGGTTCTTCAAGGAGACAATCAAGTAGCTGCAATGCGGATAGAATGCCTGTTCGATATCGGTCCGGGAGGGATAAGCTTCAGATGACGGATGGGAGTGGTAGATTCCCAGGTGAAATTGCCGAGATGAACGAAGCTCTCTGAAGAACTGGAAGAGTTCCTTCGGATCTATTGAGTATTGAACCTCGCTCCTAAGGATATTTGTCGCTGGATGGCTATGGCTGATGGTGCGGCCTTCTCCGGTCAAGAGTCCGCAGCATTCCCTCGGCGCCTCTTGACGCGCGTGATGGAGAATTTGCTCAAAGACGGAGGCGGTGATATGCACCCGGTTCTGTTGTTCATTCATCGGAGCCAAAAGAAAAAGGCTAACCGTGAATGGGTTAGCCTCAGTTATGGAGATTCGTGCCCTGTTTATTCAGTCATCCTTCTTCTGAGGAATGCGGGGACCTCCAGATCGTTCTTGTCGAAATTCTTTCCCTCAAAAGCCAACGGTTCGGGTTCAACCCTGTCCCCATTTCCACCAGTCGGGGAGGGGTCCGGCAGAGAGGAAAGGGTCGAACCGGCCCGAGCGGCATGAGCCATAGGATAAGGTTCGATCCTGTTTTCCGTCGCCTTAGCCTCGCCGATCATATCACCCTGTCCGTCAGTATCCACGCGTTCCTTCCCCAGGTCAAAACCGGTGGCAATCACCGTGATCTTGATTTCATCGCTCATTTTGTCATCCAGGACCGCCCCGAAAATGATATTGGCTTCACGGTCGGCCGCCTGATGGACGATTGACGCGGCTTCACTTACTTCGTGGAGGAGGAGATTCCCAGCACCGGTGATATTGATGAGGACCCCTCTGGCTCCCAGAATCGAGGCTTCTTCCAATAGCGGTGAAGAAATGGCCTTGCGAGCTGCCTCCACGGCCCTGTTCTCGCCACGGGCCGTCCCGGTCCCCATCAACGCCATCCCCATGCCCTGCATAATAGTCTTGACGTCGGCAAAATCGACGTTGATGATTCCCGGAATTTGAATGATATCGGAAATCCCCTGCACACCCTGCCGCAGGATGTCGTCGGCAACGCGGAAAGCCTCGGAAAGGGTGGTTCCCCGCTGCACCGTTTCGAGCAGCCGTTCGTTGGGGATCGTGATCACCGTGTCGACACATTCCTTGAGTTCCCGCAAACCCTGCTCCGCTTGCTGGGCACGCTTCTTGCCCTCAAATGCAAACGGTTTGGTCACAATGGCAACCGTGAGCGCTCCCAATTCGGCAGCCAGGCTGGCTATAATCGGGGCGGCTCCAGTGCCTGTGCCGCCCCCCAACCCGGCGGTGACAAACACCATGTCTGCCCCTTCCAGGACTTCAATGATTTTCTCAGTATCTTCCAGGGCGGCTTTGCGTCCAATCTCCGGATTGGCCCCTGCCCCCAAACCATTAGTTAGCTTCTGGCCGATTTGAATTCGCAGCGCCGCTCTGGACATTTTTAGCGCCTGCAGGTCCGTATTGGCTACGATAAATTCAACACCTTCGACTTGAGCATCAATCATGCGGTTGACTGCATTCCCCCCCCCGCCTCCGATCCCAATTACTTTGATGACTGCACCGTTGGGTGGTCCCTCATCCAATATGAATTTAATCGATTGGCTCGCACTATCCAGATTCATGTCGACTCCTTAAAATCGTCCCCTCATGTCCAACGCCACAGACGGCCTGTCCGGGGGGGTCGAAGCGGTATTAATGAGTATCATCATGGAATAGACCAGTCATTACTTATGACCGACATCCACGTTCCTAGAACCCTAAAACACTCCATTCACCCCAAGATAGTGGGTTAATTCTGAAAACTCAAGGAAAAAAACACACTCTCTTGTGGTTTCGTACGGGCTCCTGCACTCGAAGTCCCGATGAACCTCGAATCCTTCAGCTTCGTCCAAACCAATTTCGAATCTTGGCGAGAAGGTTGCCGTTCGTTTGAGCCTTGGCAAACCGGTAAGAATGGGTACGGTGTCCATAGAGGACCAGTCCTACTGCCGTGGCGTTGGTGGGACTGCTCAAGGCATCGCCCATATCACCCAAGCCGAATGGCCTTCCTTGTCGGACCGGCAGGTCGAAAATCTGTTCCGCAATCTCAATCAACCCGGGTAGCAAGGCGGTCCCGCCGGTGATGACCAATCCCGCACCCAGCAACTTGGCAAAACCGGCCTGGCGAATTTCTTCCTGAACCAGGCCCATGATTTCTTCAACACGTGGCTGGATGATCTCGCAAAGGATCTTCTTGCTGATCGTCTTGGGAAGCCGGCCGCCCACGCTGGGCACTTCAAAAGTGTGGTCTTCCGAGATCAAGGTGGACAAAGAGTAACCATGTTGCCGCTTAATCCGCTCGGCTTCCGGGATGGAGGTCCGCAACCCCACCGCAATATCATTCGTAATCTGATCTCCACCAAGGGGGAGCACGGAAGTATGGCGAATCGCCCCCTGGGTGAAAACGGCCAACTCAGTGGTGCCACCGCCAATGTCCAGCAGGGCCACACCCAGCTCTTTGTCGTCTGATGTCAGGGTGCTTTCTGCTGAGGCCAATTGCTCGAGAACCGTATCGGCCACGATGATTCCGCTGCGATTGGCAGCGGTCACGATGTTCTGGGCCGCCGTCGTCGAACTGGTCACAATATGGACATTCACTTCCAGACGCGTTCCCAATAGCCCAAGGGGATCGCCAATTCCATCCTGGCCGTCCACTACGAATTCCTGTGGCAACACATGCACGATCTCACGATCACTCTGGAGAGGAACGGCCTTGGCTGTCTGAATGACGCGCCGGATTTCATCTTTGCCGATTTCGCGCGAGCCCGAAGTAATGGCCACAGCACCACTGCGGTTGAAACTCTTAATGTGAGACCCCGACAGCCCGACGTATGCCGATTCCACCGCGACTCCCGCCTTCTTTTCAGCTTCCTCGACGGCTTTCTTGATGGAGCTGACCGCTCCGTCCAGATTGACGACCACTCCCTTGCGCAGGCCTCTGGATTCGGCCCAACCAACTCCCCGCACTTCCAATCGCCCTGTATTCAGTTCACAAATCAGAACACAAGTCTTCGTGGTCCCGACATCCAGTCCGACGAAATATTTGCCTTTCTTACCCAACAGCTCCTCCACAAAACATGTTTCGAAAGGCGATTATAGCCAAAGATCAGAAGCATGTCACCGATCAATCCCGACGCGGTGCCAGTGGCGTGGAGCCTGTGCCAGGGCGGTGGTTTTCCGTTCCTGCAGCGATTTCTCCGGGAACTGAGTTTACGATAATCTGGCTTTGGAAGCGCAGATCGACTGAATCCAGCTTCGGATACTTTTGTTTCAAGTCTTTGCCCATGGCCAGGTAATGGCGGAACTTCTGCTGAAAGTCAGTTTTCCCCAAGTGAACCAACACCGTATCGTCGTTCAGGATGACCGATACATTGTCTGGATCCTGAAGGTAAATTTCCGAAAGGTCTTTGCTCAAACTGGCTCCATTTTCATCCAGGGATTGGATCAGGCCTTCATAAAGCAGGAGCCGCTGGCGGTTTCGGGCCAGGATCTCCGGATCGAAACCGGGTTCCAATCCAACGATTACTGGAAAGTCGAATTGCGTTCTCACCTCGGGGCTCCTCTCCAGGAGCACGCCCTCCTCGTCAACCAGCAGGGTGGCGGCATCCACCTTGGCGAAGGCGATGGGCCGCCGCTCCTTGATGTCGATCGTGAGCCTGTCTGGAAATGTACGATACACAACAACTACATTAACCCAAGGAATCTGTTCAATCGACCTCCTGATTTCATCCAGGTCCAGACAGAACAGGTTTCGGTTTCGGTTTTCGAACTCTGAGAGTTTTAATTGGACCTGGCTTTCCGAGACGTAATGGAGTCCCTGAATCTTCTTGACGGTTACGTTCAATCGGGGGGAGTGCATCAAAAAATGTCGAACCAGGAGGCAACCACCAATTACCCCCAGCAAGAGGGAGCCGGCCAGCCCCCACCGCACAATTAGGACCAGGCGCCTCCAATAGGCTTGAAGTTTGCTAATCTCCCGCGACTTCTGCTTGGCCAGGATGGAGCTGGCACGTTCCGGCCCATACTCAACGATTCTCTTCTCCATGGCGCTCACCTAAGTCTTTTCAACAACTCCTCACCGACTCTCCAGACGTTCCCAGCCCCCATTGTCATGAAAAGGTCGCCTGGAACCAACTCTTTCTCCACCAAACTGACGATTTCATCTAAACCTCCAACGTAGCGAACATTCTTGTGGCCATGTTGCCGAATGGACTCTACCAAGTTGGCCGAATTCACCCCTTCAATCGATTCCTCTCCGGCGGGATAGATGTCAGAAAGAATGAGGACGTCAGCCAATTCAAAACAACGAGAGAAGTTTTCGAAGCAATACTGGGTTCGAGAATAGCGGTGCGGCTGGAAGACCACATAAAGCCGTTGGCGTCCGAGGTTTCGCGCCCCCTCCAGTGTTGTCAGAACCTCGGTTGGATGGTGGGCATAATCGTCAACGACAGTGACACCTCTGGCTTGACCCTTAATTTGAAACCGACGATCTGCCCCGACGAAGCTTTCCAATGCCTCTCGTAGATTGTCTGCCGGAATCTCGAGGTCAATACCAACGGCCACAGCTGCAGCCGCATTTAAAACGTTGTGTTTGCCTGGAACTTTGACAAGAAAACTGCCGAATTCCTTATTTCGAAGGCTCAACTTGAACTGCGACTGTGAACCTTGCTGGCAGGTATTGATAATCTGAAGGTCAGCCTGGGGACTGAAGCCATAAGTCAGGACGCGGCGCTTAACAGCGGGCAAGATCGAACTAATGTTGGGGTCATCCTTGCAGAGGATGGCGGCGCCATAAAACGGGACTTTGTTGACGAACTGCAGAAACGCCTGCTTCAGGTCGTCAAGCCCCCGGTAGCTCTCCATATGATCTTCGTCAATATTGGTGACTACCGCTACGGTCGGTGTGAGCATTAGAAAAGAGCGATCACTTTCATCTGCTTCTACGACCATGAATTCTCCGGTCCCAAGCTTGGCATTACTCCCCAGTGAATTGAGCCGCCCGCCGACGACAACTGTCGGATCCATCTCTGCGTGTTGAAGCACCGTGGCGACCATGGAGGTGGTGGTGGTCTTCCCGTGAGTCCCAGCAATGGTGATTCCGTATTTCAGGCGCATCAATTCTGCCAGCATCTCTGCCCTGGGGATAATTGGGATGTGGTGGCGCCTGGCCTCAATGACCTCGGGATTATCTGGCTTGATGGCTGAAGAAAGGACCACCACATCCGCATTGCCCAGGTTCTCCTCCCGGTGCCCCTCCAGGATTGTTGCCCCCAATGCCACCAGCCGTTGAGTGATTGAGGACAATTTGATATCCGACCCTGAGACGGAATAGCCACGGTTTAACAGAACCTCAGCAATCCCGCTCATTCCCACTCCACCGATTCCAACCAGATGAATCTTCTGGATCTTCCTAAACATGGATTAACTCTTCCATCAAACGCACGATTTGCTCGACTGCATCAGGGCGCCCCAACTCCCGGCTCTTCTGTTCCATCTGTCGGAGTGCCTGCCGGTGCTCGAGGAAAAATGTAATTCGTTCGGCCACTCGCTTTCCGGAAAGGTCAGGCTGCAAGATCATCTCGGCAGCACCGGCCCGTGCCATCGCTTCGGCATTCCGTTGCTGGTGATTGTCTGCTGCCATAGGGAAAGGCACCAGGATGGCTGCTTTACCAGCTACCGTCAGTTCCGCCAGGGTCATTGCTCCGGAGC